>JAEYEL010000159.1 GCA_023403475.1 Actinomycetes bacterium
TGGCGTTCGGGCTTCCGCTCGTCTCCTTCGATGTGGACACAGGGCCGAGAGATCTTATCGACGACGGGCGAACCGGTCGCCTGATAGCCCCATACGATTGCGAGGCGTACGCCTGTGCGCTTCAGGAACTTATGGAAAGCGAAGAGATGCGCAGGCGCATGTCGCAGGCGGCACGTGAAAAGGCGCAGGGTTTTCTGGAAGACAACATCTATCCGTTGTGGCAACAGCTTGTAGGCGAGCTTGCGGGCAGGCGGGCGTGATGGCGGGAAGCCGGGTTACCAACAGCGTTCGAAACGTGTTTGCCGCATGGGGCGGCCAGGCGATCTACGCCATCGGGGTTTTCGCCGTGCGCGCCGTGCTCGTCGCGAAGCTGGCGCAGGTGTTCGTCGGCTTGGAAAGCCTGTTCGCGAGCATTCTGACCATTCTTTCCCTTGCTGACTTAGGCGTTGGCAGCGCCATCGTGTTCGCGTTGTACAAGCCGCTCGCCGAAGACGACCGCGATACCGTGAAGTCGCTCATGCGCCTGTTCAAACGCGCCTACATCACCATCGGCGTTGCGATTCTCGCCTTAGGGGCGGCTCTTGCGCCGAATGTCAGGCTTCTTCTGGGGGCGGACGCGCCCGACATTCCTCTGCTCGAGGTTTACTTCTACTGCTTCGTTTTGAACACCGGCGTCTCGTATTTCTTCTCGTACAAAGGCTCGCTTATCATGGCCGACCAGAAGAACTACATCGTGTACCTCATTCAGTACGCTTTCCAGATAGCCATGTGCGGCGCTCAGATAGCCGTGCTACTCGTTTTCGAGAGCTACCTACCCTTTCTTATCTGCATGATCGCATCGACGTTTTTGCAGAACGTGGTCATCTGCATCGTTTCCAACAGGATGTATCCGTATCTGAAGGAAAAGGACGTGAAGCCCCTTGACAGGGGCATCCTTTCCGACATCAAGAAAAACATCGTCGGGCTTATGATGCACAAGATTGCCGGTGCCGCTTCCACTCCGGCGAGCAACCTTATCATAACGAACTTCGTGAGCCTTGCGGCAACGTCTCTGTACGGCAACTATCTTCTCATAGTGAATGCGCTCACGCAGGTTATCGAAAAGGTGTTCAGTTCGATCATCGCAAGCGTGGGAAACCTTGGCGTCACCGAATCGAAAGAACGTCAGTACGAGGTGTTCCAAACCACGTTCTTCGTGAACGCCCTTGTCTACGTGGTTGTGTCCACGGGGTTCTTATGCTGCGTGAACGATTTCATAGCCTTTCTGTTCGGCGATGAGTGGCGGTTTCCTCCGCTTACGGTGTTCCTCATCGTCTTTCTGTTCTGCGTGAAAGGGCTGCGGGAAGCGGCCATGTCGTTTACCAGCGCTTACGGGCTTTACTGGATGACGAAATGGAAGGCTGTGCTCGAAGCTGTGGCGCTTCCCCTTCTTGCTCTTCTGTTCGTAGGGCCATGGGGCATTGACGGTGTGCTCGTTGCGTGCGCCGTCTCGTCTTTGGGCATCTCGACCGTCTACGAAGGTTGGGCGGTTTACAAGTTTGCGCTCGAGCGGCCTTTGCGCGCCTACATCGCGAAGTTCGCGCACTACCTTGCCTGTATCGTGGCCATCATGCTCGCTGCGTTTCTTGTGAGCGGGTTCATCCCGCTTTATGGCCTTTTGGGCTTTCTGGCGAAAGGAGCTTTCGGCGTGGCCTTCTCTGCGGCGATATGGTTCGTGCTTTTCGGGCGCACCCGCGAGTGGGGCGAGGCCGTTGGCATGGTGAAGCGCGTCGGTGGAAAGCTTGTCGGCAAGCTGGTTGGGAAGAAGGGCGCCTGAGTTGACGTAGGAAACGTGCGTCGGCTTGCGAGGCGGTCACGCGCGGCGCGAGCGTGCGGTTTTCGGCACCGCCCATGCGGTGCTTGTCGCGCGCACGGGTCGCATGGGTCGCACGGGTCGCATGGGTCGCACGCGCACCGGTCGCGCGACGTTGCCGGAGAGTTCTGTTCGTTTTTTAAGCCGTTTATCATTCGTTGCTCTGCATTGTAAAATAGACAGGTTATCCGAGACCGTGTTTTGAAGAGCATTGTGGCCGATTGAAGGGTGTGTCGCACATGGATCTGCACATAGCCAAGCGGGCGGGGCTTCTTTTATTCCTTGACGTTGCCGCCACTTATCTTGCCTATTGGCTTGCGGCGCTTTTGACGAACGTGTACGACGAAGTGTTCGCAAGCACCGAGATTTTCTTCATGCTGGGCGTGCTCGCCCTTGTCAACGTCGCCGTGCTCCTTGCGTTTCGGCTCTACAACAATCTATGGGAGTACGCAAGCGTCAACGAGGCTCTTCAGATCGTCGCCGCAGTGTTCTTGGGGGTTCTTGTGGGAGCCGTTTTCCTGTGGATCATCGGCGCGCGTCTTCCCATTCGCGTTTTCGTGGCCGCAGCTGTTTTCCTTGTGCTTCTTATGGGCGGGTACCGCATGATCTGGCGCGTGATGCGGAGGAAGAAGCGAGCTGATTCGGGAGCCGGTTGCGATAGGCCTCGTACGCTTGTGGTCGGCGCAGGGGAAACGGGGTCGCTTACTATCGACCGCATGGCATCGAAGGATCCCAACATGCCCGGCATTCCCATCGTGGCAACCGATGACGACCCTTCGAAAAAGGGGTTGCGCATTCATGGCGTGAAGGTGGAAGGATCAAGCGATGACATTTTGGCACTGGTTGCCAAGTACGATATACAGCAAATAGTCGTTGCCATCCCTTCGGCATCGGTTGAGGATAGGAAGCGAATCTATTCTGTCTGCACCGAGACGAACTGCGTGCTCAAGACCCTTCCGAACGTGCGCGATCTGCGCATAGACGAACTTGGCGACGTGGCCTTGCGTGATGTTGACGTGACCGACCTGTTGGGCAGGGAAGAGATTCTGCTCGATACGAAGGTCGCTTCGAGCTATATTTACGGGCGGACCGTGCTCGTGACGGGCGGCGGCGGCTCCATTGGCAGCGAGCTGTGCCGCCAGCTTTCCCCTGTGTGCCCGGAGCGTCTGGTAGTTTTCGACATGTACGAAAACGACGCCTATATGCTCAGGCAGGAGCTACAGGCAAATTATCCGAACATTGACGTTATCGTGGAGATAGGTAACGTTTGCGACAACGCGCGGGTCGTGGAGATATTTGAGAAGTACCATCCTTCGGTGGTTTTCCATGCGGCCGCGCACAAGCACGTTCCCCTTATGGAGATATGCCCCAGAGAGGCGCTGCAGAACAACGTGTTCGGAACGCTGAACGTGGTGCGCGCCGCCGACTCCTTTGCCGCGCGAAGGTTCATTTTCATCTCCACGGACAAGGCGGTCAACCCCACAAGCGTGATGGGTGCGACCAAGCGCATGGGCGAAATGATCATGCAGTATTACGCGCATACTTCGAAAACGGTGTTCGCGGCCGTGCGCTTCGGCAATGTTTTAGGGAGCAACGGCAGTGTTATTCCCCTGTTCAAGAAGCAGATTGCCGCCGGGGGGCCTGTGACGGTGACCCATCCCGATATAGAGAGGTTCTTCATGACCATCCCCGAGGCGTCGCGCCTTGTCATTCAGGCCGGCGGCATGGCGAAGGGGGGCGAGATATTCATTCTCGACATGGGGGAGCCGGTGAAGATTCTCAGCTTGGCCAAAAACCTTATCCGCCTTTCGGGGGCGAACGTGGAAATAGCGTTCACCGGTTTGCGCGACGGAGAGAAGATGTACGAGGAGCTTCTCATGGACGAGGAAAGCACCCTTCCCACCATGAGCGAGTCCATCATGATATCAACCGGCCAGGAGATAAGCCACGAGGAAGTGGCGAACAAGCTTCGGGAGCTCGAAGAGGCTATAGGGAAGACGGACGAAGAGGCCGTGGCCATTCTGGAGAGCGCCGTCCC
>JAEYEL010000169.1 GCA_023403475.1 Actinomycetes bacterium
TGTTGTCCTTTCCGTCCTCAATGTCCCGATATATCAACCCCAAATCCGCAAAAAATGCACCGCGCCTGCAAAACACGGCGCATTGTATCCACAAGCGGTAGATTTGCCAACAGTAATGGCAGGTCAGCTAGCTTTTTTAAGGTGGCTGGCCTGCTTCTTTTTTGGCTCTGAATCGGCGTTTGAAAGACATTCAGAATGTATTGGGAAATCGTCTGCCTCGAGCTTGGAAGCGGAAGGCTTCTCGGAAGACATTTTGGAAGACATTGGGTCTTCCGGCAGGACAGCGGATGCGTTGCCCTTGTTGAGGATGTTGCCGAGCGGTTGCGCGGCGTCGTGGTCTCGGGAAGAAAAGCTCGCAGGTAGAGCCGCGCGAGAGCTAATGTAAAGCGGCTTTATTTGCAGAACCTTCCATGCGCGATTACATTAGTTTCCATCCCCCTTTTCCGCAAAGTCGCAGCTCGAGTGCATGAAGAGCAACGGAGCGATTCTCGCTTCTCCATTTGTTCGCTGTATGGACTTGACGAGGGTCATGGAAAAAGACGTCGCCAACTAATGTAATTAGACGTACAATTACATTAGTTTGAGATTGGAATTACATCTTTTGAATCTCCTTTATGGGCTATTTGGTGCTGGATACAATAACACAAGTACTGCGTATCACGATTCGACCGAAAAACAAGAATATGATAAGAATCTCAAACTTTCGATAAGCACAAGGATGTTATATATGATTTAACGGTTGAGCATAATTGCCGTTATCGGCGAAATCCGAATATTATTCCAACATAAAACCTTGATATTTTGCCGATAATGTACTCTGCTATCCTTGTGTAGAAAGTGAGGGTTCGCTATGAAATATATTTCTGTTGCGGAAGCGGCGAAGAAGTGGGGCGTTTCCGAACGCAGCGTGCGCGGGTACTGTGCCGAAGGAAAAATCGACGGTGCATTCCTGACCGGTAAGACATGGAACATACCCGAAACCGCGGAGAAGCCCGACCGCATTAACAAGAAAACTGACGCGCCAAAGACACTTCTTGAGGTGCTGAAAGCCGAGAAAGCAGCAAAGCTGCATGGCGGCATTTATCATAAAATCCAGATCGATCTGACCTATAACTCCAACCACATCGAAGGCAGCCGCCTCACGCACGATCAGACGCGCTATATCTTTGAGACGAACACCATCGGCGTATCGGACGGGACGGTCAAAGTTGACGATGTGGTCGAGACCGCCAACCATTTCAAGTGCATTGATATGATTATCGACAATGCCAATTACGCTCCGAGCGAGACGTTCATCAAGCAGCTGCATGCCGTTCTGAAAAGCGGAACTTCCGACTCCCGCCTCGATTGGCTTACCGTCGGGGACTATAAAAGACTGCCCAACGAAGTCGGCGGTATGGATACAACTGTACCTGAGAATGTCGGTGCCGAGATGAAGAAGCTGCTTGCCGAATATAACTCCATTGAAAATAAGATCTTTGATGATCTGCTGGATTTCCACTATCGCTTTGAGCGCATCCATCCGTTCCAGGACGGCAACGGCAGAGTCGGGCGTCTGCTCCTTTTCAAAGAGTGTCTGCGGAACAACATCGTGCCGTTTATCATTGAGGGCGACATCAAGATGTTCTACTACCGCAGCTTGAAGGAATGGCAGAACGAGCGCGGCTATCTGCGTGATACCTGCCTGTCCGCACAGGACAGGTTTAAGAAGTATTTGGACTATTTCCGAGTACCGTATGGCAAATAAGCAAATCCGCCCCTGTGCGATACAGAAGAGGATTGCTTATTTGTAATAAACCCGTGCGTCTATGCCGTAAAAATATAGTATTTTCAATGTGTTTGCAGGTGTTGCGCTCACTTCCGCCATACACCCTATGACCAAAATCCCCAAACGGCCTGCAACAGCGCAGGTCGTTTTGTTATAAAGCTAGCATCAGTTCGAATCAACCGTACCGATACGCCACTTCTCCTTCTTGCTTTTCTTTACGAGATAGTCGTTGTTGATGACCTTGCACGACAAAGATGCGGACAGAGCCGGCGAATACACAGGACGCGCCCCATCGCGCAAAGCCGTGTTAACGAAAACATTTCGCCTTTCGTTTTCGTTAGGAACGCGAAAACGCCCGCTAACGAAAATAGCTTTTCGTTAAATCAATCCGTGCCCACTTCCAAAATGTCCAAGTAGCTCTTGAACGCATAGCGTTTATTTCTCACAAGACCGGGGTCGACATCCATAAGAATGCCCAGATCGCTCACGAAGCGATGTATCAGAGACCCCGCAGTTGGCGGAGTAACGCCAAGCGCTGCCGCAACGCCCGTACGCGTAACCTGCGGAGTGACGAACAACTGGTCGAGCAGCTTTCGCGCATTGACCGCCGTCTGCGCATCAAGGTTGTTTATTTTCAGCTGTAAAGTCTCACGCAGTAAATCTATTGCCTTCGCGGATTCAGACGACTCGTTCGATATCTCGACAATGCCTCTGAGAAAGAACTTCACCCACTCTTCCCACTTGCCATCAGTTCTTACGGCCATAAGGCGATCGTAATACTCCGCCCGATTCCTTTTGAAATAGTAGCTTAAATAGAGAAGCGGTTGAGAAAGAATTCCCTGATAGCATAACCAAAAGGTGATGAGCAGACGCCCCATTCTGCCGTTGCCGTCAAGGAACGGGTGTATGCTTTCAAACTGGGCATGTATTAACGCTATTTGCACAAGTGGCGGCATGCCGTCGTTCTCGTAGAAATAGCGCTCGAGGTCATCGAGGGCAACTCTCATATCGCCGACAGCTGGAGGAACGAAAGCGGCGTTTAACAGCGTGCTTCCCGCACCGCCTATCCAGTTTTGCGACGTGCGGAATTCCCCAGGATTGCGGCCGCTACCGCGCCCGGACGCCAGCAACTTCGCGTGTATCTCCCTCAACAGCCTGAGGCTAAGCGGAAACCCGTCAACGCGAAGTCGCTTCAGCCCATAATTCAAGGCACTCACATAATTCGTGACCTCGCGAGCGTCAGACGTCTGCCTCTCTTCCGTCTCCAAAACCTCGACAAGCGATGCCTGCGTCCCCTCTATCTGAGAGCTCAAAAGCGCCTCTTTTTTAACGTACATCGACACGAAAAGATCTGGGTTGGGAAGAGTTTGGGTTATTCCGTCCAGCCTGCCCAAAGCCCTATCGGCCTCGGAGAGCAACGTTATCATCTCAAGATCGAAAGAAAGCGAAGGGTTACTCGGAGGAAGCTTCGCCGGAACAAAAGACACGTACCCCTCAAGCTGCCTGACAAACGTTCCCGCACGGTTCTTCATACGGCTGCTCTCCTTTCACGCGTCTCATGAGCGAAAGTATAGCATGAAATATTTTCTTTAGAATGAATTAACGAAAACATTTTTCCTTTCATTTTCGTTAGGAACGCGAAAACGCCTGCTAACGAAAATAGCTTTTCGCTATCGGCAGAGGTGCAGGCGTGTAAAGTTCCAAGGGTCTCACCACAATTTCGCTCTCGCCGATAATGAAGTTCATTTCTGGTGCGAAACGGATTGAGGCTCCCAGGTCGCTGCGGCGTCTCGCACCGCGGCGTTTCGCATCGCAGCGCACCACAACCCTACGCAGAGCCCAGTTTCTTGAGCGCGAACTGCAAAAGCCCCTTCTCGCTCGCCCCCTCCGGGGCACCTTTCAGCGCAAGATCCGCCTCCGCCGAAGTGAAGCCCATGGCAAGCAGGGCTTCGCGGGCGGCTGCGGCAGCCGTATCGTTTGCGTCTGCGCCAGAATCTTCGCCCTTGGAGAACAGCGTTTCCCCCACGTGGTCGAGCGAACCCTTAAGCTCCAAAATGATGCGCGAGGCGGTCTTCTTGCCAACCCCCGGAATCTTGGAAACCAGCGCTACGTCCTGCGCTGCTACGGCATCGGCAAGCGCCTGCGGAGAAAACGACGAAAGCGCTGCAAGCGCCACCTTCGGCCCCACACCGCTCACGCCTATGAGCTTTTCGAACAGCTCCTTTTCCGCCGAACCGAGAAAACCGAATAGGGCGATGCCGTCTTCGCGCACCTGCAAGTGCGTGAGCACCTGCACCGTCTCTCCCTGCGGCGGAAGCTTCGACAAGCTCGCTTGGGACATGCTCACCGCATAGCCTACACCGTTCACGTCGATAAACGCCTCGGTAAGGCTTCGGCCTGCCAGCATGCCTTTCAAAAACGCAATCACGCCCGAACTCCCTTCATGCCTTCATGCCTTTGCTTTTTTATGCCTTCATGCTGCCGCACCGTCATGCCTTCATGCTGTCGTGCGTAGTGTAGCAAATGGCAGCCGCCAAGGCGTCGGCAGCATGGTCGGGGTGGGGAACATCTTTGAGCGCGAGCAGCTTCTGCACCATGTACTGAATCTGCTCCTTTTCCGCCGAGCCTGTGCCCACCACGGAAAGCTTGATCTGGCGAGGGGTAAATTCCCCCACCTTAAGCCCGCCTTCGGCGCATGCCACCAACGCTGCGCCACGCGCCTGCCCCGTAGCGAACGCCGCCGTGACGTTTTGCCCGAACCACACCGTCTCGATGCCCACGCACGTAGGTTCGAACCGCCCGATTACTGCGCCCACCTGCTCGTGTATTTTCCGCAACCGCTGCGCAAGAGGCAGCGCCGCATCCGTCGATACGCACCCGTAGGCAATGCACGAAAGGCGCGACCCCTCCTGGCGCACCAAACCCCACCCGGTGTTCGCCAGCCCAGGGTCGATGCCAAGCACGGTTCGCTCTGTTCGCGTCACAATTTTCCTTATCTTGCCGACGTGTGCAATGCCGTCAACCAGCACCGCAGCGATCGGGCGTTCTTCAAGTCGTCAGCAACGCATCTTTTCAAGTACTTGATTCTATCACAAAAAACGAACATTAGTTCATGAATTTTCGGGAATATAGTCAGAGTTCACATGAGGCCGAACCAGGAGCCGAATCGGAAGCCGAACCGGGAGCTGAACCGGAACGCGATCATCGACGGCACCGCCCACAAGGCGAAAGACGGGCAGCTATGCGCGGCACAGCAGGCTGATAGACTGACCGACTGAAACAAGCCGAGAAGCCACCATGAAGCATTCCTGTTTATGCATGGCGAATTTGCTCATATCAAGAAGCATATCAAGCCCTTCCGAAGTCGCCTTTCATCACGAATCACTGCTTTACGCTCTGCAGCACGCCAACCTTTCCTGTGCTTCGGAATCCACACCCGTCAGCGCTGCGGTATACTCCAGAGGGAAGGTGTTCTATAAGTCGCCCGTACGTAGCCACAAGAGTCTTCGAAGTGGGAGGTCATCGCAATGCGCCGGGACATCACACGACGTCGTTGGCACATAGCCAACGACGTCGCAAAGTCGTCCCCGCATTCGACCACCTTCATTTCCGGAATGCGTCGGAACACGTTGGGAACACGGGTGAGCAGTGTAGCATCATAGCGTAGCGACATCGCAGCCAAAACGAGGGTGTTCGTTCCGGTGGGCGTGCCGCTCGCTTCCAGCCACAAGCGTACGTAGCAATGCAGTTCGCAGCATTTTGAATCGTAGGGGACTTTCGGAAAAGGCAGCAAGAATTGACGTACAGCGCTGATGTTCTCTTCAGGATGGCCGCTTTGTGCGGCAGCTATAATCAGCTCAGATTCCACGATGACAGGAATTCCGAATTCCTTTGGCGAATAATTACGCCACACTGCAGGATTCACTTTGATGTCGCCACGCAGCAGTCCGACGCAGGTACTCGTGTCCAGATAGATCATTGCACGGCCTCTTCTCTCATGCGCATCTCTTTTACATCACGTTTACTCATAATCCGCACAGGCTGCTTGAATGATACGTCGTCGATACTGCCGATCAGCCGCTCGAAACTTGGCGGCCACTCGTTTACGGCAGCGTTACGTATGAGTTCGGCTGCGCACTTCGACAGCGACGTGCCGCCGATATCAGCCATGTCGCGCAATGCATTCATAGTTTGATCGTCCAGATAAAGCGAAAGCTGCGGCATGAAATTCCCCTGACCTCAAAGTTTCGTGCTCTATCAACGTGTTTTCGCAAGTATATCCGTTTTTCGACGGTATGGTGCCAATGGTTTCGACAATGCGCGCCGTATGCGCGGCAGCTTTTTGTTGAACAGGCAATTTGCGGATACATCATCCTAAAATAGCTGTTCACAATTATTCCAAGTACAAAAGCAAGTGCAATCTAGCGGTGTAGCCATCATTACTATAGCATCCGTTGCGGGGTAGACGGCGCAACGTTATTGCGTGCGCGAAAATCTCACAGAAAGGAGAGGAATGTGGGCAAGAACAAAAGAGGAACCACCCGTCGTGACTTCTTAAAGCTCGGCGGCATCTCGGCTCTTGGGACACTGTCGGCTGGCATGCTTTCTGCATGCGGCTATCAGGAGTACACTCCGTACGCCAATGGCACAATCGGCGTGACGGGGCACGGGTCGTCTGTGATAAAGGGTGCGCCATCGTTCATGCAGACGCCAGAAATCATCACGAAAGTCAGCGAAATCGTTGACTGCGACGTGCTGGTTATCGGCGCAGGAGCGGCCGGCGTGCCTGCAGCTCTTTCAGCTGCGGAAAACGGAGCGAAGGTGGTAGTGCTGCAAAAGGAGCACATCGCCATGTCGCACGGCAATTCCGCTGCGGGTCTGAACTTGGACAAGTGCGACAAAGCAGGCGTCGAGCATCTGATTTCCCTGGTCGTGAAGGCGAATCAGCACCGCTCGCATCGCGAGCTCGTGAGCAACTGGGCCTACAACTCCGGCGAGGCACTGCATTGGTGCGTGAACCGCATCAAATCCGTCAACGGCCCCGCGTCCGACGACGGCAATCGCCAGCAGGCTGCCACGCTCAACATCAACGGGTTCAAGTTGGACTACATCACCGCGTTTTTCGGCCCGAAGCCTCTCACCACGGGTGATGCGATGCAATCGCTGGCGAAGGTGGCTACTTCTGCCGGCGTCGACATTCGCTATTCCACGCCGGCGCGCCAGCTGGTCACCAACAAGTCCGGTTCCGTCACTGGCGCGATAGCCCAGCGCGAGGACGGCACGTATGTGCAAGTCAATGCTGCAAAAGGCGTAGTCATCGCCACGGGAGACTACTCGAACGACGATGAGATGGTCGACTACTACATCCCCGATCTGCACAATTTCGAGCGCAAGCAGACCAATCAGACCGGCGACGGCCACAAGATGGGCATGTGGGTCGGCGCGGCCATGGAGCACATCGGTCATACGAAGATGCTGCACGACTTCGATGCAGGTCCGGCGTCCATGTGCGACATGCCATTTTTAGCCGTGGCAGACAATACCGGCAGACGTTTCGTCGACGAGACCGTGAGCATGAGCCTGCTCAACAACTACCTGCCTGACGGTAAGCATCCAGGCTGGTATTCGCAGGTTTTCGACAGCAACTACATGGAAGACGCCGCCGACTGGAGGGGCAAGCTTGTGGATCCCGAAGGTCTGCGCGTGTACATGCCCGAAGAGAACGTCGAGCGCAAGGGCGTGTTCGCCGATCAGGTACGCACGTTCAAAGCCGACACACTTGAAGAGCTGGCGAAGAAGATCGGCCAAGACCCGAAGACATTCGTCCAGACCGTAAACGACTACAACAAGCTGTGCGAAGACGGCGCAGATACGGAGTTCGGCAAGAATCCGAAATACTTGGTGCCGGTAAAACAAGCGCCATTCTACGGCATCCACCGGCGCGTGCGTTGCTCGACCATTTGCGCAGGCCTTGAGGTCAACGGGCAAAACCAGGCGCTTACGGTCAAAGGTGACCCGATCGAGGGTTTGTACGTCATCGGCAACTGCGCTGGTAACTTCTACGGTGGTGTCGACTATCCACTGGACGTTTTCGGGTTGTCGCTTGGACGATGCATCACCGCAGGTTACATGACTGGTCGAGCATTGGCGCAAAAGTAAGGAGGAAGCGAAGATGAGCGAGAACACTGAGAATACGACGGCTTCGGAACAGCACGCAATGGCTAAGGCGCCAACGGCGAAGAAAGCTAACTCGCATCGCGGTCTCATTGTGACGGCAGTTGTCGTGGCAGTGTTGGTTGTGGCTGGCACGGGCATGCTCGTTTGGCACAACAGCCCGAGTTTCTGCAGCACCGTATGTCATACGCCCATGAGCAAGTATGTATCCGACTTCGAGACAGATTCCATCAGCGGTAGCAGCACTGCGATGCTGGCCGCGTATCACGGCGCCGATGCGAACATGAATTGCCTGGGCTGCCACGAGGCAACGATTGACGAGCAAATAGCCGAGGGCATGAGCTGGATATCTGGCAACTACAATTTCGATTCCGCCACGCAGCAGCTTCAAAGTCGCTCCGACGAATTTACCACGGCAGGTTTTTGCTTAAAAAGCGGTTGCCATGGGAACGTGAATACGACTGACGACTTGACCGTCGCAACCGCCGATCGCGCTTTCAATCCGCACGATTGGAGTCAGCACGGCGTTACAGCGTGCGGCAGTTGCCATAAAGCGCATGAGACCAGCGAGTTCTACTGCACGCAGTGCCACTTGGAGTCCACGTACTCCAGCGTACCCGATGGCTGGAACATAACCATCGACGGCAGCGCCTACAAGATGGAAGACGGCCAGCTGCACGAACAATAGCGTGCATGTCGCATACGACCGATGTTCGTAGTTACGGATATCGATGATCAAACAGGGGATGCGGACGCGATAGTGTTTGTGTCCCCTGCTGTTATCCCACCGAGACGCGAATGGCAACGGTTACGCGCGGCAGCCCCATCTGACAGCTACACGCAATAGCTATGCGCGGCAGCTACAGTCTGCAAGGTTCACGGTGCGGGTTGCGATACGGGAAGTGAGTGCAGGGGAATGGGAGACGAAGACAAGACCCATGCCGCGCGCCTCAACCTCGGCCAGCAAAAACTCCCAAAGCTGCGCTTGCGTAAGGGCATCGAGCATAGTGGATATCTCGTCGGCCACCAAATAGCGAGGGTTCGTTGCAAGCGCACGGGCTATGCAGAACCGTTGAAGCTCGCCGCCGGAAAGCTCATGCGGAAAACGGGAAAGCCAGCGCTGCCGAATGCCCAAGGCAGCGAGCAGCGGGTCGCTTACAAGAGACTTTGCTTCGCCTTTAGAGACCCTTAAGCCCGCTTCCGCAAGGGAATCCCTCATGCGCATGCGCGGGTCGAGCGCACGTTCGGGATGCTGGCCTATCAACTGTACCGGACTTGCGCCTTCGAAGAGCTCAAGCGGAGTGCCGTCCACCAGCACCTCCCCTTCCTGCGACCGTTCGTAACCGGCAAGCAGACGGCAAAGCGTCGTCTTCCCGAAACCCGACGGCGCCGCAAGCGCCACCCGCTCGCCCGGCGCAACTTCCAAACTGAAATGGCGATAGAGAAAGCGCTCGGGCGCTTCCGCAGGCGCTTCCGCAGGCGCTTTCCCACTTGATGTCTCCCCCTTCTTCCCATGCGGTTTTCCATAGGAGAACGTGATGTCGCGCGCCTCAAGCATGGGCTGCTCCTTCTTTCGAGCCTTCTTCCGAGCCTTCGGCCTTTGAAACTTGATACCTAGCTTTGCACATAAGTCTACCGACCCCCTTCGACGGGAAAGTCGCACATGCACGGCCTTTTCCCTTCCGTTGAAAAACCATGTTCGGGTAGTGCGTGCCAGAGTGCGCGGGAAAAGGGATGCCGCAGCGTGTCGGGCGCGGCGAAATTCGCAACCGACGTTTCCTCCACGATAGTTCCCTCGTGAAAAACCGCCACACGGTCGGACACGCGCAGCGCCAGCTCGATGTCGTGCGTGATGAGCATGACGCCCCCACCCGCATCGGCGAAGGAGCGGAAATCGTCGAGCGCGCGCACCGCCAGCTCAAGGTCGAGTCCGGGCGTAGGTTCATCGGCTATGATGACGCGAGGGCCGTCCATGAGCGCACAGCACAAAAGCACGCGACGCGCCATGCCGCCGGAAAGCTCGTGCGGATAGAGGTTTTCCACCTCGGGTGCAAGTCCGTAGCGTTCGAACAGCGCACGCTGGCGGGCTGCACGGGCTGTGCGGGCGGCGCGGCCCCCTCGCCCAGCTCCCCTCACCTGTTTGCCCACTTTCATGAGCGGGTCGAGATAGTTCACGCTTTGGGGAACAAGCGAGAGGCCGCACCCGCGCAGCCGCGCGAGCGATTCCGCATCCTGCAACACACCGTCGAACCAAATGCGACCGCTTACCTGCGCGTTCGGCTCGTACAGACCCATGATTGCATCGGCAAGCAGCGTCTTGCCCGAACCGCTCGCCCCCACCACGGCCACAATCTCGCCTGCATGCACGGAAATGGATAATCCGCTGATGACGGGAACCGTTTTCTTTTGCGCCGCGAAAAAGGATCCCGCATCAGGGTCGTACATGCGAAAGCCCATCGAAAGATCCTCTACCTGCAACAGATGATGCCCCTGCTCGTGCCGAGATGCTTCCGCGTGCGTATGGTGGTGATGCGCCTGCCCATCGGTGTGCGCGGCATGTTCTCCAACTTCGATCATGTGCTTCCTTCCAAATTCCCTCAACCAAACCAGTGCAACCGAGGGACAAGCTCGGCGTCCAATCGCTTAACAGTTCCAGCTCATGTCGCCGTTCGGCAAAACAGCGAAACCCCCTACTCTTGGCTGCTGTGGGGGTCGATAAGCTTTCGCAGGCTTTGGCCGGCAAGGTCGAACAGCAGCACAACGGCCACAAGCGCCAAGCCGGGAAACACCGCAAGCCACCACATTCCCGCCGAAAGATAACCCATGGATTCCGAAAGTATCACGCCGATAGCGGGCTGTTCCGGCGACAGGCCGAAGCCCAGAAACGTGATGGCCGCCTCATGCAGAATGGCATGGGGAAACAACAGGATAAGCCCCACAAGGAACTGCGGAGCCACGTAGGGCAGCATATGGCGGCGCGCAATGCAGACAGGTCCTTTCCCCAGTTTGCGAGCTGTTTCAACGAAACCCGCCTGCTTGCATTGCAGCACCTCGGCACGCACCACGCGCGCAAGACTTGGCCAATGCGTTACCGCCACGCCCACGACCACGCCCCAAAACCCCTTTCCCAGCGCGAACGATATAAGAATGAGCAGCACGATATGGGGAACGCCCATCACAAGGTCGATAAGCCAGGTGATGACGGTATCGACCGCACGACCACCCAACGCAGCCACCGTGCCCAGCAAAAGCGCGATGAGCGCCGAGGTGCCAGCGGCGAGCAGCCCCACCAGCACACTCGTAGACAAGCCCGCCGTGGTGCGCAGAAACATGTCACGCCCCATCCAGTCGGTACCGAACAGGTGCTCCATGCTGGGAGAAAGGTTTTTCGCCATGAAATCGGTCGCCGTTGCAGCAGAGGTGTTCGCCATGCCGAAGGCTACCACCACGGCAAGCGCCGCGAAAGCGAACACGAACGCCGCAAGCGTGCGCTTGCGGTTGCCCACACTCGACGCACGGGGAACATGAAGGAAAGGAGCTGCCACCTTGACGGACGCCGCACCATCGAGCGACGCACCATCGGATGGCGCGTTATCGGACGCCGCCCTGCCGCCGGCCGCCGTACGAACCGCTTCACTATGCGCCATGCGCCCCCACCCGCCCTTCCTTCATCCTTGGGTCTATGATGCCGTAGAGGATGTTCGCCGCCAAATTTCCGCCGAACACGAGCGCGGCCGATACAAGCGCGATGCCCGCAAGGAGGGCAACGTCGCCGCCAAGGCCCGCCGTTACCGCCGCCTGTCCAAGGCCGGGATATGAAAACACCTGCTCAACCAGCACCGATCCGCCGAAAATTTCCGAAACGGACGCAAACTGCAACGTGATGGCCGGAAGTGCCAGATTGCGTAGGCCGTGGTGACAGACGACCGTACAGGTGCTCTCGCCACGTGTGCGGGCGAACTTCACGTAGTCGGATTCCAAGATGTCGATGGTCTTCTCGCGCGTGTGCAGGGCGATGTTCGCCACGCCCACCACCGAAAGCACAAGCGCCGGAAGCGCCAGATGACGGAGCATGTCGGCGAATGTCACGTCGGATGCCGCCACGCCCACCGGCACCGAGAAGCCGAAGGGGAACCACCCCAGCCACACCGAGAACACCATGAGCGCAACCAATCCCAGCCAGAAAGCGGGTGTTGACGCAAGCACGTAACAATAGCCGCGTATCACCCTATCAGGCCAGCGTCCGCGAAACACGCCCGCCGCCACGCCCATCGCCAGCCCCAGCACGCCGCTTACCACCCACGCCACCGCCATGAGCGCAAGCGAATTTCCCGCCCGTACCGCAATGACCTCGGCCACCGGCGCATTGAACCGCAACGACGTTCCGAAATCGCCATGAAGTACCGCGTTCGCCCAATTCAAGTAGCGCTCCCACAAAGGCGTGCCTACGCCCCAGTACTCCTGCAGCTGCGCACGCTTCTCTTCCCCCATGGAAACATAGGCCACCTGCCCCACGTTGACCTGCACCGGGTCAATGGGCGAAACGCTCACCAGCACGAACACGACAAAGCTCACCGCCACCATGAGCAGCGCGAATTTGAGAACATGTCGGGCTATCAACCGAATCATTTTGCCAATCCCCATACCATACTAATCAGTCAAACTCTTACAAGTTGACTTATCTCCATCAAGGAACAGCGCCGCCTGCTTCGACAAGAACAGACGTCAAAACACAGAAACGCATTACCCCCAACTCCACTGATCGACGTTGTTCACGAGCGACCAGCCATGACCATGCGGATGCGGCTTCTGCTGCGCCACGTGCAACCCTTCGCGTTGGAAGTACAAATGGTTCACGTTCGCGAGCCAAATCCACGTAGACGCACCTTGCGGAGCCACGCCCGTACCGGTTTCCGCATCCCACTGAGCCTTCTGGTAATAGACGTACGAATCCTCGATGTTCGGCTGCGCCAAAGCTGCATCCAGGTTGGCGTCGATGGCGGCGTTCTCGTAGCAGGCGAAGTTTCCCCAACCCTGCGAATGCGCAAGCTCGTACACCTCAACCGGAGAGTGCGAGCCCCAGCCCCACAGCACCGGCGAACTGAACTCGTGCGGGTAGATGTCTTCCCAGCCAGCGCCCTTCACGTTCACCTCTATGCCAAGAGCGCCCATCTGATCGGCGAAATCGAACGCAAGCGCCTGACGCACGGAATCGCTTGCGGAATAATACAGGTCGAAGGACGCGCGAACGCCGTTCTTCTCAAGCACGCCGTCCGCCCCCGCAAGCCAACCGTCTTCGGCAAGGATTTTTCGCGCCGTATCGACGCTCGACGCCACCTTCATGTCGGGCGACGCCCAAGGCATGCCGTCGCTCACGCTGAACGCTTCGGTTCCGTAGCCGTTCAGCACATGATCGATCATGCGCCGCCTGTCCACGCCGTAGTTCATGGCCCGACGCAAAGCGAGATCGCTCGTAACGTCGTTGCCGGAAGGGTAAGCGTTTTCCCCATCTTGCTTTGTGCCGCCCGCAGGAATGCAGGGAAGTGAAATGCCGCGGGAATCGACCGTCTTGCAATCGAGAAGGCCGTATCCGGAAGGCAGGTTGTTGGCATAAACGGCCGAAGTGTACGCCACATCGACCTGCCCCGCCGACGCGGCGGCAAGAGAGGCGTCTTCCTCCATGAACAGCACGACCACGCGCTCCATCTTGGGTGCGTCGCCGTAATAGAGGGGGTTCGCCCGCAGAATGACCTGCTGACCCTTGTCCCATTGCTCAAGCATATAGCGCCCGCTGCCAATGGGGTTCGATCCGTAATCGGCGCCGTAGGCGTGCTTTGGCACGATGCCCACCACCGCCAACGTGTACAAAAGAGCGTTGTTGGGCTTGCTCATGCGAATTGTTACGGTCGTGTCGTTTGAGGCTTCGGCTTCGGCCACCGAAGACAAGTCGGCTTCCGCGGCGGCGGAGTTCTTGATGCCGTTGATGGTGAACGCCACGTCATGAGCGGTGAGCGGAACACCGTCGGAAAACTTCACGTCGTCGCGAATGGAAAACGTCCATTCCATTCCATCGTCGCTGCACGAATAGCCGAGAGCCAAGTCGTTTACAAACTCCAAGTCCGTATTGGTGGTGATGAGCGTCGATTGGATGAGAGGTTCGTGCCCATGTTCGCCGCATCCCCAGGAAACGAACGGGTCGAAGCCCGCAGCCGGTTCTGACCCCGGCGTCATGGAGACAACGACTTGCGAGGACGAATCGCCGCCCGCACCCGCCTTGTCGGGCATGTCTTTAGATGTCGCAGAACCCGACTGGCCGCCCGTGCAAGCCGCCAGCATGCCGCCGAACGAAAGAGCAGCAGCGCCCGTACCTGCAAATTTCGCAAATTCCCGCCTTGAAAGCATTGTCACGCACCTCACTTTCCCTTGTTGTTGACGTTGCGCAACCTCTGCGGTCGGCGCCGCGCGACCTTGCCGTCAGCTTTGCGTATCCGTCGCCGCCCGTATCGCGCAACCCCTGCCCGCGCCAAGCACTCTCTGCCGTCAGCGCCGCGCGACCTTTACCGGAAGCGGAACGCAACTTTCGCCAGAAGTGTTACGCAATTTGAATCCGTAACACAATATAGCATAGGAGAACCCTACTGGTGTTACGAATAAAAAATTTGTAATCACTTGCAGGCGAACGGCATTGCGGTGCTCGGAACAGAGGCAAAAACCCACCCGAGATCTCGGTGGCGAGCCTTTCCTCGAAGCGTTACAGCGCTAGGAACGGCAGCAGAAATTCATCTTGCGCATGATGATGCTTGCCCTGAGTCGATTTTTCTGTACTAATTTGGAAATCAACGAAATTCCTTCTGTATTAATTGCGGAATCGCTAAAATTCTTTCTGCACTAATCGACGGACTTTCGATCTTGTTCTGTCCGGTTCCCTTCTGGGAACAGTCCTAGGAGGCGCGGCCTCCTTCCCCGTGGGGTACGCGCGAATATTGCGGATGCTCCCTCTCGACTTCGAAGAGCTCTGCTGGGCCATGGGCGTGCCTTCGAGCATTCTGGGAACGGTGCGGAGCTGCCATCATGCCAAAACTCCCCTCGAAGCGACTTTGCACGGCAGGCTAACGCCGCTCTTCCTCCAACACATCGCAGTGGGCGGCGTGCCGGAGGCGGTGCAGAGCTTCCTGGATCGCCACCACGACCTGGGGGAAAGCCGCACGTTCGATGCCGACATCATCGAGCAGCACCGACACGGCATCACCAAGTACGCAGGGAAGAGCGAGATCGGGAACCGCACAACATAACGGACAATATCGACCGCCAGAGCAGTCTTGTTGCCCAAGCATTTTCGTTATCGGAGCGCGAAAGGGAAATTCTGTCCCTTTTGACATATGGGAAAACCGCCAAAACAATAGCTTCGGACACATTCATTTCCTACAACACGGTGAAAACCCACATTAGCCATATCTACCAGAAAACGGGCGTGCACACCCGCGAGGAACTTATCGCACTCGTTATCCAGCAAGACCAGAAGCAAGGCGTGTGCGCTACGCGTCAAGAAGCGCAGCAAGAACAACCGTAACCCGCCAACGCGCATAAAGGCGAAGGCTCCGTCACAACATTCAGTTGACGACGACCCGCGAACAGCAGCTTCTCGAATTTTCAGGCTGGTTGCCGGCGAAATTAACTGAATGTTGCGATGGAGCCAAGGCGAAACCGCCGCATACCTAATCGGGAAAGCGCGAAAAATTCAATCGCGGAAATACGGACAGGAAACGCGATAAGGCAGCTGAAAGAAGAAGAATCGCGCGACGGCAGGAAAGCTTTTTTCGCGAATTGGGCCATCGAAAAGTAAACGGCAATCAAACACTCACGCTATCGTGGTAGAATCAGCACTGCTGTTTTACGGATGACGTTCCACGTGCGAGAATGTCTCGCCGCCGCAAAGGTACTCCCGTACTTGCGGGTTGCCTCACG
>JAEYEL010000045.1 GCA_023403475.1 Actinomycetes bacterium
ACATACTCGAGGGCTTCTTGCCAACAGATTGTTTCGATACGGCGCTTGACAAGTGCACGGCACTTCGACGCATTGCTTCGATACGGAGCTTTGACGTATGAAATATGAAAGAGGAACTATACCATGAGGAGTGTCCTTTGGCGTCCTCTTTGTCCCTTTGACATGACACTCTTTGGCACTTTGGCACCCTTTCAGGCAAACGCGGGCGGGCGCGCGGGCGGCGTAAGCGAAAAGGGATACACGCGCAGAATGTCTGGTTGCCGCCCATCTTGCCGCGAAACTTCCGTGAAAGATGCCAGACTGCATCTTATAGTTTCGCAAATCCAATAAATACGGAAAGGCGGCACATATGGATTACCAAGCTTATTACCGTAAGGTTTCCGATGGCAGCTATCAAGCCTACTACGACGCCATCGCCGCAGCGGCAGGCGCTGACCCGCAGGCAACGGCGCGCGCGATGCGGAAGGAACCGTTCCCGGCGAAGCGCGCGACAAGCTGTTCAACATCGCCGCCGAAATCAAGAACACGTTCCACGAGTTCGGCGCTCCGCTGCCTCCCCTCTGGAAGGATGCACGGTTCTCGATTTGTGCTGCGGTTCCGGGCGCGACACCTACTTGGCCGCCCAGCTGGTGGGGCCTGCCGGCAAGGTCATCGGCGTCGAGCCGAACGCCGAGCGCCTGTCCGTTGCGCAGAAGTATCTCGACCGGGAAATCAAGCAGTTCGGCTACGAGACGTGCAACGTCAAGCTTCTGCACGGATGCCCCGAAGACCTTGCCGTGCTCGGCATTGCCGATGCGTCCATCGACGTGGTCATATCTAACTGCACGTTCAACCTCTCGCCTCACAAGGGCGCCTATGTGGCCGAGGTCAAGCGCGTTCTGAAGCCGCAAGGCGAATGGGACTTCACCGACGTGTTCACCGACCGCCGCGTTCCTGTGGCAACGTCTAACGAGATAGGAAACGTGGCTCAGCGCCTAGGCGGCGCCATGTTCGTGGAGGACTTCCGGCGCGTGGTGCAGGAGCTCGGCTTTCACGACCCGCGCTATGTCATGGCGTGGAAGACGCCCGTTTCCCCAGAAGAGCAGGCTGTGTATCCTGGCATCGCGTTCGCCACCATCACCTGTCGCCTACTGAATTCCGAGCTCACGTCCGACCACTGCGAAGACTACGGCGAAGAGATCATCTACGACGGCTCGCTGCCCGACTACCCTGATTTCTTCCTGTACGACAAAGACATACGCTTCCCCGCAGGCAAGCAGCGCCACGTATGCGACAACGTGACGGCGCTAGGGCTTCAAGGCTGCCGCTACTCCAAGGTCATCAAAGTTATCGGCGACCGCTCCGTGCACTACGGCGACATCCACGGCGACCACATCGTCAAGTGCGCCCCCGATTTCGAAGGCGTAGCCGATGAGGACGACCAGCCCCTGCAGGTAAGCTGCTGCTAGAAGGTTTCGCCGTTTTGACGAACGACGGAACAGCCACGTTTGAAGAGGAACTGACAATGGACAAAATACGATTCATGGTAGTAAGCGGGTTTTTGGGCGCGGGAAAGACCACGACGATGATCGCGCTGGCCGAACACATGAATAAAACCTACGGGGAAACGGCCATCATCGCCAACGACCTAGGTGCGAACTTGGTGGACACGCACCTTACGCAAACGTCGGGGTGCATGGTGGCCGAAATCGCCTCGGGCTGCATTTGTTCGCAACAATCAGGAGTTCGCCGATGCCGAAGCCAAGCTCACCTGGTACAACCGTCGCCTGTACTTCAAAACCAAAGACGGCGGCAAAATAGACATGAATGCCGTGATAGACGACCTCATAGAGGGCGTCCGCATGGGGCTTATCGAGCGCAAGCGCAACGTGCCGCACCTGAAACTGTTCGCCACGTCAGGCAACGGCGACTTCAACAAGGCGTCGCTCATCGGCGTCGATTACGACGTGGAGTACGCGCAGAAACTTCTACGCCCCCACAAGAACCTGCGCATGATAGTGAACGCCCGCGCCGTCTGCGAATCGCGCCCCCTCGCGCGCATCATGGACGACGCCCTCGATGACGTATGCGATCGCTACGACCTTGACTGCCAAGTGTTCTTCACCGAATGCTTCGGCATGGCGGACGAAGGAAGGTAAGGGGCTGCGCCGCTGCGCCGAACAGCCGTGAAACACGGCAATCTGGGGCACGGGAACGCCCCCGCTGACTTGTTAACGCCAACCTGTGCCACGAAAACCAACCCGCGCCTCAGAAAGGGAGCATGCATGGAGTTCGATGAGGGGAAAGACATCCGGAAGATTGTTCGCGAGTACTATGGCGAGCAGCTGCAAGGGTCAGACGACTTGAAGACCGATGCCTGCTGCTGCACGACGGCCGTGCCGCCCAAGTACGTGCTCGATGTCATGGATCTCATCGAAGACGACATCATAGCGCATTTCTACGGATGCGGGTCGCCCATTCCGCCGGCACTTAAGGGAGCGGTCGTGCTCGACTTGGGGTGCGGCACAGGGCGCGATGTGTACGTTTGCTCGAAGCTGGTGGGGCAAACCGGGCGGGTCATCGGGGTGGACATGACCGAGCAGCAGCTGGCGTTCGCGCGGCGCTACGAAGCACAGCAGATGGAACGGTTCGGATTTTCGCAGTCTAACGTGGAGTTCCACCAGGGATACATCGAAGACCTGGCAGCGCTCGGAATTGCCGATGCATCGGTTGACGTGGTCATATCCAACTGCGTCATCAACCTCTCACCGTTCAAAGACCAAGTGTTCTCTGAAATAGCGCGCGTGCTCAAACCAGGTGGCGAGCTGTATTTCTCCGACATCTTCTCCGATAGGCGCGTGCCGCCGAAATTCTACGACGACCCCGTTCTGCGCGGAGAATGCCTTTCGGGCGCGCTTTACATCGAAGACTTCCGTCGTATTCTGGCGAAGCACGGGCTCGGCGCATTCTACGACGTGGAAACGTCGCCTTTGCACGTGGGCGACTTCCAAATTGCCACGAAACTGGGATGCATCGGGTTCGCCTCGCACACGGTTCGCGCCGTAAAGTGCGCCGACGCTTACCACCATGCAAGTGAACGTAGGGTACGCATGCAACCTGGCCTGCACGCACTGCTACTTGGAATGCGACCCCACGCGCACAGAGACCATGAGCCGCGAGACGATGGAAGACGTGCTGGCCGCCTTCCGCATCGGCGGTTTTGCCACCCTCGACATAACCGGCGGCTCCCCCGAAATGAACCCCCATCTGGAATGGCTCATCGAGCAGGCCGCTCCTTTGGTGACTGCCGCAGGGCACAGTACAGCGAACGGCGCGGGGAATGTGGGCGCAAGCGGTGCGGGCGACCTCATCGTGCGCAGCAATTTGGCCATTCTCGACATGCCGGAATACCGGCACCTCGCAAACGTGTACGCGCGCAACAAGGTGCATATCGTCACATCGCTTCCCTATTTCAACGG
>JAEYEL010000070.1 GCA_023403475.1 Actinomycetes bacterium
TAAGCGAAGGGCAGGCAACGGCCACGTTCACCGTCGTGGACATGGACAGGCACCGCATCGACAAGATAAGCCTTATGCTCGAGCATGCCCCCGAGGAAGAAGATCGCTAGGAAACCTTCATTCCCAAGAAGCGCTCAGCGTTGTGCCAGGTCAGGTCGGCCAGCTCTTTTTCGGTGAAGTCGAGGGCGGCGAAGTCGGCATATTCCTTGGCGGGATCCCACATGGGGAAGTCGGATCCGAACATATCGCGCTCGGTGCCGTAGATGCGCACGAGTTCCTGCGTGCGGCGGGCGCCGAGGAACGCGCGTGAGCTCGACATGTCCAGAAAGCAGTTCTCGTTTTCCAGGTACTCCACCGCCAAGTCGAAGATGGACCAGCCGCCGAAGTGGGCGGCATCCACCACGAGGTTGGGAAAGGCATGCAGGATCTTCTTCAGACGACGGGGGTGCGAATAGTCGTAGCGGTAGTCTCCCGTGTGCACGATGAGCGGCAGACGCCCCTCGATGATTTCGTAGATGCGCAAAAGGCGCGGGTCGTCCATGTTGACATGCTGTGTGTCGGGGTGCAGCTTCAGGCCTTTGAGACCAAGGCTTATGGCCCGCTCTATTTCCGCTTCCGGATCGGGATAGTCCTGATGCAGAGTGGCAAACCCGATGAACTCGGGATGTTCACGGCATTGCTCGGCTATGAAGTCGTTGATATGCTGCACGTTGGAAGGTTTGGTCGCTACGGAATGCACGACGAAGTGGGTGATGGGAGACGCGGCGGTGGAGCTGAGCAGCTTGTCTACCGAACCTCCCTCGAACATATCGACGTTGTAGAATTCCCCAACGCTTCGAGCTGCGCGAATCGCTATTTTATCAGGGTAGATGTGTGCGTGGATATCAATGACCGTCATTGCTTTCGCTGCCTTTCCAAATGCGAGGCGCGCTCAACGTGCGCCTCGGTACTATTTTGCTACGCATTGTAGTACAAAGGCGCACGCCGCATGGCTTCATTGCAGGCAGAAACACGACGATGTCATGTACCGCACATGCGAAGGACATCGAAAGACTACGGGAAAAAGCGCTGCGCTAATCCTTTCCCTGCTAGCTATGGTTGTAGGTGCGCTTGCGCGCGTGCTCGGCAAGGAAGTTGACCACGTCGCCTTTTGTACGATGGTATTCGTGCGCTAGGTTTTCCCTCCGACAGCCGTTGGCGATAAGCGCGCACAGTATCTGCACGGTAAGGTCGATGTTCTCAACTTCCACGCGCTGCATCATAACGCTTTCCGGTGTGCAGGTGCAAAGCCCATAAAGCTCGCTGATCGTCTCGTCGTCTTCGGGCGCTCGCTGCTGCATGCTTTCGGCGCATTCCATTTGATGCTTGATTATGTCGTCGCTTTCGTATTCGACGAAAAGCAGAGCGGGGTTGATGCCGAGCGCTACGGCAATGCGCTCGGCGTTTTTGATGCTGATGTTGATGCGCTTCTGCTCGATGCCTCCAATGTAGGTGCGATGCAGGCCGCTTCGTTCGGCCAATCCTTCTTGGGTAAGGCCTGCTGCTTTGCGATACCGCCGCATATTACCCGCAAATACACTCTGGATGCTCATAAGCTTCTCCTTCAGATGGGTCGACATTAGAATAAATACCCAAATTGAAGATTTCCATCTACAGTTAATAAATAGCGTATTTCAAGGAAAACTATAGGAAGAAAAGGTGAAAGGATCAATTAGACATTCGTTTGAAATGATATACGAATATAGCATTACATGCGTTGATCAGAGAATGCCGCACATAAACTTAGGGGAGGGTTGGAAACAATTGCCGCAAATAAAGTGTAATAAAATACGAAAAGCCAGTGTTGGCGGTACGGAAAACGCCCGTGTTCCCGTTCTCGCTTGCAGTGAAAAATGTGCATCTATTACACTCTGCAAATAGCAGACGGGCGCAGTCACTTCTCATTCTGAGGCTAGAGTTGAGAGAATGCGGGGGAAAGAGAATGGCGGCTCGCGTTTCGGAAACTTTATAATACCAGATGGAATGCTTTTTCTCATAGGATGCCATAAACAGGTGGCATAGCAGAGGCCTCGTGAAAATTCAGTAAGCTGTTTTCGCACGAAAACGGCGGCTGAAAAAAGTCGCTCACACCAAGTGCCGAAAAAAAGTAGCATTTACTTCGATAATGTGATGAAATAACTAATATTTTTTGCTGACGCGGAGATGTTTTGAAGAATTAGTGATGAAATAACTCAACTTTACTTTGCCGAAGCAGGGGCTGGAATGAACGCACGAACGGCGACGCTGCCCACGATTGTCTGCGTGAACAACGTCGCCGCCCATGACAGAGCCACTTTCTTGTTGGGCTAGAACTCTTTGAAGGATGACTTCGGGCAGAAGCAGATGGGGCACTTCTCGAAATCGTCGCCCTTGTGGATGTAGCCGCACATCGGGCACAGGAAGAACTTGTCGTCGTCGGGGGCATCGATGTTGTTGTATGCTTCCAAGTAGCATTCGGCATGCACGGCCTCGGCCAGCTTCGCGCGCGTGAACACCTGCACGGCCTTCGTATCGCCCTCTTCTTGAGCCTTCTTGATGAAGGACGGGTACATGTCGGAGGTCTCATAGATCTCGCCGCAGGCGCTGGCGATGAGATTCACGTCGGACGTGTACGGTGCAGGGGCTTCCGCCGTAGGCTTTTCGTAGTCGGGATCCATTGCGGAAACAAGGCCGTACTCAAGGCCGATATGGATCTGCTCGGCGGCGGAAGTGGCCTCGAACAAGCGCGATAGTTGGTCATACCCCTGTTCCTTGGCGGCTTTCGCGAATGCAGCGTACTTGGCGGATGCGCCGGTCTCGCCGGCAATGGCGGCTTTCAGGTTCTCAAGCGTGGTGCCTACAGCGGTCGTGCTTTCGGGCATGACGTTGAAGTTGGTGGAATTTTCAGGCATGGGGCGCTCTTCGCGTACTTTCAAAGTCATAATTGCAGCTCCTTTTGTTCTCGTCTTGAACCGTTGTGTTGCTCTTATTGAGAATCCATCTCAATAAGGAAATAGTACCCTGCCCGTTGGGGGAGTGCAAGAAGATAATCAAGATGGTTGCCGTATTCTCACAACCTTCACAACGTATCAGACTCGCCTAGCTTGCCCAAGGCCAGACTCGCCTAACAGCCCAAGCTCGCCTAGCAGCCAAGCCTGCCTTGCGGCCAAACCCATTTCGCAGCGAAGCTCGCCTTGCGGCCAAGCTTCGCAGCCCAAGCTCGCCTTGCGGCCAAGCTTCGCAGCCCAAGCTCGCCTAGCAGCCAAGCTTGTCTCTCTTCCCAAAAAACGATCCCGGCAATGCCAACGAGAGTTTTTGCCCGAAATGCTTCACGTGAAACATTTGTTACCGCTCTTCCCGCGAGCAGTTTTGGCAACGCCAACGCGGCGCAACGGTGAAGAATACGCGCGGATGCTGGCGGATGCTGGCGCGTTGTGGATAATGGAAGGCGAACAGAAGAACAGAAGAACGGAAGAGCGGAAGAGCGGAAGAGCGGAAGAGCGGAAGACGGCTCGACTTTTCGTTTTTGCTCCGTGCAAAGGGAAGTTGTCGAGAGTGTTGCGAAAATCTTTGCGCACGCCTCGGCCTTCGTCTCCTTGAGCGTGGTCTCATGCAAGAGGGCGTTGCCGAGAGCGCTGCGGAAAGCGGTTGATGAAAGGATGCATATGGAACGCGATGTGGCATGGAAGAAGTACGATGAACAGGACTTGGGCAAGCTTGAGGAGATTGCGGCAAGCTATATAGACTTCATTTCGGAGAACAAGACCGAGCGGGAATGTGCAGCGGCGGCTATTGCCATGGCCGAAAAGCGGGGCTATGCGTCGCTGGCGGAAGCGGTGAGCGAAGGCCGCGCGCTCAAGCCGGGCGACAAGGTGTGGGCGCAAACGCATGGCAAGTCGCTCATGCTGGTGCAGCTGGGAAAGCGCCCGCTCGTAGAAGGCATGAACATTCTGGGTGCGCACATAGACTCGCCGCGCCTTGACCTTAAGCAGAACCCGCTTTACGAGGCGAACGACTTCGCGCTGCTCGACACGCACTACTACGGCGGCATCAAACACTACCAATGGGTCACTCTGCCGCTTGCGCTGCACGGCGTGGTGGCGAAAACCGACGGCACGGTGATAAACGTGCGCGTGGGCGAAGATGCGGGAGACCCGGTGTTCTGCGTGACCGACCTGCTTATCCATTTGGCGAACGAGCAGATGGACAAGAAGGCCGCGAAAGTGGTGGAAGGGGAAGCCCTTGACCTTTTGGTGGGAAATCGACCTTTGGTTGCAACCCGCGAGTCTACCGCCGGTGATTCAACCTGCGAGTCCGCTTCCGATATTGGCAGTGCCCAGTCGCTCGAACAGTCCTGTTCGCACGGACAGTCCGCAGGACTGTCCGCCTCGTGCGGAACTCGCTTAATGGGCGCTACCGATATCGGAAGCTTGCCGGATGATAGCGGATTCCAAAAGGCCGGCAACCCCAAGGAACCCAAGGAACCGGTCAAGGAGTTTGCGCTCAAGCTGTTGGAAGAGAAGTACGGTATTGCGGAGGAGGACTTCCTTTCGGCCGAACTTGAGGTGGTACCGGCGGGGCGGGCGCGTGATCTGGGGTTTGACCGCAGCATGGTCATAGGATACGGGCAGGACGATCGTGTGTGCGCCTTCACGTCGCTTATGGCCCAGTTGGCGGTGGCCGACGAGATGCTGACGAAGACCGGCGTGTGCGTGCTGGTTGACAAGGAGGAAATAGGCAGCGTGGGCGCCACGGGCATGGCCTCGCAGTTCTTCGAGAACACCATTGCCGAAATCATGGAGTTGGCAGGCGAAGGCGGCATGCTGCCGCTGCGTCGCGCGTTGAGCGCTTCGAGCATGCTTTCCTCCGACGTTTCGGCAGGCTTCGACCCTGCCTACGCGAGCGTGTTCGAGGCGAAGAATTCCGCGTATCTGGGGCGCGGCCTTGTGTTCAACAAGTACACGGGTGCGCGCGGGAAGAGCGGCAGCAACGATGCCAGCGCCGAGTACGTGGCGCGCATTCGCCGCGTCATGGACGATGCGGGCGTGTCGTTTCAGACCGCCGAACTGGGCAAAGTGGATGCCGGCGGCGGCGGGACCATCGCGTACATTCCCGCGAAGTACGGCATGGACGTCATCGACTCGGGCGTGGCCGTGCTTTCCATGCACGCCCCGTGGGAGGTGACCAGCAAAGCCGACATCTACGAGGCCAGGCGTGGCTACGAAGCGTTTTTGCGCGAGGCGTAGTTTTGCTGGGCATGTGGGCGCAAGTTACATGACGCGCGCCCACGCCGGTCCTCCAGTCGCCCTGCTTGCTGCTTGGGAGATTCAGCAGATAGAATCGGTCGTAGGGATTGCTCCCATGTACCTTTAGGGGCTGAATGAATAACCCGATCGTTTGAGCATCTGCTCATGGCGACGGACTGCTTTATTTGGGCGCGTCGCAGAAACGAGACGGTTTTGTCGTTCAGGATGCTCGAAACCTCGTTGGGAAGGTCTGCCATGAGTAGAGCGACTCTGCGTCCTTCACGGACGAAATGTTGGTACACGGCTGCAAGTTGAATCATCTCGTCCAGTCGAGAGTCAAGCTCGTCAACGGAAATGAGCAGGCCGGTGCCCGTTTGCTCGAGGGTGTCGAGGATATCGTCCATGCGGGAACGCTTACCGCAATCCAGTCCCGTTCAATGGCCTTTTCGGAAACGAGTGACAACATAGTGGTTTCCCCGTGCCCCTTGCCTCTGAAAAGATAGTGGTGAGTTCAGGGCGCCGTCGTTCGCTTTCGAGCGCACGGGTCAAGTCGGCCATTATTTGCTCACGGCCGGCCATGCAGGTAGGAATTTCGCCAAAGGGGGGAGTGAATGGGTTTTTCAACAACGCTCATGGTGACCTCTAAGTTTCTCTAAGCAGTTCTAAGTTTCTCTTAGTTTTGGCAAAAAGGCAAGAGGAGTTACTGCTTAAGCAGAGATTCGTTCACGAACATAGCTTCTTCGCGGACGAAAGCTTCGATGCGGTGCTTTCGCTCAACAGCTTTCATCGCTATCCTGATCCCGATAAGTTCTTCGAGGGTGTGCGGTGTGCGAAGGGTGTGATGCAGGCCGACTTCGCCGAGTCCATCTGCGTGTCCCATGCGACTCTGTCCTCGCTTGAGAATGGCAGGGCCGTCTCGACCAAGACGTTGGAGCGAGTTTTGCAGGATCCAGGCTTTCGTCTGGTCGTCGTCTCCAAGACAGCCGATGTGCGGGTCGTCGAGCGCGACGAAGGGTGATTTCCGTGAATGCTCTCGACGTGTATCTGAACAACGCTTTTGTGGGGAAGATCCGCAGGGTCGGCAAGAGCGTTCGTTTCTCGTCTTGAGAATTGGTGATGCAAATTTGATTTGACCGTGTTGGCTAGACCTTTCGAAGAACTCCGAGTACGACACGCCCAGGCCGGACACGATGCGCTCGAGCATGTCGAATCCGAAGTTGCGGACGCCCTTCTCTATGTCGGCTAGATAGCTTCGATTCACGCCCGCAACGAGCGAGAGCCTCTCCTGCGTGAAACCCTGCCACGTGCAGCTCTTTGATGCGGGCACCGACCTCGTTCCTGATGCCAGACTTTTCCATGCCGCAAGGGTGCCTGCCGGCGTATGCTGCTCTGTATGAAATCAGCAATAATCCCCGCCTTCCGCTGGGAAACGGCATGCCCATTGGGAAATGGACTTAGGCAATGACTGATGGGTGCCAGGTAATTTTTTCGAGGACGGTTGTGGCGGCGATCTTTCATTTCGAAAGAATCTGACAATGTTCATTTTTGTGCGTAACCGATGCGTCGCCGGCTTTTTATTTTCGAAGTTTGGGACTTTGGTTTTGGTCTTAATTTTTTCGAATAGCATATTTCTGCAGCGCCGCGTCGGTTACTTTTGGTAAGACCGTGCAGAAGCGACTTTCTTTTGACTTGTTGAGCGGATGAGAAGGGACGCGATAGATGCTGCAGCTCGCCAAGAAGAACGCCAGACTCTGCGGAATCTGACGGCGTAATTTCAGTAGTCGTTTTGTATGGTCATATGCGATGCTGGATGCCAAATGGGCATCAAATGCTTTTTACCGCATTGCTTGCGCGGCTTGATACGGCGGGTAGGGGTACCGATGCAGAAAAGCGGGGTCTCCTTCGAAATGAAGGTGACCCCGTGAAGGTGACCCCGCTTGGCAGGACGCTAGGGATTGCGTCCTGCAGGGAGGGCGAGATGCAACTACTTCGCCAGCTGCTCGCCCAACACATAGCCCAGGGTCAGGCAACGTCCATGACTGATGCCGGGGCAGACCATTGGGTAGTCGTTGGAGAAGAAGTTGCCAGCGGAATTGCCCACGGCATAGAGACCCGCGATGGCCTCGCCCTCGGCGGTGCATACGTTCATCGAGCTGTCGACATTCAAGCCGCTTGCGCAGGTCAGTAGCGCAGCCGTTACTTGAGAGGCATAGAACGGAGCTTTTTCTATGGGGAACAGATTGGCGGCATCTTTCCCGAAGTCTTCATCGGCGCCCCCGGCCGCGAGTTCGTTGTAGCGAGCCACGGCATTGACGAGGTTATCGGCTGGCACGCCCATGGCTTCAGCCAGTTCCTCCAGAGTGCTGCCCGTTACCGAAGAGCCGTTCTCCAGGCACATGTTCATCTGTTCGGTGGGGGTATAGCCCAGCGTGGGGTCGAAGGGTCCCGACGTGCTGCCGCTGTACTGTGAGAGCATAGTCATTTGGCCTAGCTCAGAAGCGAAATCGGCATCCATAACCGTCCAGACCACATGTCCCGGTGAGGTCATGTAGGCATTGGTGATACCTGGTAGCGGGGCATCCTCATTGCAGAAGCGCTTGCCATCTTTGTTCACGCGCATGAAGGCATAGGTGCCACATGCGCCGCCGCCCATAATGGGATGGATCATGGCGGCTGCCGGGCCCTTCTGCATGCTGCCACCCACCCAGAATGCCATGTTCACATGATCGCCGGTGTTGACCCCTTCGGGAGTATACACGCTGTTGGCGGTTTCTTGGAGCATGGGAGCCCACTTCTCGACCATGTCGGGGTTGCCGGCGAAGTCGCCCGTGGCGAGCACGACGCCCTTCGGCGCATTGTATTGCACGTAGCCCTCGGTACCTTGGCAGATAACGCCCACTACTGCGCCGCTGTTGTCCGTAATCAGCTGTACGGCGGGCATACTGTAGAACACCTCGCCACCGGCGACCGTGCCCCGATCGATAATGGCCGACACCATGGTTTGGTTGCACACGCCATTGCCCAGTTCGGCCACGCCGAAGTTGTGGGTGACGGGGTAGGTGCGGTACCAGCAGCCGTCGCCGTCCATGTTGGACGTTTCAGACTGGTACACTTCCACCGTGTAGCCCATATCGGTCATCATGTCAGTAAGGTCGTCGAAAACGCGTCCGGATTCGTCGGCCCACGTTTTTATCAGGTCGCCGTTGACCTTGTAGCCCGAGCTGACAACGAGGTCGTTGATAACTTTTGCCTTGTCAATGCTGATACCGGCGGCTTTCTGGATCTTGGTGTCGATGGCAGCGCAATCCATGCCGCGGGCGTTGAAGGTCTCAGTCTTCTCTACAAGAGCCGCTTTCAGGCCGCTTTCGCAGGCACGCATGAACGTGGTTGCGCCCGCGATGCCGGCGCCCACTACCACAACATCGAAGTCGTAGGTGGCTGCGATGTCTTCGGTCGCGATGGGTTCGGGAGCGTTCTCCCAGCTGTGGCCTGTGGCCGAGATGCCGTTGCTTGTGTCGGCGAGGCTGCTGCCACTTGCAGCGGTGGGCTTGGGGGTGCAACCAGTGACCAAGGCGGCCAAGCCTAGGCCGGCACCGCTGGCGAGGGCGCCCTTCAGGAATGTGCGGCGATTCAGGGAGTTTGGGTTCTGCATGGCTTTCCTCCTTTTCAGATAGCCGCCTTTATTGCGAAGTGTAGCTAGATGCTGCGCCCGTCGGGTACCCCAGCGTTCCCTATGGCGCGGCAAGGCGGCCAATGACAAGGTCAGTGTAAAGGTCGAAGAGAGATGCCGGCTACCCATATCGGGGGTGAAGTTCTCACATAAAGCGGGTGAAAATAGGAAAAGCTGGTTTTTTAGCGGTTTAATTTTCTATAATGGAAAGCGATACAACGGTAGGCTCGCGTAGGCACGGCAGGGAGGGACTGTGGCCATTGATCGGAGCGTTGTGAAGCAAGTGCCCCTGTGTAGCTACGGGTTTATTATCTTTCTGGTGGTGAACGTTTATCTGCTTTGGGGCGTAACCTTGCCTGCATCGCAAGCCGCGACGCTGCCCGATTACGATGCCATCATCCTGCCGTTTCGTCTGGGCGCGAGCAGCACTATGGCTATTGTGCCGTTGCTTCTAGTTGCTGTCGAGCTGGGTGTTGCTGGGACTCATAAAATGATGCAACGTTGGCTTTTCCCGTGTGCTGCCGTTGCTTCGGTTGCGGGGTTGCTGCTATTCGTCGGTGTTGCTACTGCAGGGAAGAGCCCGTTGCTCTATGGACTTGCGGGCGTGCTCGTAGGGATGGGGCACTCGTGCTGCTTCGTGCTCTGGGGCATTGTGCTTGCCCAGCTTTCACCGCAAGGTTGTCTGTTCGTGTTGCTTCTTTCGGGAGTTGGCTCGGGTTTGCTGAACCTCGCGCTGTTCTCAGCTCCGAGCACTCTTGGCTATACCGTTGTTGCTGTTCTGCTCCTTCTCAGTCTCGTTGGGCTGCATAGTAGCTTGCGCGATCTTCCCGCTCTGCCTTCGGGAAGGTCGGAGGCGTCGAGTTTGGTTCGCCTTAAGACCTTGGTGGTGAGTCTAGGCCAGCCGCTTCTGTGCGTATGCGCCTTGGGCCTTGCATTCAATGTGTTCCGGGAGGTGGCGTTTGCCCAAGTGGGAGAAACGGCGCTGGTGAATGCTATATCTATGTTGGGGCTTATTATGGGCACGGGTGCTGTGTTGGCAGTGCTCATGCTGTTCAAGGTGCAGGCGCCTGAAGTAGGTGGTGTATATCCTGTTGCCACCCTAGTGGTAGCGGCCTGTATGCTTCCTTTTCCCTTCATAGGCGCTTCGCTTGGCCTGCCTTTTGTTTTCGTGATCAGTGTATTCTACCTGTTGGTGGAGACGCTCTTCAAGGGAACGGTCGCTCACCACGTGCGAACTTCCGGCGAGCCGGCGCTGCTGGTATTCGCCTTTGGGTTCGGTGTTGAGTTCGCGGCGATGGCTCTGGGTTCTTACATTGGCGCACTTCCTCGTGGGGCGGGCGGCGAAAGCCAGGTGATGTACGTAGTCGCACTGGCGCTGCTGTGCATGTACCTGTTGGTTGTGCCGCTTGTGTCGGCGCATCGCAAGCGCAAGGGGCGTCCCGCTGAGGTGGTGCAGGAGCGAGTGGTTATCCGGCAGGTGGACGCCGACGAGCTGCGGAGGCGTTGCGAGGCTATCGCAGGGCGCTCTGGCATCACCCAAAGCGAGCTGTCGGTTATGACCCTGCTGGCTGCAGGGATGACGGCGTCCGCCATCAGTCGCGAGCTTAGCCTATCGGAGAACACTATCCGTAGCCATTCAAAGTCAATCTATCGGAAGTTGGATGTCCATTCCAAGCAGCAGCTCATCGATCTGGTAGGTAACTATGATGAATCGGAAGATTAGGGTGCGCCTCTGGGTGCTCTCAGGCAGCAAGCAACAAACAGGCTAGCTTTCCGCCTTTCTTTTTTAATCGACCCTCATTTGAAAATCGTTAGTTGAAAAAGTAACTGCAAAGGCGGGGGGTGTTCGGCTCAACTTGCAACTCAAGGCTTTCAATCAGAGCGCAGCGGTTTTGTGCCTTTTCCGCTTCGTTCCTTGCATCAATACGTATAGTATTATATAATTTATACGTATTAATTGCTAAGGAGATCATCATGAACCAGAAGCTTACGCTGAGCGTCGACAACGTAGCCGTTGAAGCGGGGAAACGGTTTGCCGCCAAATCGCAGAAGTCGCTTTCCCGTTTGGTCGAGGACTATCTTT
>JAEYEL010000090.1 GCA_023403475.1 Actinomycetes bacterium
GCCGAGGGCGAGTACGGCATAAAGCTCACCGAGACCGGCCCCTGGAAGTACGGGACGGGCGGGGCCAAGGGCCAGTGGGAGTGGACGTGGACCCCCGTCATCACCAAGGCCTGCGACATGTGCGAGGGGCGCGTGGCCAAAGGCAAGATGCCCATGTGCGTGCAGCACTGCCAGGCGTGGTGCATGTACCACGGCGAGGTGGAGGACCTCGTGAGGAAGATGGACGGCAAGACCCGCTGGGCCCTTCTGACTAGGTAGCTTTTCCAGTCGGGCCTGCGAGACGCAGGATTGGCTGTAAAAGAGCATCTGCCTCTTCGGTTGGCGAAGGGGCGAAGGCGAGAAGAAAGGGGAAACGATGGCGGATTACAAGGAATGGCTCGATAACCTTGACCGCAAGGCGTATCACGAGGGTGAGTTTCGCTGGGAGGAGGACGGCTATGTCGTCACGCGCACGAACCACTGGTCGCCTCCGGGGTGTCACAACTCCTGCGGACTTCTGCTTTACGTGAAGGACGGCATTCTCGAAAAGGTGGAGGGAGATCCGCTCAGCCCGTTTGTGAACGGCAAGCTCTGCGTGCGCTGTCTTGACATGGCCGAAGCGGTGAACAACCCCGACCGTTTGAAGTATCCCATGAAACGTGCTGGTGAGCGTGGGGAGAATAAATGGGAGCGTATCAGCTGGGATGAGGCGTTCGACATCTGCGAGCGCGAGGTTCGCAAGGTATGGGACGAATACGGCGGAAACGCCATCCTGCTTATTCACGGCACGGGAAGAAACACTGGCCCTATGACGTATTTCGGCAACTGCGCTTTGAAGACGCCGAACATTTCGACATTCGGATTCACGGGTTTCGCATGCTATCTGCCGCGCCTGTTCGGTGCCTTCGCCCCCATAGGCGACTATCTTATCGCCGATGCTTCGGAGGGCCACGAGGATCGTTATGCGAATCCCGAGTTCGTAGCCCCAGGTGTTATCGTGGTGTGGGGCAATGAGCCGCTCAAGTCGAACGCCGATGGTTATATCGGTCACTGGCTTGCCCAGTGCGTGCAGATGGGATCGAAGATCATCTCCATCGATCCGCGCCTTACTTGGTGGGGTGCTCGCGCCGAGTACTTCTTGCAGATCCGTCCCGGCACTGATGCAGCGCTTGCCTGCGCTTGGCTGAACATCATCATCAACGAGGACTTGTACGACCACGATTTCGTCGACTGCTGGTGTGCGGGCTTCGAACAGCTGGCCGACTCGGTCAAAGATTTTACCCCGGCATGGGCGGCGCATATAACCGATATCCCCGAAGAGGATATCATTGGCTCGGCGCGCATGTATGCTACTACGAAGCCCGCCACCATCCAATGGGGGCTTGCTATGGATCAGCAGCTTTCAGCCATGTCGCTGAACTTGGCGTGCTGCGATCTTATGGCCATTACGGGAAATATCGATGTTCCGGGCGGTAACATCCTTATTCGCAACGCCTACAATGCGACGAACCTCCCCTTGACCGAGCCGGTTATTCCCGAGGAATGGCGCAAGAAGAAGCTCACCATGAAGTATGCCTTTGGCGATGATTGCGAAGAGTTCACCACGCACGCCTCATCGGATGCCCTCCTTCGCGCCATGGAGGTGGGAGAGCCGTTTCCCATCCGCATGCTGTGGATAGAGACGTCGAATGCCATTGCCAACCCCGGTATGGATGCGGCTCGCGTGTATGAAGCTATGCGCAAGGTGCCCTTCGTGGTGAACGCAGACCCGTTTATCACACCCATTTCTGTGGCGTGCGCCGATTTGCTGCTTCCCGTTTCCATGAGCGCTGAGCGCAACAGCTGTCGCACATGGTGGACGCCGGTTCGTTCCATCAACAAGGCGTGCCAGTATTACGAATGCAAGTCGGACGAAGAGATCATGATAGAGATGGGCCACCGCCTCAACCCCGAATACTGGCCGTGGAAAAACGACGTGGAGATGATGGACTGGTATCTCACCGACTGCCGACTTCCCGACCCCGACGTAATGGATGGATTCGAGACAACGAACTTGAGCCTTAAGGCTGCGGGGGAGAACACCACTACGTTCGCTATGGGCTTGCAGGAGCTGGCCGAGCATGGCGGCTACGCCTACGACGAGTGGAACAATGTGTACAAGAAATACGAGAAGGGAATGTGCCGGCCTGATGGATCCGTCGGCTTTGCAACCGAATCGGGTCGCATAGAGCTGGTTCCGTTTGTGTACCCCATCTGGGGTCTTAACCCGACGCCTTATCACATCGAGCCGCCCCAAAGCCCGCTTTCTACGCCTGAGCTTATGGAGGAGTATCCGCTTGTACTCACCTCGGGTGGGCGTTCGTGGGAATTCTTCCATTCCGAAAACAGGCAGATGCCCACGATGCGCGAGCTGCACCCTGAGCCGCAGGTGACCATCAACCCCAAGACAGCGGAAAAGTACGGCATCGAAGACGGAAGCTACGTCTGGATAGAAAACGATCACGGCAGATTCCGCCAAAAGGCGTTCGTTTCTCCTGTGGTCAACGAGCATACGGTTCATGCGGAGCACGGCTGGTGGTTCCCCGAAGAAGAGGGGGCGGCACCGAATCTGTTCGGCACGTTCAGGGCAAACCCGAACAACTGCACAAAGGCTTTCGAGACGGGTCCTTCGGGAGTTGGATCGTCCATCAAGTGCATGATCTGCAAGATTTATCCCTACAAGGAAGGCGACGAACTGCCCGAAGATCAGATCGCATGCGGCGAGTTCGTGAAATACACGCCGGGCGAGGGTTACGCAGATTTCGATGCATACAAGAAGAACGGCTATCGACACAAGTAGAGGAGGGGAAATGAAAGGCATTCTTATCAACACCGAGTACTGCACGGGCTGCCACAGCTGCGAGGTGGCGTGCAAGAAGGAGCTGGGGCTTGCCGAGGGCGAGTACGGCATAAAGCTCACCGAGACCGGCCCCTGGA
>JAEYEL010000097.1 GCA_023403475.1 Actinomycetes bacterium
CCCCTACCGCAACATCCGCCCCGCATTTCGGGCACTTCCTCATAAAGCTACCCGCATCAGCTGGTCTGAAGCACATGGTTGTCCTCCTTCCCCGGGACCGCAAAGATGCGCGGTCCCTTCCTTTTCAAAAACTCGATACGCCTCTGCTCTTACCGAGGCACAAACAGTACCTGCTTTGGCTTCTTGTCAAGATCAAGAACCAATTCATCGATTGGGCCGAATTTCATAACGCCGGCAAGGCAATGGTGCACGCACGTTGGCTCGCGTCCTGCCGAAACACGCTCTTCGCACAAGTCGCACAAGTCGGTCGGAACGGGAATATGATTCCAATTCCACTTGCCTTGCTCTTCATCAATGGGCCACAAGCCGTCATCAAGCAGGTGAATCCCCCACTTTCCCACGGGAATCTGATGTTCCACCTTGCACGCAACTTCGCACGTATGACAACCCGTGCACAGCTCGTAATCAATAAGCAACCCGCTTCTCATCTCAACTTTCGCCTCCTCTACTTCTCAAAGCGCTCATCGCCGTCAAGGCGTTCGACCGAACAAATCGAGCTCTTGATATTCGCACCGTACCCAGTTTTCCCAATGTAGTGATTGGGAATGAGGTTGTTGGGATTGAAGTCCAAGGCCCCGTAGTAGTAAGGCGCCTCGCCGTTTTCTTCGGGCTTCCACCACGCATGCTGGGCGGCAACCAAACCTTCGCTCACCGAATACGTAACGCGAGCCTTCAGTCGGCACTTCCCCCACATGTTCTCAAGCTTCACCCAGTCGCCCTGGCTAATGCCCAGACGCTTGGCGTCGTTCGGATTGATTTCGACGATGGGGTCGGGCTCTATTTCGCGCAGGCGCGGAATCATCCTCTGCTCCGAGTGGAAGTACGCGAAGTTACGCTGACCTGTGGTGAGAATAAAGGGATACTTCTCCTTGTATTCGGGGAGCATGTCTTCATGCTCGCTCTGCGGGCTGAACGGTGGCTCGCGATAGTACGGCAAGGGATCTTCTCCGTAGTTTTGAAGAACAAGCGAGAAAAGCTCCATGCGCCCGGTAATGGTTTCGAAACCCGGCTGACCGTCTTTGCGCAAATGGCCCGTCTCGTACTTCCGATATGAAACCTTACGCCTGTAGTACACTTTGTCGCGCAGGTCTTTGAATTCGAAGGGCAGCGTCCAGAAACCGTACGCGTTGATCCAATCCTCAAGAGAGTCAATGCCCTCCCAAGCATCCGGATTGCACAGTTTTCCCAGCTCGTAGGTGTATTCAAAGTCGGATTTGCATTCCCCGACCGAATAGGCCTTGTTGATAACGCCCGTAAGAGTAGGAGTTCCACCGTAGTGGTTGGACACCACGCAGTCCTGTTCGGGGAACATGGCAAGCGGCAGGAACAAATCACCGCACGCCATTGCCGTCGGCGTCATGAAAAGATCGGTCACCATCACGAATTCCAGGTTGCACAGTCCTTCGCGCCACTTCTTAGGCTCCTCGCCGTCGCATGCAATAGGATTCGTTGAGTAAATCCACCCCATGCGCAGCTTATAGGGCTCGCCCGTCAGCAGAGTGTCAAGCGTCATGTCCATCTGCGTTTGGTAGTTGCGCGTAGAGCAAGGATATTCCTTGCGCCCAATCTGGTATTCGAGCAGATCCTTCGGAAACTTGTCCCAGCCTTTGCCGCCGGCTTTGCTGTCTTTGCCAGCCCCTTCGGACGCATCGTCAAGAATCTGGCCTCCGGGAACATCGACGTTGCCGGACAGCGCCATAAGGGACATGATAGCTTGACCGGTTTGCACGGAGTTCCAACTCATATCCACAGCCAGACCCCAGCAAATCGACGACGGATGGGACGTTGCATACGCACGCGTCACCGTGTAGATGTCCTCTACGTCCAAGCAGCAGATTTCCGCCGCCTTTTCGGGAGGCATTTCCTGAACGCGCTCCGCCAGGGCTTCGAAACCGTACGTCCAGTTCTCGATGAACTCGTGGTCGTAAAGGTCCTCGTTGATCATAATGTTGCACATGGCCATAGCCAACGCGCAGTCGGTACCGGGACGCAATCTCAGATGGTATTCCGCACGGGTCGCTATCCAGTTCACGCGAGGATCGATGCTGATAATCTTTGCGCCGCGCTTCATGAGGTCGATAATCGCATGGCCGAAGAAACCGTCGCCGTTTGACTCTAGAGGAGCCTTTCCCCACAAGATGATGTACTTGGGCACTTCGAAAAGCGGGTTATCGTAGCGATCGACCAAACCACCTGCGTAGTCGATTTCCGGATAAGCCTGTCCCATCAAGAAAATCGTCGAGGTTGTGCGCGGGCCGTAGCAAGATTGCCCCGACTGGCAGTAGCAATTGTTGGGGGTTCCGAGCGTTTTACATGCGGCAGAGCCTCCCATGCCACCGCCCTGACGACCCGTACCCGTAAAGGTGATCATCGACTGAGGCCCGTAATTCTCCACGTAATAGTCGTGCTTCTCCTTGACGATGGCATATGCCTCGTCCATGGTGATGCGCTCCCATTTATCCTTGCCTCGGTCTTCATAGGCACGCTTCATGGGATAGATAATGCGGTCGGGACTGTATACCTGCTCCACCATGTCCATGCACCGAGGACACAAGCGACCTTGCGTGATGGGCTGATTCTCGTCGCCCTCCACTTTAATGAGCTTGTTGTCCTTGACATACAGCTTCAGTCCGCACGCCACAGGATGGCACCCCGGGGGCGACCAGGCACAAGTACGCGTAACCGTCACGCCGTCAGGCTCTTCCCAACGCCAAGGCTTGTCGAGATCGTTCTCGAATTCCATAACGTCCTCTCCTCTCTCGTTTATCCGACATCAGCACGCCCGCAATCGAACACGAACACGAGCACGTATTCAAAGTATTACCGGCTCAATGAAAGAAACAAGAAAATAAGAGCGCAGCGTTTTCCTGGTTTGGGAAACGACGGACTTTTGTATTGGGTTTAGAACTTTACGAACATCGCGCCCCCGATTTGGAACTTTTCCCAACGCATGTGCCACACGCATCAGCGCGGCGCATGCGTCAGCACGCCACATGCGCCCACGGGCAAGACCGAAAGAACAAGTAGGAAAGCGCAGCGCCATGAGAGGCTGGCTTCGCTATCAACTACCCCGTAGATGAGATTGACCTTTACCGCTAGACGACAACCTGCGCGCACAACAATGGCAGGTACGGCTGCACCCAAGCCGCAAAACACGCGCAAGTGACGCGCTACAGATTCAAACTGTCTCGGTTAAGCGGAAACTCCTTCACCCCCATCGTGACCACGCCCCGCTCGTCGCGGCTGAACTTCGTGTTCCCCCCGGCCAGTCAAGCACCTCTTCAGGCTTAGAGATTGAATCTGTCCACAGAAATATCGGCGAACTCCGCCGGGTCGTCCCGCAGGAACATGACCATGTAGATGGGAAGATAGACAATCTTTCCGTCCGCCTTTACGTTGCCGTTCGCGAAAACGTAGGCTTCCTCGATTCCGCACTCCGCAACAGCCATCACGTTGTCCAATGCCGGATACCATATATCAGCAGCGCTTTTTTGCCGCCTTCAATCCAGTGCAAAAATGTCCTTCTCGATTTTCCGCTTCAGCATTGTCGGCTCCTCCGTGCTCATTCTGTGCGTTTTCCAAGGGTATCGTATCATCATTTTGACATTTTTCCAAGGAAATTGAACAGCTGTTTTGACACTTTTTCCTTCCGGATTCCCATGTCTACGAAGACTTTATGCACAAGTAAAAAGGCTGAACTTTAAGCTTGGCGCATATTTTTCCCCGCAGCCCCTCACGCACGCATAACTCACGTCCTCCCTATAGCTTGCCCGCACCCCAAGCTCGCGAAAGAGGCACCCCCCCCCCGCCGCCGCCGCCTTCGCGCTTTTGCAAGCCCTTGCGCACCCCAGCCTATAACTTTTCAGGTCGTATTCAGATTTGAGGGTACAATAACATGTGATGGAATCATGTCCGAAAATCGCAGCGAAACCGCCGGTGCGGAAGCACGGCGGTGAAGCGGAAAGCCGGGCGGCGGGAAACCCGCATCTGGCTCACGCGATGGCTGCAGCGAACGGGTTTTGAGGAAAGCGGGCGCAACATGCAGGTTCTCATTGTGGAAGACGACGTGCGGCTGGCGGCTGCGCTTGAGCGTATATTGGAGGAAAACGGCTACGTGGTCGATACGGTGCACGACGGACAAAGTGGCGTGGACTGGGGCGAAACCGGCATCTACGACGTGATCATCCTCGACGTCATGCTGCCGAAAATGGACGGCTTTACGGTAGCCAGCTCGCTGCGGCGCAAGAACATAAGCACACCCATCCTACTGCTCACCGCGCGCGATGCCGTGCCCGACAAGATCACCGGCCTCGACAGCGGTGCCGACGACTACATGACCAAGCCCTTCTCCCCCGCCGAGCTGCTCGCCCACCTGCGCGCGCTCACCCGCCGCCAAGGCGAGGTGGTGTTCGAAACGCTCGACGCGGGCGACCTTTCGCTCAACGTCGAAAGCTACGACCTTTCCTGCGGCGGGAAGTCCATACACTTGAGCTACAAGGAGTTCTCACTCGCGCGAATCCTTATGGCGAACCCTGGCCAAGTCATATCGAAAGAGCAGATCATCGCCAAAGTTTGGGGAGTAGAATCGACCGCTGAAGACAACAACGTAGAAGCCTATGTTTCCTTCCTGCGCAAGAAGCTTTCGTTTCTGAGGTCGAAGGCGCACATAGAGACGCTGCGCAAGGCGGGATACCGGCTCATGTTGTCGAGCGCGTCGGCAACAACAATAGCGCCAGCAGAAGGTACCGAAGACATAGCCAGATCGGTCGACGAACGCAGCGGCAGCAATGCGGCGCCCTCACCCGCTGCCTGCACCGCTGCACCCTTCGTCCCTTCCGCGAACAACAGCAACCGAAACCAGAAGCGCTAGCACATGGAGGCCTCGATGCTCAAAAAGCTGCGCGTCAAGTTCGTCGCGCTCAACATGGCCACCGTCGCCGTCGTTTTGGCCGTGGTGTTAACGGCCAATTGCCTCATCAACCACAAGCAGAGCACAGACGACGTGAATTCCGTGCTCGACAACGCCATCAGCCGCGCGGCAGACGCAGCAGGTGCGACGGGGAAACGACCGTTTAGCGGCGCGCCCGATGCAAGCGAAACCTTGCCGAAAGATCCTTCCGCCCAAGAGCAGCCCGCGTCCGACCAGCCCGCGTCCGGCCAGCCCGCGTCCGGTCAGCCCGCATCCGACCAGCCCGCGTCCGGCCAGCCCGAACCGGCTCCCCCCGAAATTGGAGGCAAGCGCGAAAACAACGAGCCGGCCATTCCCGTTGCCGTATGCGTTTTCCAAAACGACGAGGACGAGGAAGAAGACGACCTTGTGGTCATTCCCGCCATGACCACGGCGTCTATCGCCGAAGACGTGCTCGACGAAGCAGAAGACGAGCTGTCGGAAAGAGGCGATGGGTCGGGCTTTCTGAGCGCGTTCGACCTGTTCTATGTAAAACGCAGCGTGGGCGGCGCCACTTACGTGGCTTTCGCGGACGCAAGCTCGGCGTCGTCATGGCAGACGCTCGCCCTGGCGCTTGCAGGCGTTGGCGCGGCGGCGCTGGCCGCGTTCCTCGTCATCAGCGTATTCTTCGCACGCTGGGCGCTTGGGCCTGTCGAAGCGGCATGGGAACAGCAGCAACGGTTCGTGGCCGACGCGTCGCACGAACTCAAGACGCCGCTCACCGTCATCCTCGCGAACATGTCCATTCTGCGCTCGCACCCCGAGCGCAGCATAGCCAGCCAAAACCAGTGGGTGGAAAGCACGCAGACCGAAGCCGAACACATGCAGGAGCTGGTGTGCGACATGCTCGACCTGGCAAAGCCCGCCGCACCAAGGACGCACGCCGAGCGCAGCTTCGAGAACGTGAACCTGACCGAACTCATGGAAAAAGACCTTCTGCAGTTCGAATCGGTGGCGTTCGAGCGCAGCATCAAGCTTACGGCCAGCATAGATCCGAACGTCAGCATCTCGGGTGACCCCTCGCGCCTGCACCGCCTTGCGTCCACCCTCATCGACAACGCCTGCAAGTACGCGAACGAAGGCGGCACCATAGCCATAACGCTGCGCCGATGCGCCCGCCACGTGGAACTTTCCGTGCGCAACACCGGCACGCCCATTGCCCCCGAAGACCTGCCGCACGTGTTCGACCGCTTCTACCGCGCCGACAAAGCCCGCACACGCACGCAAGGCAGCTACGGCCTAGGCTTAGCCATCGCCCGCGAGATAGCCGAAGAGCACGGCGGCACCATAGCCGTCGCCAGCGCGCCCTGCGAAGGCACCGTCTTTACCGTGCAGCTGCCCATGTTGTCCTCCCTTTCGCAGGGAAAAGCATAGCCGCAAGACGAAGCGAGCCGTTTGCGAAACTGGCATTGCGACACCCCTGCAAGATTGCAACACCCCTGCAAGATGCCGCAGAGGGCGCCTGAAACATGGTCGCCACCAAAAAGTAGAATATCCTATCAACTTCACGCCGTCCGAAATGGTTCTCAAACTTATTCGTCCATTATGCTAACATAGCCTCTTATCGAGAGCGCTCACAGCAGTTACCCATCTGCGTAGCATGCGCGTTATTCGCCTGCTCGCCGAAACCGTTAACGATGCTGCTTGGGGAGGAGGTCGCGCAGTGACAAGCTTTCAGAAGATACGGGGCAATGTTCATCTTGGGCTGATGGGCTATGGCATATGCCGCGCTTGGATCTTGGAGTACTTATATTACTCGAAAGACCTGTCGGCTCTCTTCCCTGAAAGCGACGTCGTTTTTCGCATCGCACTCGTAACGGCGGCTGCTTTGTTCATGATATGCTGGAGCCGCATATCGGCCGCCTCACGCCTCGAAAGCATTGCTGTGGCAGCACTGATAACCGGCATTATCGGAGCCTCCTTCATCGCAATGGGAATCGCACTGCAAACGCAAACTTACCTGCTGGCTGGATTTGCTATGGCAGGATTGTGCGGAGGCTTCTTCGAGGCGAAATGGTGCCTTCATTTCCTTGGCTTGAGCCGAGATTCTTTGTTCGCAAACGTTTTACTCTCTATTCTTCTCTCCTCCGTTTTAAACATATTGCTCTTTCTGTTGCGGCCAATTGGATTGCCTTATCTTGCCTCAATAGCAATGCTCATCGCTATGGCGGTTTTCAGTCATGCCGCACGAAAGCAACTGCCTTTAAACCAGAATCTGTTCAGCCCGCCGAAAGGCGGCGAGACCCACGCTTCGTCGCCGCAATCCAATCACGATGAGACGGATTCTAAGCCGCATTTCGACATGCACAACTCAAGCAGACTGTTTGCGCTCATCCTTGCCAGCTTCCTTTACAGCATCGTTCATATCAGCGGGGCAATGCTCCTATGCAAGGACGCAGCTCCCAACTCGGCCTACCTGATCAGAGCGGCGGCGAACTTCTTCACGATTATCGGGCTATTCGGATATCTTTTGATCCGTAAAGTCGACAACCCGAGCAGCTTGCTGAGAGCGGTGCTCTTGCTTACAACAGCTGGTCTGCTCATGCAGATGATGAGCGGGGGAAGCATCGAAACTGTTGCGTTCTTTGTATTCTGCTGCGGCAACAAGCTTTTCGACATTCTGCTTTGGGTTCTGATCGTCGAAGTCCTTACGCCCGCCCCCTCTTACGCAGGTAAAGGCATCGGCGGTATCATTGCGGCTAAAAACGGAGGAAGCCTTGTTGGAGCCATCGCTTCGCGAACCGTCATGGACATGGCCGCACACGATTCCGCCAATTCCGCCGGCTTTGTTTCCCTCCTTGTTCTTCTGCTGATAGTAACGCTTCTCTGGGTTCTCTCGGAGCGCGTACTCTACGGACGGCCTTATTCTTCAATCGAAGTCGACAACGCGCAGGAAAAGAACCCGAAGAATTTCAAAGAGTCGTTCGACAGCGCCGTCTCGTCAATTGCGGCAGAACATGGCCTGACGCCGCGTGAGACGGATGTATTTGCCTGCATGGCCCGAGGGAAAAACAGGGCGGCCATCGCTAACGAGTTGACCGTTTCTCGCAATACCGTGCACACGCATATTATTCACATCTACCAAAAGCTCGGCGTAGGCAACCAGCAAGATCTGATCGAGCTCGTCGAAAGCGAACTGCGCTAGCCAAGTTCTTCTGCCCAAATTGCATTACCGCACATAAAACCGCATCAACCAAACTGGGCGATACTTCAATTCACCCAAGCACATTGACGACACGAAGCCTTCCTTCCCCTTACCATAAGTCAACTCGCATCGAACATGCCGAATGCGGGACAATGCGAAAAGGAGGAAAAGCATGCATTCAAAAGAGAGCGTGGGGATATCTCGCCGCAGCTTCATCAAGGGAAGCTCCCTAGGGCTTATGGGCGCTGGAGCCCTTTGCACCGGTGTCGTCACCATGACGAGCTGCTCCCAAGAAGGGCAGGGAAAGAAACGCAGCGGAGTTGAGAAGGCAACAGCTTCCGCAAAAGGTTACGGAGGAGATGTGGAAGTGACGCTCAGCGTCGACACCTCCAACGGGTCGATCAAGGAGGTGTCCATCGAAGGGAGCATGGAGACCCCCAACAAAGGCGGCAAGGCAATAGAGAAGCTTGCAACGGCCATCCAAGAAGCGCAAAGCCTTGACGTGGACACCGTTTCAGGAGCCACTATCACCTCAACCGCAGCCATGGTGGCGGCAACAGCCGCCTACGGCAGCGCCATGAACGGCGACGAACTCGGAAACCTCAAGATGGCGCCGGGTTCCTACACCGCGTCGTACAAGAGCGGCTATTGGCGCATCGTGGATCTGCCCGTCACCGTGACCGTGAACGAGGATTCCATTCTCAAGATAGAGGTGCCCGAAGACCGCTTCGCGCATGGCGATACCGAAGTGTTTTTGCAATGTGCAAAGGAAAAGTTCTTCCCAAGGGTTATCGAGAACCAGTCCTTCAACGTAGACACCGTCTCGAGCGCGACTTTGTCTTGCGACGGCGTTCGCAACGCCGCCCGCCTTGCCCTAAAGCAGGCGTTCGAGGCGAACGGGGTGGATGGATCTGCCGTCGGGAAGTTCATGCAGCCCGTCGATTTAACGTGCAACGCCCCAACGGAAGAACTTGATGCCGATGTTTTGGTGGTCGGCCTAGGCAATGGCGGAATCATGTCTA
>JAEYEL010000112.1 GCA_023403475.1 Actinomycetes bacterium
AAGCGCATCGGAAGGGCTACGGGTTTGCTAGCATGGCGGAATCCCGATTGCTTTTCGACATCGGTTTGGTAATCCACGCTGATCGAAAGCGAACCGGACTTTGCCAGCTTGCTCTGCGCCAAAAGGCTTAATGAAGGCTAACGCGTTTGCCGAAGCCGCTTGCCCGATGACGAGATTCCAGCGCACGGGCATTCTCTAGGAGGTGGAAGTAGATGCGTAATGACGAGACTTTGAATCAGGAGGAAAATGTGCAGCGAAGCGGTATGACTGCTGTCAATGTCGTTTGCGCATTCTGCGTTGTGGCTTATGTAGTTGCAGCTGTCTTTGTTTTTTTCAACAGTTTCTCTGACCCAAATTTCTCCAGTGCTGTAGAGTTGATGAAGGCGATTCGCTCGAGCATGGAAGAATCGTTGGAAGATTGGTGGCTGCAGGTTTTTTGCTTTCTGAGATTGTCGTTAAAGCTAGCCTGTGGTTGCTGGGGGGCGCTGTGTGTTGGGTTCTGAGAATGGTTATAGCCGAGGAGGAGAATCTCGACTCGAACTGGGTTATTGCTGCGATAGCGATTATGATAATGCATTTTTGCTGTGGCATGGTTCTTGGGCGGTCTCTCGGATGCTGTGTGCATATGTATTGTCTGGTCGGATTGGCCTTTTCAAGTCTGTACTGTTGCGATTGGGGGTTTGGCCTGCTTATTGGCCTGGGTTGGCGGTCGCTCGCTCCTTGCCCTCCTCTCCTCCCTGGCTGACGAGGCGGGGTTAAAGACTCTGTCGAGATTTTTGCTTGGTTCATAGAATGACTATGGCGGTATGTATGGGGGAGTGGTTTGAATGTGCCGAATCGGTGCACTTGATCGATCGAAGCCGGGAATGATGCCTATGGTTACCGGGACTCAATTTGCGAGTGCTTTATTCACGGTCGGTTAGCTCCTCTTTAAGCGCTTCGGGAGTGAGGTTTTTTAGGAAGTCCAACTGCGGTGTTTCCTTCCTGAGTTTGTTAAGCCGTAATCGAAGGCGGTTGGGGGGTTCGCCGAGGAAAGGCATTGAGGCGGTAGTTTGCGTTGTCGCTTCGATAATGTGGCGTGGATGTCTTGCGGGCAGTGAGATGGCGATGCCCCTTATATGCCCAAAAGCTCGCTATGGGTTCCTGCTCTGGTTGCCGTGAGCACGAGCTGACCTTCGTCGATACGGTAGATGAGAAGCCAATCGGGCTCGATATGGCATTCGCGATGCCCTTTGAAGTTTCCCGAAAGTGCATGGTCGTGAAAGTTTTCGGGAAGGCTCTCTTGGGTGCAAAGGAGACGAAGTGCGTTTTCGAGCTTTTTGAGGTTGCGCCCTTGCTTCTTCGCACGCTTGTAATCTTTCTTGAATTTTGTCGTGTAGGTAAGCTTAAGCATGGGCTAATCTTCGTCGAGCGATGCGAACATGTCGTCAACGGAATTGAAGGGGCCGATGACTCGTCCCGCTACGGCATCATCCATGGCGGCAAGGGTCTCGGAGGAAAATCCGTAGGGATTGGCTGAATCGAAAGGAAAGCCGCCTCGTTTATTGAATGCGGAAACAAACATCCTAATTGCGTTGCTGGGTGAAGTTCCGATGGCATCGCATGTGCTGAGGAACGTCTCCTTTTCGTCTGAACGAAGCTTTGACGAGATTGGTACCATTGTTGCTGTGGTCATGCGGGTTCCTTTCATTGTGGTATACTTCGTAGGCTGTAGTGTACCATATACATTAGATGCGCGAAAGTCTGCCTGGACTGTTATGCGTCAGAATTGTGACGCTGGCGTGCTGAATTAGAGTTTGCGATTCGCCGCTGTGATTTATTTGGATATGAAAGGCGTTGCATGAGGGTTATCGAAGTACCGGGTGTGGAGAACGTGCGGGACTTGGGCGGCATTCCTGTTTCCGGCGGGCGTATGGTGAAGCCGGGGCTGATGTATCGCGGTGGCGCGCTGGTGGGTCTTACGCCGGAGGGCGTGGACGTGCTGTTCCGCCAGAGGGGCGTTGCGTGCGTCATCGACGTGCGCTGCGGATGGGAGCGCGAGGCTAAACCCGATGCGACGGTACTCGGCGTGGAGAACCTGCACATCCCTTTCTACGACAAAGAGAAGGTGGGAATCGAGTACACCGAGCCCGCCGAGGGAACGAAGGTGGTGGGGCGCGATGTGGCGTGCGATCCCGACCATTTCTATCGCTCTCTTGCGAATCCGCTCACCGTTGGGCAGATGCGCGTGTGTTTGGCCGAGGCGTTCGGCCATGCTCTGGCGGGCAAGCCCGTGTACATGCACTGCAGCGGCGGCAAGGATCGCGCGGGCATTCTGGCGGCGCTCGTGCTTGCCGTTCTGGGGGCCAGCGCCGAGGCCATAGAGGAAGACTATCTGCTCACGAACGAATCGCGCGACAAGCAGTACCGCAGAAACTACGAGCGCTTCCTCGGGCTTGCGGGCGGCGACGAGCAGCGGGCGCGCGAACTGGTTCTTTCGCATCGCGCGCGTCCCGAAAACCTGCGCGCGTTCCGCGAAGCGGTGGCGCAGCGCTACGTCTGCGGGGAAGACTTCCTGCGCGACCAGCTTGGTGTGACCGACGATTTGCGCGCGCGGTATCGTGCCGAATGCACTATCGAGGCGGAAAGGTTTGCGGCGCGATGATCGATAAAAGCGAACTCGCTTGTGTGGCGGCAAAGTATCTGCAGACCAACGAGGCGCTGCATGAAGCACTGGGAACGAGTGCGGGCGGCTGCTCTGACCTGCATCCGTTGGGCGAAGGCGAGCACAACCTCAACTTCTGGTTTCGCGACGAGGCGACCAGCCGCAAGTTCGTGCTGCGCGTCAACGTTGCCGCCCAGCCGTTCCATCAGAATCAGGTGCGCTACGAATACGAGGCGCTGCGTGCTCTTGAACCGAGCAGGCGCGCGCCGCAGCCGTTCTATGTGGATGATTTCGCACAGGCACCGGGAAAGGGCGCGCTGGTCATCGGCTTCTGCGAGGGACAGCGGCTTGACTTCGACCATCTTCGTCCGGGCGATTTGGAATGCGCTGCGCAGTTGATGGCCGATATCCACGCCGTGCCGGTGGGGGATGCGTGCCCGTTGTTCCGCCCGGAAAATCCGCTGCGGACGCTGTTCGACGAATGCGTTGACCGATATCGGGCATATCGCGCATCGGCGTTCGAGGACGCGCGCGTGACGAAGTGGGTCGAGCGCTTCCTTGGGGTTGCCGAACCCGTTTCCCGGGAATCGTGCCCTAATGCCGATTGCACCCATATCGTCAATACCGAAACACTGCCGTCGCACTTCCTTATTCCAGCGGAATCGGCGCTGGCCATGGCTTCATGCGAGCAGTTGGCGGAGTACTTAGCAGTGGGCTCGTCGGCAGGTGGGCAACTGCTGGGCGAGCAGCTGGCGGAAAGGTCGTCGTTGGTGGGGCATTTGTCCGCGTACCAGCAGGTGTCCGTCTCTCGGCACCCTCGCTGCCAGAACCCCGGGTCGTTCGTTGATTGGGAGCGCCCCATCGTGGGCGAAGTGGCGCAGGACGTGGCATACTTCGTTGCTCCCACCACCACGTTTTGGGATAGCGAGTTTCTGTTCCCCGCCGATGCGGTGGGCGAGTTCGTGGAGAGCTACTGGCGGGCGGTCGACGGTCGCCTCGACCGCGCCGGCTTCGACGGTCGCTTTCGCGCGTGGCACATGATGACGGCCTTGCGCAGCGTGACATGGTGCTGCCGTGCGCTCGTAACGCTCGGCGGCGAGGATTCCGCCGCCCACATGACCGAAAAGGCAAAGGCCAAACTGCCCATCTACCTGTCCGACGACTTCATGAACCTGCTCGATCGCGAGTGCTTCCGCTAGATTAATGCTCTGCCAATTTCTCCGAGCTTAGGGTCTCTTGTGTGTGAAAGGGTCTATTAGTGTCAAAAAATTGGAGTTTAGGACCTTTTGCAGCGGAGGGTTCTTGTTTCGGTCAGTTTTTTGGAGTTTAGGACCCTACGCGGGAAGCTCGGGAGGGAAAGGAGACCGGGCCGGATTGGGGGTTAGAATGCCGAAGGTCTCGCAATCACGG
>JAEYEL010000123.1 GCA_023403475.1 Actinomycetes bacterium
GGCTGATACCGAGCATTTCCCCGCCGTTGGCAACCTTGCACCCGAAGCACGCGCGGCTAGACGCGAACGCTGTCGCGCCTGCTACCGACTGCGCTTCGAAGAGGCCGCCCGCTATGCCGCAGACCACGGCTTCGACGCGCTGGGCACCACGCTTTCGGTAAGCCCTTACCAATACACGAGCATCATTGAAGAAGAGCTAAAACACGCGAGCATCGAAGTCGGTGTGAACTGCGCGTTTTCGGATTACCGCTCCTTTTACAACGAGGCCACGCGCAAAAGCCGCGAGCTTAACATGTATCGCCAGAACTTCTGCGGCTGCCGCTTTTCCGCCGAGGAAGCCGCCGCCGAACGCGCGGCCCGCAAGGAGGCTCGGCTCGTCGCTCGCGAGGCGAAAAAAGCGGCTAGCGCCGAAAAACGCCAGCAGGAACAGGCCGCCCATGCCGCGCGCAAGACCGAGCGTGCCGCCTACGCCGCCAAGCAGGCTCGCAAGCGCGCCATCTTGAAAGCGCTACGCGAGAATCAGTAGTCGCAAAACGACGGCTCGCCGCTCGCAACCTTGCCAGCGCGTCCTACCGAGCGCCCATTGACAACCACGCGGAGCCCTCTCTGTCTGCCCCGCTCCTGCCGCGCATTTACCTTGCGCCGCCGCCTCCGCCGAAGCCGCCGCCGCCTCCGCCTGAAAAGCCGCCGCCGAAGCCGCCGCCGCTGCTGAAATTGTCTTCTGCAGCCGAAAGGGCCGCTTGGGCAGTATCCAGCGTGTTTCTCACGGAAGTCTGCAGCATATCGGAAACCGAAGGCATGACCGCGCCCGTCTCACCGTAGCCCGGCGCGTACCAGAACCACCACGGCACGTACGACGTTCCGTAATAGGCGGCTTCGTCGTCGAACAGCTCGGGCACGCTCACGCGCAGCTCCTTCATCACCGCCCCGGCGATGCCGAACACATACGCGTACACCATGAACTCGCCCCACACCTTCACGTCGGTGGGCGGGCGCTCGTCAAGCGACGAGAAATCGCGCAGCCAGTTGCGCAGCGCCTTGCACTTCGCCACGACGTTGTTGCCGTACACGCTGCGCCGGGGCATATAGTTCGCAATAATCCCCAGTACAATGGAAGTGGGAACGACGAACGCAAGCGGCAGGAAGTTATCGGTGAGAAACGCCAGCGCCACGCCCAAAACAAGCAGCAGACCGGCTACAACGACCATGCGCGTTTGCAGGCGCTTGCTCTTCAGCTCGAAGAAGTCGCGCTTGTTCGCTTCCATGGACACAACGCCCTGCCACGTTTGCATGCCGTCGGTGAAATCCTCGGCGTGGTCTTCGCCATATTTGTTGATAGAACCGAACCAGAGCGAATTTTGGCCTTCGGCCACTTTTCCGAAAAGGAAATCGAGCGCAGCTGCGTCAACGGGATCCAAAAGAACCCCGGTCGCTGCGGGAAGGCGCGTGATGTAGTAGTCGTCCACGCGTCTCCCCCGATCGTCGGCATAGCTTCCCTTGTCGATGCGCACGGCACCGATATGTGCAAGGTGCATGAGCGTGGCCGTGAAATCGTCGGGGCTTTCCCTGTCCCAACGCCACAAACGACCGATGACCGCCGGGTGCAGGGCGGGGTCGGGAACGTCGCGCCAGTATTCGTCGGTGAAATCGGGCGTGTATTCCTTTCCGTACCCAAAATAGCGCCACAGCGCCCACACGATGAACAGCACGCATATCGCGCCGCACGCGATAACGAACCCAAGCGACAGCATGCGCTGTCTGTTCGCCTGATCGGCCCATGTTTGCTCTTCGGAAAGCACGGTGTCGAGCCGCGCGGTATCCCTATGGGTTTTGGCCGCCTGACTGCTCAGGTTCGTGAGCCACGAAACGGGAAAGACCACGCGCGCCTCCGCGTACTGACCGACTCGCACCTTGGGAACGGAATACGTAACGGTGCCATCGTCATTCACCGTCACCACGCCGTCAAGCGGGCCATGCCCCCAAGCGCGCACGTTGTCACCCGGCACGACCGTCGCCCCTTGGGGAACGGGAAGGGAAAGAGTCATAGAGACGTCGCCCGACGATTCTTCCCATTGGTCGCCTACATACTTCCAATATACCTCGGCGATATCTTTGTACGCCTGCACGCCGTTTTCCACCGTGTAATCGAGCGTGACGACCAGCGTTTCGTCGGACGCGTTGAAGAACACGTACACCGTGTTCTTCGCGGAATCGAACGAATAGGCATCGGTGCCAGGACCGCCCGCATCGCGCCACTCTTCGCGGAAAGGCACGCTTTTCAAATCTACGCTGGCTACGCTGGCGGCATCCTCGCTGTTTTCTGAAGGCGAGGTGAGGCGGACGCTGTCGATGTCGAGCGTCGCATTGCTCGGCAGGCCTTCGAAAGTCCACCATACCGCAGTGAAATCGCCGTCGAACTCGAATGTGCGCGTTTCTGAAACGTGCAGCGACCCGTCGGTTTGAGCCTCCGCCGCAATGCTTACCTTCGGCATTTCGTACGACTTGGCAAGTGCCTGCTGCGGATTTGCCAGCAGCGCAAAGCAGGCGGCAATTGCCAAGACAGCCATCAAGGCGGCAGCCGCCCAGACGGCAGTTGTCCGGGCGACAGTTGACAAGGCGGCAGCCGCAGTTCGCGTGCTTTCGGCAGCCGCTGCGGTTCGCATGCTTTCATGAGTTTCGGTAGTGTGCGAAATATTAGTGCGCGAAATCGTTTTGCCCATGCCCGGCCCGCTCCTTCCGAGAAAGATTGTCAGCGAGCATGATAGCAAACTAGCTCGGCGAAACGCAGCTTGCATGGGAAAACGACATGGCCGCAGCTGATAGCAGGACTCCCGGCAAGCGAAACTCGCGCCTTTCTTTGCCAACGCAAGTCCAAGCTGCGGTTGACGGCCGACACAGGTCAGGCAGGCTTCCCAACAAGCGAAGCAAACGTGAAGAGGGGCTAAGGGCGTGAGGGGGCAGAGGACACAAAGGGGAACATGGGAGAGGAAGAGGAATGCGAAGGGGAACGTGGAGAGTCCTAATTTCACAGTTGACAGAGCAGGCACAACTCGGGTATGATTCTTTCTTGCCCAACGGAGAAGTGACCGAGAGGCCGAAGGTGCTCGCCTGCTAAGTGAGTATGCCCCACAAGGGCATCCAGGGTTCGAATCCCTGCTTCTCCGCCAGAAGGAAACCCGAGGCCGGGAAGCGATTTCCCGGCCTTTTTTCGTGCTGGCACATTGCATAGCACCCGAAACGGCACCTTTGCACACGGGAACCCCCGCTTCGGATACCTAGTGCGAGCTGGTCTAATTGGTCGCCGAAACGGCACATCTGAACACAGAGCAGAGAAGCCCCCTCGCGGAATCGACCACATCGAGCGCAGAGCCGCTCTAGCGCAAGCATTCCTACACAAGCCAACGCGAACGATCGCATAGACGAGCAGCCAGTCGGGGCGGAGAGGATGAGGCTAGCCGGTCATTGCAAGGGCCGGCTGGGCCTCTATTTTCTTCTCGACAATTCATCGGCCATATGAGCTTGCTCCTTCGATATGGGCTGTCCTTTTTGAACCATATCAGGCAGAAGAACCGCGTTCAGTTCAAGTAAGGGCTCGGCAGCAAGAAGGCGCGAATACGCCTCGTTTAGAACCCCTCCGTAAAAAGCGACCGCAACCCGATTCGGCTCCGATAGCTTATAGGTGGGCATAGGCAGAAGCCGACTGCGTTGGATATCGAACACATTCCTTATGCCTATGGCGTTTTGGTCTACCATGCCGATCTTGCTCATCGCACTGGCAAGAAGGGGGTTCCTGTAATAAGGCGGCTTATATCCACTCTGTATCGCCTGCTCAATGCTTCCGGAAATGAAAGAACCCTCGTTTTTGAATACCAGCCGATCTTCATATTCGAGAACGTTGATCTTCTCCGAAAGTCGGTAGTCTTGATGCGCGATCGCGAATGAGAAGCCTCCTTTTGCGAAGAAAATCATCCTCCGACAGATCGGCTATAGCCGGTTGTCTATCCGAGTACTTTTCAACATACCTGGCGCAAGCGAAATCAACAGCGCCATCATCAAGATCGCAACGTTTTGCTTCGTAGGCTATTTGACGCGACCAGTCGGGCGACTCTGTCCGTATATTGTCTCAAGTTTAAATTTCGACACCTGCACCAAAGATTCGTTCTCCCTGGACCAAGGAACCCCCTTCCAAGTCGTAGGAGTGGCAAATGCGCCAGCGGGCATTTGGAACGCGATAACCCGCTTACCATCAATCTCATATTCATAAATCTCTTCGAAAGTTATTTTTCCGTTGGTTTCCCGGCTCACCTCATGCTTCAATTTTTGAAGGCCGATGCTGCGCTCCCCTTCCTCTTGTCGATAGGAAGTGCCGCATACCCCTCCGTCATCGGTTACCCCGAAGAACAACCAGCCACATTCGGAGTTTCTTAGATTTGCCTCATTACTCAGAGCTGAAAAGTATCTGTCTAAATCATCAAATCCGAATTTTCTTCTCGCCTCCTTATATTCGACTATCTCGGTTTCGGTGTCGGCGATGATTCTCCTTGTCAACTTTACCATTTCAGATTTAGTTCGAATCATGAGCGCTTCAAACTAGACTAACCGTTAGATCAAGTAATCTAATTATTAGTTCGCCGCGCCGCAACGCACTCTTCTTCACCTCGTCAGGATGACTCGGCGTATCCAGAAACCCGAAACGCGCGAGCAGACTCGAGTGATCGCTCGCAGCACTTCACCCCCCATATAACAGATTCGTAACGCTCTGTGTAGTTTCCCGCATGGCAAGTTGCGAGGCGGCACGAAAACATACAATGAAGTCTTAGCTCTAAAGAAAGGCAGTTCGCGCATGCTTCAATTGCAGCATATTTGCAAAACGTACATGACCGGCACGTTTACCCAAACGGCGCTGAACGACGTTTCGGTATCGTTTCGCGACAACGAGTTCGTGGCCGTTTTAGGGCCATCCGGTTCGGGGAAGACAACGATGCTCAACATCGTGGGCGGGCTTGACCACTACGATTCGGGAGACCTCGTTATAGACGGCGTATCCACCAAACAGTACAAGGACCGCGATTGGGACGCCTACCGCAACAACCGCATCGGGTTCGTGTTCCAAAGCTACAACCTCATTCCCCACCAAACAGTGCTCGCCAACGTGGAGCTGGCCCTTACGCTTTCGGGCGTGTCGCGCGTCGAGCGCCGCGAGCGGGCGCTCGACGCTTTGGGGAAAGTGGGGCTTGCCGACCATGTGAACAAGAAGCCCAGCCAGCTTTCCGGCGGACAGATGCAGCGCGTGGCAATCGCCCGTGCGCTCATCAACGACCCCGAAATCCTGCTGGCCGACGAGCCCACCGGCGCGCTCGATTCCAAAACGAGCGTGCAGATCATGGATCTGCTCACCGAAATCGCCAACGACCGCTTAGTTATCATGGTCACGCACAACCCCGAGCTGGCCGAGCGCTACGCCACGCGCATCGTAAACCTAGCCGACGGCGTTATCCGCTCGGACACCGACCCTTTCGACCCCGCCGCAGAAAACGATCCCGCAAGCGCCAAGCCTGTCCGCAAAACGTCCATGTCGTTTCTCACGGCGCTTTCCCTTTCCTTCAACAACCTCATGACGAAGAAGGGTCGCACGCTTATGACGGCGTTTGCCGGCTCTATCGGCATCATCGGCATTGCGGCCATATTGTCGCTGGCCAACGGAGTGAACAACTACATCAAAACCGTTGAGGAGGAAACGCTTTCGCAGTACCCGCTGCAAATTCAGAGTACCGGCTTCGACATGACCTCGCTCATGCTCGGCTCGGCCACAGGCGGCGATTCCAGCGGATCGTTTGGCGATGGCGGCGATGGCGAGGGTGCAAACGACAGGAACGCCGTCAACACGAACACCGACAACCGCACGAAAGTAGGCGTGAGCAAGATGCTCACGAGCATGTTCTCGAGCATCGGGTCGAACGATTTAGCCTCGCTCAAGAAATACCTCGAAAGCGGCGAAAGCGACATAGACAAGTACGTGAACGCCATCGAGTACACCTACAGCGTCACGCCGCAGATATTCAGCAGCAACACCGAAAAGCTGCGCCAGGTGAACCCCGACAAGTCGTTCGCCTCCGTAGGCTTGGGGTCGTCGAACAGCACGAACAGCCTCATGTCGATGTCCATGAGCACCGACGTGTTCTCCGAGCTGCCGCAAAACGCCAACCTGTACCAAAACCAGTACGATATATGCGCCGGCCGTTGGCCCGAAAACTACAACGAGTGCGTGCTCGTGCTCACCAAAGGCGGGCGCATCAGCGACTTCATGCAATACTCGCTGGGCTTGCGCGATACAGACGAGCTCGACCAGATGGTGAAACAATTCGCCGCCGAAGAGGAGGTGACCACGCCCACCGACGTTCGGCCCTACGACTACGACGAGGTCATGGGCATCACGTTCAAGCTGGTCTATGCCACCGACTACTACGTGCACGACAACGAGTACAACGTATGGACCAACAAATCGGATAACACCGACTACATGCGCAGCCTAGTGGATGCCGGCGAAGACCTTACCATTGTGGGCATCGTGCAGCCAACCGAAGGCACCGAGGCCACCATGCTTACCGCCGGCATCTACTACCCCGCATCGCTCACCGACCGCATCATCGAGCACGCAGCAAAATCCCAGATAGTGAAAGACCAGCTGGCAGACCCCGACGTGAACGTGTTCACCGGCAAGCCCTTCGGCGATAAGGACGACGGCGAGGGCGGCTTTGACATGGAGTCTCTGTTCACCATCGACGGCAACGCGCTGCAGGCGGCTTTCACCGTCAACGAAAGCGCGCTTGCCGTTGACATGTCAAGCGCGCTCAACCTGACGGAAAGTCTCTCGAACATGCCCGATGCGCCCGAGCCGAACACAGACGAGATAGTAGGTTCGCTTGATGTGGGCAGCCTGCCCGTGGAGCAAGTGTCGGCGCTCATGTCGCAGCTCATGCAAGGATACGCCGCTTACCTGCAGCAATATTCCGCCATCACCCCGCCCATCATAGCGAATCCCGACTACGACCCCACCGATCCGCAAAGCCAGCCCACCATCGCCAACCCCGCCTACAAACCTCTTTCAGCGCAGGAATGGATGAACACGCCCGAAGTGCAGGCGCAGATTTCCGCCGCCGTAAAGGGCATGGTCGATTCCGACGCGCTTAAAGCCCAGCTCTCACGTGCGTTGCAGAACTACGTGCAGACCACCATGACCGCCTACATGGGCGCTATGGCCCAAGAGCTGCAAACACAGATGACCTCGGCATTGCAGAAATTGATGAACCAACTGGCTGGCAACATGGCCTCGGCCATGAGCATCGACCCCGACAAGTTCAAGGAAGCCTTCCAGATGAACATGTCGGAAGACGAGCTGGGCGAGCTTATGATGTCGCTGCTTTCCACCGAGCAGGCGTCCTTCGACGGCAACCTCAAGAAGCTGGGTTACGCCGATTTCGCCAAGCCCGGCGGCATCGACATCTATCCGAAGGACTTCGAAAGCAAGGAACACGTCATAGAGATTCTCGACGGCTACAACCAGAAAATGGAGGGCGAGGGCGAAGAAGACAAAGTCATTTCCTACACCGATTTCGTAGGCGTGCTCATGTCGTCGGTGACCGATATCGTAAACATGATAAGCTACGTGCTTATCGCGTTCGTGGCCATATCACTGGTGGTAAGCTCCATCATGATAGGCGTCATCACCTACATCAGCGTGCTCGAGCGAAAAAAGGAGATAGGCATCCTGCGCTCCATTGGCGCCAGCAAGCGCGACATCGGCCGCGTGTTCAACGCCGAGACCGTCATCGTGGGCTTCGTCGCCGGCGTGATAGGCATCGGCGTGACCGCGCTTTGCTGTATTCCCGCCAACGCCATCGTCTACGCGAACTTCGACGTTCCCAACGTGGCCATCCTTCCTTGGCAGGCCGCCGTGGTGCTCGTAGCCATCAGCGTGCTCCTCACGTTTTTGGCCGGCCTCATTCCTTCCCGTGCCGCCAGCCACAAAGACCCCGTGGAAGCATTGAGGAGCGAGTAACCGCCTCTGCGGGGCTCCCTCTGCATGAGCGCCTCTGCAGGTTGCTTCCTCAGACTGTTCCCCCAGAAGCGCCCATGTTGGGAAGTGCCGTGGTAAACGGTTCTGGCGAAGCCCCAAGACGACGAGGCGGGGCTTTCTCGAGAAAGCCCCGCCTACGTCTATGCGCTCTTGCTTGAAGAGCGGGCGGCCCGTCATTGATCTCGTGGGAAGTGCGATAGCCCAATCTGCCTGTCTCAGACCCTTCTAGATACGCACGCAGTGGCAGACTTTGCGACCCTTCTTCTTACCGTTGACGCCCTTGTCCTTCATGGAAAGGATGAGTTTTTCGGTAATGGCATTCAGCTGGGCAACCTCGTCGGCGGAAAGGCACTCGATGATATCAGCGGCGGCTTTGTCGTTAGCCGCGACGCGCTTTTCAGCGACCTTGCGACCCTCTTCGGTGAGGTTCACCGTGTATGTGCGTGCGGCCTCCGCATCGCCAATGGTCACATATCCGTTACGCTCCGCCTTCTTCACAACGCCCTTCAGCTCGCTGCGGTCGACGCCAAGAACCTTCACCAGATCGCGCTGTGTTTCGCCGTCGTGCTCGAGCAGCACGTTCAGCAGCGCCCCTTGCCCTCGGCGATAACTCTTCGGGCCGTTCTTGTGGAATGCAAGGCGGGTCAGTTTGCTGGTCTTCTTCAGTTGCGCCAGCGTCTTGGTGGCTTCGGTCATGATAGTCCTTCTTTCTCTCAAACAACTCTGCCCTCATGTCACAAGACCACTATAAACGACGCCACATGCGCCCGGCGCGGCAAAAATCAGAAACTAACTAATTGTTCACAAAATATACATTGGTTAATTATTTTTCCAGATAAATCACCATATATATATTATTTAAGTATAGATAATAGAATAAATTTTGAAGCTCTTGCAAAGTAAGCAGCACCCACTCCCAATCACGCCCGCGCCATGCCGGACATCAAGAAAGGGTGAGGGAAAATGCCCCTGAGTGCACGAAAAGTCGCGAAGTGCGACATCGTTAGACAACATGCGAAAACGCTCTTCCTCGTTTTACCAGATGAGAGCGTCGCTGTATTTTTCTCGGCATTCGGCAGAGCCTTCTCGCCGTGCAAAACGCCCCCGTTTTCGCCGCAATGTGTCACAAATCGCGCGGTTTTGTGCAATAGAGAGGGTTTAGCTGCATCTATCGGAAAACCGCCCGCTCCATGCACGCAGACGCAACTACGGGCGGGCGCGACTGTCGTGTCGAATGTTTCATCTGCGGCTGCGACGCCCAAGCCTCGCAGCCGCCGGCACGTCTTACCCGCGATACTCTTTCATGAGGGCAGCGAAGGCGGGCATGCTGCGCTCTATGGTCTTGCGGGGAATGCAGTAGCTCACGCGCACCCAGCCGCCAACGCCGAAGCTGTCAGAGGGAACGAGCAGAAGCTCGTGAGCCTTCGCGCGGTTTGAAAACGCCTGCGCATCCGGTTCGAGGGCGCGGACCCACAGGTAGAACGCCCCGTCGGGCTCGACGAACTCATAGCCCAATTCGCGCAGGCCGCGTGTGAGCAGCTCGCGGTTTTCCGCATAGGCCGCAACATCGGAAGGCTCGTCGATGCAGCGCTCTATCACGCGTTGGAACAACACAGGAGCGCAGATGAACCCAAGGGCGCGACCCGCACCGGCAACCGCCGTGGATACTTCCGCCGCATCGTCGGCCAAGTCGGATACATAGATGTATCCTATGCGCTCGCCCGGCAGCGAAAGGGATTTCGAATACGAATAGCATACAACGGTGCGCGGATACATGCACGGCACATAGGGGACTTCCTTGCCGTAGGTTATCTCGCGGTACGGCTCGTCGCTTATCACGTAGAGCCTGCGCCCCAGCTCGACTTCCTTGCGTGCGAGCAGAGAGGAGAGCGCTTCCAGATTCTCGCGCGTGTACACAGCACCTGTCGGGTTGTTCGGCGAATTAATGATAACGGCGCTCGTCTTTTCGGTGATGGCCGCCTCGACGGCGGCAACATCAAGCTGGAAATCAGGCAGACGGGCGGGCACTTCCACACAGGTGCAGCCTGCAGTGTCTATCCATACTTTGTACTCGGGGAAATACGGCGCGATAACGATGACCTCGTCGCCCGGTTGGGTGATAGCCGAAATGGAGATGGCAAGACCCGCCGCTGCACCCGCTGTCAGATACACTTGGTCGGGCGAGGCATCGATGCCGAAACGGCGCTGGATGTTCTTCGCAACAGCCAAGCGCACGCGAGGATCGCCTGCAGCGGGCGTGTAGCCGTGCAGCTCACACGGAGGCTCTTCCATAAGATCGAGCACCGCTTGCCTGATGGCATCGGGCGCGGGCACGCTGGGATTCCCTATGCTGAAATCGAACACGTTTTCCGCCCCGATCTCCGCCTTACGGCAAAGCCCGTAGGCGAACAGCTCGCGGATCGCGCTCGGCTCGGCGCCAAGTGCGTGCATCCTCTCGTTTATCATGGTCGCGCCTTCCGTTTCCCTAAGCTTCATCTGCGCCTTTGCACATATCGATTAACGCCGAACAGATTAGCACAACCTTGACGCCT
>JAEYEL010000137.1 GCA_023403475.1 Actinomycetes bacterium
CGGCGTATCGCTGCTTTTGCTGGAGACGGCGCTGGGGCGCAAGACGGGTCTTTCCGCCATCGGCGCGTTCAAGGCGTACGGCAAGAAGTACGCGTTCATCGGCTTTTTGGCTTCGGTCGTCCCATTCATCATCACGCCGTACTACTGCATCATCGGCGGCTGGGTGACGAAGTATGCGGCGGCCTATCTCATCAGCGGGCCTGCAGCGCTTGCCGACGGCGGCACGTTCTTCTCGTCGTTCATCACAAGCGATGTGGAAAGCTTCTTCTGGATGCTGCTGTTCATGGCCATCACGTTCATAGTCGTCGCGCTAGGCGTGAAGGGCGGCATCGAAAAGGCGAACCTCGTCATGATGCCCGCGCTTATCATCATGGCTATAGGCATCGCTGTCTACACGCTTTCCATGCCGGGCGCTTTGGAGGGCGCTGCCTATTATCTCGTTCCCGACTTCGGCAAGTTCTCGCCCGAGCTGGTCATCGGCGCTTTGGGTCAGATGTTCTACAGCCTGTCTTTGGCCATGGGCATCATGATCACCTACGGCAGCTATCTTGCCAAGAAGGAATGCCTTACCTCTTCGGTCACCCGTATTGCGGGCTTTGACCTAGGCGTCTCCCTTATCGCGGGCCTTATGATCGTGCCGGCCGCGTTCGTCGCCATGGGCTCCGGCGATGCCGTTGCTGCGAAAGCAGGCCCGTCCCTCATGTTCATCACGCTGCCGAGCGTGTTCGCCGATATGGGTGGAGCCGCCACCATCATAGGCTTTTTGTTCTTCCTCTTGGTTCTGTTCGCGGCTTTGACGAGCGCCATTTCGCTTGCGGAAACCTGCACGTCCATTATCCAGGACGGAACGGGCTGGTCGCGCAAGAAGGCACTCGGCGTTGTCGTGGCCGTGGTGGTTGCGGCGGGCATCTTCATCAACTTGGGCTACAATCACCTTATCTTCATAGAACCCTTAGGTCCGGGAACGCAGCTGCTCGACTTCTTCGACTTCATATCAAATTCGGTTCTCATGCCCATCGTCGCGCTTCTCACCTGCGTGTTCGTCGGCTGGATTATCAAGCCGAAGGAACTTGTCGACGAGATAAGGCAGTCGTCTCCGTTCAAGCTCGAGAAGGCATGGGTCGTTATGATCAAGTACGTGGCGCCGGTGCTGACCGTCGTCATTTTGGTGGCCTACGTCGCTGCTCAGTTCGGCCTGTTCAGCATGTAGGAGGCCGCCTGACCGCGCCGCATCGGTTTTCTGCGGTACTTTCGGGAGCGCCCTTCGGGGCGCTCTTTTTTATGTTTTCGGAGCTGGGTCTGAAGGATTTGCGCTGATCCGATGCTAATGCCGTCCTTCAGAGTGGGTGGCTTTCAGATTGCTTTGAATTCTTGTAGCGGTATCTCATCGAGCAGCCTGAACGACAATCTGAGACGCAGTTGGTTGTCGGGGTCGCCAAGATCCATGTCAAGTATATGTGTTGCTTTCTCGAAGCGATACTGGAACGTGCTTCTTTGAATGAAGAGAACCTTCGCGCATCTGGTGGGGCTGCAATTGCATTCTATGTAGGTGCGTATGGTGGTGTAGAGTTCGGATTTGTGTTTGTTGTCGTAATGGATGAGGTGGATAAGTCCTTTAGGACAGAACGTGAGAGGCTCTATGCGATCGGTGATGAACTTGTCTGCAAGTTGCAAAGACACATCGCTTATGTGCAGAAGATGCCTGTTCATTTGGCGGCAGAGTTGTTCGGATGCGCACTCCATGGTCATACATGCTTCATGATATGCCTGCTTGAGGTGACGAACCCCGCGAAATGCACGACCGGATCCGAAGATGCAATCGTTTTCGAGGGCTATGCGCTCAAGTGTTTTCGAGAGTGATTCAAACTTGGTTTTTCCTCGTGTCATATTAAGGAGGACATAGCCTTTTTCCTCCACGACGAAGGGATGCGATTCAGGAAACATCTCGGATATTCTGCTAAAGATGGCTATGAACGGGTAAGTGGGGCTTGGTCGCCTCGTCTTGGCAAGCGACGGGGCTATGGCAAGCAGCAAGTATTCATCGTCGTGGTGGTTCCATTGGTGATTCTGACCCGCAGCGTCGAGGCGCGATTGGCTTACGGATTTGCCTTCTATCATGTCAAGGATAAGAGAGGAAAAGGCATCTTTCCCATCTCCCATAATGTGGGAAAACGAAGCATCGAGTACGGCTTTCACGTAAGCGCACAGAACGATGAGACTCCCGATGTCTTTTTCGGTCGGCTTCGTGTCTTCCTCGTAGGTGGTAAGGGCTATGCGGGCGATGCATGTTTCTTGGCTGAATACGTTCATACTGAGCGAGTAGGGCCCGTTGGATGTTGCCCAGAAATGCGGCTCTCGAATGGTGAAAGGGTCTGCGTCTCCGCAGTTTGCCCGTGCCGAGCGCATGAACGTGGCAAGTACATCGTGGCTGAGTACCTTGTCTTGTGTGAGCTCGTCAAGCGGGCTTCGCTTTTTTCCCGTTGCATGGGTTTTATAGGCGATCGTTTTTAGCTCGGTGTCATGCACGAGAATGTTCGATTGGAAAATAGGCAGACTGGCAGCAAGGAGATCGGCCACTGTTCCATGCTGCAGTACTATCTCCTTAAGCCGATCATCCCACTTCTGATACATTTGGAAAATGCTTTGCACCTTTGCGAGAAGCTGAGGGAGCGAGACGTTTTCGGCCTGCACGATGTTGAGCTTTGGTTGCGCTTGATGTAAGGCGTTGATGCTTCCCAGGCATATGAGGCTCGCGTGTCCTTCGGCGACGATATCACTCTGGGGAAAGTGAGAGAAATCCGCAAGATAGACGGCGTTTTTCTGCAGCGGCGCTGCCGGGTCGTACAGTTCCGCATGGCCTATTTCGATAATGTGCGAACTTTCTCCAAGAAATCGTTTCGAGCACGTTTCCCCCAGTAATTCGACAATTGCCATCATGCTCAGCAGCATTGTTTCCCCCTGTTCGGCAATGCATCCGCCCCTGCGTCCATACGCTCATTATGGCGCATTCGGTTCAGAGGAACTTCGTACAAATCGTACGAAATATAGAAAAAGATTTCGCGTCTTTATGACGTGGAAGTGTGCCGAGCAAGGTTGTTTAATGAACCCGTCGGCAACGACGGCTCTTCAGGCGGTTTTCTCCGATCAGTCGTTGCCTTGCGTCAAAGAGGGGGTTCCAGCTTCTTTGGATCCTGAGGTTTCAGATGAATAGGAGAGAGTCATGTGTTTCAGACCTGCTGAAGCGGCTGCGAGTCGCACCTGCCCAGAATGTGACGGAACCGTCAATGCCGTTGGCGGCTTCCTTCCGCCGAAATGCCCGTACTGCGGGCACGTGTTTTCCGATGACGATGCCGCAGCTCCCGGCACCCCCGCGGTGCCCGGGGCTCCTGCATCCCCGAAAGCCCCTGGGGCGCTAGGCGCACCGAAAGCCCCTGGGGTTCCAGGCGCACCGAAAGCCCCCACTTCACCTGCGCCCGGTTCTTCCGCTGCTCCACGTGCATAGTTGGAGTCAGTGTTTGACCGCTGGGGTGCTTGCGAACCGAGGGTAAAGGTTCTTGCAGAAAATCGGTTCGTCGCGAGGCGGTCAACCGAAGGGTCTTGCTCAGAGAACTGATTGGTAAAAAGGCCAACCTGTTCAAGGGGATCAATCCGCTTATCAAGAGCGGTTGATTATAACTGTTTGAGAGAGTGAGTGAGAGGAGAGTCATGAACGAGCAACAAGCCAAGGCCTTGAGCACCGAGAACGACAAATGGGTGCGCACGTGCTGCTGGTCGGCGCCCGGATGTCATCCGGCTGGGTGCGGCCTGTACGCCCATGTGGTCGACGGTAAACTTGTAGGCATCGAGGGTGACGAAGACCACCCCATTTCGCAAGGACGCGTCTGCTCGCGCGCCATTTGCCTGCCCGAGGCTGTCTATCACAAAGACCGCATCGTTCACCCCATGAAGCGCGCTCGCGAAGATCGCGGTCTTGACAAATGGGAACAGATCACTTGGGACGAAGCGTACGATCTTTTGTACAACAAAACACGTGAGATTCAGGAAAAATACGGACCAGAATCGATCATCCTGTTTGCCGGTACGGGTCGCGAGTGCACGCTTTCCGCATATTCGGCCTGCTTTGCGGCGTATCAATCGCCCAACGAAGTGTTCGCGATGAGCGGTTACTCATGCTACGGTCCGCGCTGTGCCATCTCGTTCTACATTCTAGGTGCCGGTTATCCTGAAATTGACTATGCGGCGTTTTATCCAGATCGGTACGACAACGAAAACTATGTGCTTCCGAAGTATATGATCATCTGGGGCAAATATCCGCTGATTTCGAACCCTGACGGCCTGTACGGACACTGCGTCATCGACATGATGAAGCGCGGTACGAAGATCATATCGGTGGATCCGCGCGTCACGTGGCTGGCTTCCCGTTCCGAGTACCATATTCAACTGCGCCCCGGCACCGATGCCGCTGTGGCTCTGGCTATGCTGAACGTCATCATCAACGAAGACTTGTACGATCATGATTTTGTTGACAAGTGGTGCCATGGCTTCGACCAGCTCAAAGAGCGTGTGCAGGAATATCCGCCCGAGCGTGCGGCGGAGCTGTGCTGGTGTTCTGCCGAGGTTATCCGCAACGCGGCGCGAGCATTTGCCACCAACGGCCCGTCCACCATCGCGTGGGGCTTGGCGTTCGACACGAGCACGAATGGCGTGCAGGCTGGTCAAGCGGTTCTTTCCATAGCAGCCATCTGCGGCTACATCGATGTCCCCGGTGGCATGACTATTGGCGAGAAAGAAACGCTGCTCGGCAAATGGTGGACCGACTCCACGGCCGAGGTGGATCCCGATATCTGGAACTACAAGCGCATCGGTGCGCAGGAGTTCCCTGGGTTTGCCGCCGTACAAACGCATCCGCAGCCCGACCGTGTCCTCGATGCTCTTGAAAGTGGCGAACCCTATCAGTTTAAGATGGCTCACTATTGGGGCACGAACTTCCTCGCCAACACTTCCGCTCATGCTCCTAAACGCTGGTATGAGCGTTTGAAGGAAGAAACCGAGTTCGGCGTGGTGAACGACGTGTTCATGACTCCTACGGCTATGGCGTTGTGCGAGTTGTTCCTGCCCGTTTCCATGGTGGGCGAGCGTCGTGGCACCGTTATGCCTCAGTTCGGTCGCAACATGAGCTTTATCGGCAGTCTGACCCAGGCTATTCCTGAAAACGACACCAAATGCGATATCGACATCATGATAGACATGGGTCGCATGCTCAATCCGAAAGCGTGGCCGTGGACCAACGTGGAAGATTTCTACGACGACTGGTTGACCAAGTTCTATGGCTTCAAGCTGAAGGATCTCGAGCGCGACAACGTGTATTTCCCCGGCTACACCTACAAGAAGTACGAAAAGGGTATGCTGCGTGCCGACGGGCAGCCTGGATTCGACACTCCCACCGGCCGCGTCGAGCTTTATTCCACGCTCTACGAGATCTTTGGGGAAGACCCGTTGCCGTACTACATCGAGCCGCACTTCAGCCCTTACAGCAAGCCCGAGCTGCACGAGACCTATCCGCTCATTCTTACTACCGGTGCGCGCAAATGGGGTTCGTTCCATTCTGAGCATCGCCAGATAGAAACGCTGCGCGACATCGACCCTGATCCCATTTTGGAAGTGAACCCGATCGATGCCGAAAAGTACGGCGTGAAAGAAGGCGACTGGGCGGCCATCGAGAACCCGTTCGGACGCGCTGTTCTGCGCGTCAAAGAAGTTCCCACCATCATGGAGGGTGTTGTGCACGCGCAGCATGGTTGGTGGTTCCCTGAAGAAGACGGCGAAGAGCCCAACCTCTTCGGTGTTTGGAAATGCAGTGTCGATTCGCTCATTCCCCACAACCACATGGGCAAGCTCGGTTTTGGTGCGCCATTTAAAAACGTAATCTGCAAGGTCTATCGCGTCGAATCGCATGACGCCTAAAGACCGTCGGAAGGAGGAGAAACATGTCTGCAGAAGGATACGGACTGCTAGTGAACTTCCAGTACTGCACGGGCTGCCATAGCTGCGAGGTGGCCTGTCGCAAGGAAAAGGACATTCCCTTGGGGAAATGGGGTATCAAGCTTGCCGAGATGGAGCCGTGGGCTATAGATGATGACCCTGATCACAAGAAGTGGGAATTCGATTACGTTCCCGTGCCCACGTCGCTGTGCGACCTGTGCTCCGAGCGCCTTGATCAGGGCTTGAAGCCGGTGTGTGTGGTAGACTGCCAGGCGCTCGTTTTAGAGGTAGCGCCCGTGGAGGAACTTGCAAAGCGCGCTTCAGAACTGGGGCATAAAACGGCGGTGTACATTCCGTAACCGCTGCGGCTTCGGATATGCATCTGTCTAGCCATGGGGTGTCGCTGAGCAGCGGACGGCGTGGCTGGCGTTTGCTCCGCTTGCGTACCCAAGGATATGCATAAATGAAAACACGAGCGGATAGAAGCAGTGTGTCTGTCCGCTCGTGCGGATATCAAGTAACGGAGTGAGGAAGGGGGATTTATGAGCATAGGGGTTTTGGCTCTGCTTGCGCTGGCACCTATTGTGATTATTTTTCTGCTGCTTGTGGTTTTCAAGGTGCCGACCCACTGGGCCGCCGTCATTGGCTGGGTGGTGACGATTGCGTTTGCCATGCTGTTCTTCAATACGTCCATAGAGGTGGCCCTTCGGTCGAGTTTGGCGGGCATCGTGTCATCTTTGGGCATCACGTTGCTTATCGCCGCTGCGGTGTTCCAGATAGGTTACATGGAGGAAGTGGGTGCCATGCAGCGCATCACTGCCTTCATAAAATCGCTCGCGCCCGATAACCGTGCTGCGCAAACCATGATTGTGGGCAATGGTGCTGGGACGACGCTCGTTTCCATAGGGGCGACGCCGGTTGCCATTCTGCCTCCTATTTTCAAGGGGCTAGGTTATTCCGACTTTCTGGCCGTTGCGCTTCCTGCCGTTGGTTTTCTGGGTCTTGACGCTTACGGTATGCTGGCTATTTGCATGGTGGCCGTATCCGACATGACGGGTCTTTCCATTGTCGAGCTGAACAAGATAGTTGTGCTGTTTCTGCCCGTCATCTCGACAGCCATCGCGTTCGTCATGCTGTATCTGGCCGACAAATGGCAGGGCGTGAAGAACGGTTGGGCGGCAGCGCTCATCGCCGGTCTTTCCGGATCTTTGGCCTGTATGCTCATAGCTTACGTGCCGGTTCTGCAAGGGGCCATTCTGCTTTCCGGTGTCATCGGCGGTATCGTGGTTATGTTGGCTGAGCTTCTATATCTGAAAATATGCGGCTATCGTCTGTTCGATGATTCCAAGCTCGACGACGCCGACAAGGAATCGATGAAGAAGATGAGCTTGGCAAAGGCTCTTTCGCCATGGATTCTCATGGTTATTTTCCTATGTGCCACGAACTTCATTCAGCCGCTGTACAACTTGCTGGCGAATCAGTTGGCGTGCCCTGTTGAGGTTATTCCCGGTTCCGCCATCAAGACACGTCCCTTGTGGAACGCCTACACGTGGGCATTTGTGGCCACCATTCTTTCGGCTGTCATTTTGAAGCCCACGAAGAGCCAGATGAAAGGAACGTTGAAGAAGTTCACCCAGCGCGCACCCAAACCTATGATTGCCGTTTGCGTGTTCTATGCGCTGGGCATCCTCATGAACAACACGGGCATGGATGCATCGGCTGGTTGGAAGGTGGTCGATTCCACGAACAACATGATATCGGTTATGGCTTTAGCCTCGGTCGATCTGTTCGGTACGCTGTTCCCGGTAATTTCGGTTCCCCTTACCGTGTTCGGTGCGTTTGTCACATCGAGTCAGACCTCGGCCTGCATCATGTTCGCCAACTATTTCATTACCGGTGGCGTGTCGCTCGGATTCAATTATCTTGCCATTATGGGTATGGCTGTTATCGCAGGCGGTGTTGCCGGTCTTATCAGCCCGGCAAAGCTTTTGAACGCCGCAGCCGTGATAGGAGCCGATGGAGCCGATAGGGAGGCCTTGCGAAAGGTTCTTGTTCCGGCCTTGATATTGGTGGTGCTCATGGCGGTGATGTGCTTCATTGCCTGTTTGCTGCTGCCGGCCATTCCGGCGCCGACAGTCGGCTAGCTTAACATGTTTAGCAGGGGATCGTTCTGAAGGACATCGAGAAAACGAATAGCTTACCGCCGCTGCATCAGTCTGAATGGTTGTCGGGCAGAATAAGCGGTGAAGCTCAAGGGAGAGAAAGGGTTCGTCATGGCTAACGATGAGTACATTTCAAAGAAGATCAAGGAATACAGGGAGGCGAAGGGTGTAAGCGAAATGGATATGGCTGCGGGCATAGGCACGCCGTTCACGTTCTATCGCGTATTCGAGACTACGCCAAGCAAGTTCGATGCGAGCATGCTCGAGAAGGCTGCGAATGTGCTGGGGGTTTCGCTTTCCGACCTGACGGGCGAAAACTAACGAGAGGCGAGGGTCGTCGCAGTAATTTTTTCGGCGACCCTCTCGCCATACATAAGAGCTCACCTGAAAGTCGCGTAAGGGTGGGCGTTCTGTCTTTTTCTTTCTGGCAATAGGGGAACGGGGGCTCCGGTGGAGAAGTCGGAAGATCTGAGCTGGACTGATGACGAAGTGTCGTACGTAAGGTTGTTCGGGCATCGAATACATCGCGCATGGATAATCCTTGTGGGCTGCGGCTTGTTCCATATGGCTACCGTAGCGGTGGTTTTCAGTCCTATCGGGCTGTTCTACGTTGCGGTGTGCGACGACATGGGTTTCGCGCGAAGCGATATCTCCATGTGGCAACAGGTGCATTTCCTAGTCGCAATACCCTGTATGCCGCTGGCGGTGAAATGCCTTCAGAGATTCAATTCCCGCATTGTGCTCACGGCCTGTATTCTGGGGTGTGCCTTGGCAGCATTCCTTATGGGAACTTATACGCAGGCTTGGCAATGGTGCATTTCTGGTGCGCTGTACGGGTCGCTTGGTGCGCTCGGTACGTTGCAGCTTGCTGGCCCTATTATCATAGGCAACTGGTTCAGCAAGAGAACTGGCGTGGCTATGGGGGTATACGGAGTGATAGGCTCCATTGCTGCCGTGAGCATGTCGCCTATATTCTCGCTCATTATAGATGCTGTGGGCTGGCGCAACGCCTATTTTATACAGGCGACTATCATATTGGTGTTGGGTCTTACGTTTACGCTGTTCATCTGTCGTCTGCGTCCAAGCAGCATCGGCGCTTTGCCTTATGGCGGTATTCCCGATGAAGTGCCCGACGAGACGGCTCGCCGCAGCAAGGTTCCATGGAGGGACATCTGCTCGGTGACGTTCGTGATGCTGTTCGTTTTCGCCGGCGTGTCTTCGCTTATCGGGTCAGGCTTCGATGCACATCTGGCGGGGCATGCCGTTGCCGGAGGCTACGACTCGTTCTTCGGATCGCTGCTCATTTCCGCGCTGTTCTTGGGAAGCGGTATCGAAAAGGCGGCTATGGGTTGGTTGAACGACAAGATAGGCGTGAACAGGACGGTGTATATAGAATACATCATCGTTGCGGCCGGCATGTTCGGGCTTATCGTGTGCAAGACCCCGGCCTTGCTGTTGCTCTCTGCATTTCTCTTCGGCATACAAGATTCGTTTGTGTCCATTTCCTTGCCGCTTCTGGTGCGCAAGTTCTTTGGAGTGGAAAAGATGCCCCAGGTGCTTGCGTTCGCGAGCATAGGGTCGGGCATATTCGGCTCGTTCGGATCAAGGCTTGTGGGGTTAAGCTACGACTTGACGGGAAGCTTCAACCCAGCGTTCATGGTGGGTATAGGGCTGTGCTTCGTGGGCGCCGCCTGCATTACGGTTGCGAACGTGATAAAGCGCCGCAAGGACGCTGCGGCTTCGAAGACAGAATCGGCGGCGTAAAGGAAGTGCGAGGCGTTAAGGGGCGAAAGGCGCTTCAGGTGCGAATTGTCCGACGTGGCGTGAGCGCTCGGGCGTTTCGAGAAACCTTAGCAAGGTCGGTGCTTTTGCGAACGAAGGCTTCGACAGACGGAAAGGCGGTGACACCTCATGTGCGAAACATGCAACCCGTTGTGTGGCGGTTGCCGACCTGCGCAGTTGAAGGTGCTTGTGTGTTCCGTATGCGGGAAGGGAATGCTGGTCACGCGCGATGAGTGCCTGTTCCAGCTGAAACGACCGCATCGACAGTCGAAAATGGTAGAAGGTATGTTTGCCGGCGAAGAACCTGGTACACTCGTTTGCGGGAATTGCGGTGCCGATATAATGGACGTGCTGCAGGAGAAGGTCGTTCCTTTGGAATGCTCCTACAGCGGTATTGTCTGCGGCTATCCGTGTGGAAGGAGGGTGAAGGTTCGCCAAGAGGGAGAGCCTCGCTGTGCGACGCAGGTGCCGCTTGGGAAATGCCCGCCTGTTCGGTGACCGTAGAAGGTATTTTTCTACTATCATGGATAATGTTCGGGAGCGCCCTTCGGGGCGCTCTTTTTTCGGGGTTACGCGCGGGCGCCGCGCATGCTGCCCTCCGAACGGGCGCCGGCGTTAGGGGAAGTCGCTTGTGCTGAATCGCCTGTTATGCCGACGGCCTTGGCAACATCTTGTCCTGCGGCCTCCCGTTTCGTGATTCTCAGACCTTCCGTAACTTCCCATTTCGTGATTTTCTGCCGGCATGAAGCCCCGCATCAGCCCCGTGGAGGTCAAGTCTTCGAAGGGGTACGGGACGAAGTCCCTCGACAAGTTCAAAGCGAAGTACGGCAAACGGGTTGGAACCCAGTACGTACTGCACCCGAAGCCTTTCAAGGTGGTGGAGGATCGGGTGTATCTGCCCTTGTACATGGCGTTTTGCCTGTAGAAACTTTCTCGCTTCCCATGGCATTGCAATCTATGCGGGCAACTGGCCTGCGTGACGCAGGTCGGCACCGACACGGCTCCCAAGCTCTGAGTCTTCGGCCCCGACTTGCGAACCTTCGGCTTCCTTGGGATTTCCCTTCGTCTCGGGTCGAATGGTAGGGTGGGGCTGGCGCATCCTAGGACGACGGGGTTGGCCTGCGCTACGCTGCCAACGGGACGGCGCCGTGACGGTGCGTAGGGGCGATAGGGAAGAGGTGAACCTGAGTCCGCCACACATCCCATCGGTCCATCGGCTTTACGCCGTTCGATTCGGTGCTTTATCGTGCGTATGTGTTCGGTTTCTGCTATCATGGGGCGACGATTAAGAGCTATTCCGATAAAGAATGTCGAAGAAGGAAGTTTCATGTCGCTTTCCATTGGTATCGTGGGCTTGCCGAACGTGGGCAAATCCACGCTGTTCACGGCCCTGACGAACAAGGGCGGCCTTGCCGCCAACTACCCGTTTGCCACCATCGAGCCCAACGTGGGCGTGGTGCCCGTGCCCGACGCGCGCCTCGATGCGCTTGCGGCCATAGACCATCCTGCGCGTATCGTGCCGGCCACGGTGGAGTTCGTGGACATCGCCGGTCTTGTGGCGGGTGCCAGCCAAGGGGAGGGTTTGGGCAACCAGTTCCTTGCGAACATCCGTGAGACCGACGCCATCTGCGAAGTGGTGCGCTTCTTCAGCGACTCCGATGTGGTGCACGTGGCCGGACGGGTTGACCCGCAAAGCGACGTGGAAACCATCAAGACCGAGCTTATTCTGGCCGATATGGCAACGCTCGAGAAGGCTTTGCCGCGTCTTGAGAAGGAGGCGAAACGCGACAAGGCGGGCGCGAAGAAGCTCGAGGTTGCCAAACGCGTGTTCGACGACTTGAATGAGGGACACCGCGCCCGCACGCTCGGCCTTGACGAGGAAGAGCAGGCCGCCATCTACGATTTGCACTTGCTCACCATGAAGCCCATGCTCTACATTGCGAACGTGGACGAAGACCAGATCGACGCGCCGCTTCCCGAAATAGACGGCTGCGCGCCCGTGCCCATTTCCGCGAAGGTGGAGGCTGACTTGGCCGATTTGGCAGAAGCGGATCCGGAAGAGGCCAAAGAGTATCTGGAGGCCATGGGCCTTTCCGAGAGCGGCCTTGCGCGCCTGGTGCGCGAGGCATACCGGCTGCTCGGTCTGCAGAGCTACTTCACGAGCGGCGAGGCGGAAACGCGTGCATGGACCATTCCCATCGGCGCGAAGGCCCCGGCTGCGGCCGGCGTCATCCATACCGACTTCGAGCGCGGCTTCATCAAGGCGGAAACCGCCGCTTACGAGGATTACGTGGCCTTGGGGGGCGAGAAGGGCTGCCGCGATGCAGGGAAGCTGCGTCAGGAGGGCAAAGACTACGTGGTGCAGGACGGAGACGTGATGCACTTCAAGTTCAACGTGTAGGGTCGGATTTTTGGGTTGGCTGTCGTGGAGGAAAGGCCGAAAGCCGCAGCCTTTCCTTTTTCGGTAAAGCTGCGGCTCGGCATATTACCAAGTGCGTGAAGGATGGGTCTAGGCGTGCATGAGCCCTACACGTGCATGAGCAGCCAGTCGACAATTCCTTCCTCCACGTCGAACTTGATGTCGTCGTAGTTGTGGATCTCGTGGCGGTAGCCGGAGTAGAGTTTGGTTATCACATCGGCGTGGCCGGTGCCAGCAAGCCAGTTCGCGCAAGTGTACACGCCCTCGCCGAAGTTGCCCACAGGGTCTTGGTCGCCGGCGATGAGGTAGACGGGCAGATCGGTGGGAACCTTTTCGGCCCACTCGGCGCCCTCTACGCACAGGATCATGTCTATGAAGTCGCGCAGGCTCACGTTGTGCACGGGGTGCGTGAACGCGTCGAAGGGATCTTGCGCGTGGTCTTTCTGCACGTAGGGGTCGTGGCAGATCCATTCGTTGCCCAGCTTTGCGCCTTCGGGGCAGCGGGCGAACATCCAGCCCATAAGCTCGCCCACCAGCACGGGGTCGGAATCGTGCGCACCGCCTTCGGCTATGATCTTGTCGAGCTTCGCCTTCACCTCGTGCGTGTTCTTGAACACCCCTGTGGTTCCGCAATAGATGGCGCCTGCAAGCTCTTCGCCGTATTTGGCGGAAAAGTCGCGGGCTATCATGGATCCCATGGAATGCCCGAACATGAAGTAGGGGAGGTCGGGGTACTTTTCGGACACCTTGTCCTTGAAGCGCTTCTCGTCCTCCATCATGGTGTGAGGCCCCGCATCGCCCCAGTCGCCCCATGTGCCGTTCGCGATGGCCGTGGCGCCGTGGCCCACGTGGTCGTTCGCCGCCACGATGAAGCCCGCATCCATGAGCGCCACGATAAGGTGGAAGTAGCGCCGCGAATGCTCGCCGAACCCGTGGATCAGCTGCACGACGCCTTCCGGCTCGCAGGCGGGAACGTATATCCAGCCTGTTACCTGGTCGCGCTCGTTGGTTGACGGAAAAGTGATTTCGTGCAGCATGATGGTCCCTTCTCTCGGAAACGACGTTGTTGCGCGTTCGCGCATGCGGCTTGCCTGCTTGCTCTCGCTCGCTTCCGCTTGTGCACGAACCGATATGCGGCTCGTGTGCCGTCGCGGCGAGCAAGCAAGATGCCCGCATGGCATATTATCGCAGCAAAGGGCTTGCTTGTGCATGTGAATTGCGAGCAACTTCGCGCGGTGCGGAAAAGGAAGGCGAAGCTAGGCCAAGCTACGCCAAGCTACGCCAAGCGCCCTCCGAGTTCTTTGGCGGCAGCTGCTTTGTCGAAGTTGCCGTCGGTCGCTTTCGTAAGGGCCCCCATGACGCGACCCATGTCCTTTTTGGTGGACGCGCCGGTTTCCGCGAGAACCCGGTCGATGAGCGCGACAAGCTCGTCGCCTGCGACCTGTTTGGGCAGGCAGCTCTCCAGAATGTCCACCTGCTCGGCCAGCATGTCGGTGCGCTCCTGGTTGTTCGCGGCCTTGATGGAACCGTCGAGCGTCTCGCGCGTCTGCTTGATGACGCGCTTCAGCATGGCGTTCACATCCGCTTCCATAATCTCGCGCCGTTCGTTGACCTCGATGTTTTTTATTTCGCCGTGCACTTGCCGCAAAATGGAGAGCCGCGTTTTGTCCTTCGCCTTCATGGCTGCCTTGATGGCCTCTTTGAGTTCGTCGTATTGCATATGCGCTTCCCTTCCTTCGCGTCGTGCCGTTCTTGCCCGTTGCTTTTCGTCTGCGAGTATACCGCATAATGCGGGCGAATGCGCAATGTGAGTGCGATTACCTTACGAGCGAGAGGAAGAGACGGTGGATGCTATCGTCCGCATCGAGTTCGGGGTGGAAGGCTGTGCCTATTTGGTTTCCGTGGCGCACGGCCACGATGTTGCCGTCCACGCGTGCGAGCACGTCTTCGTCTGCGGCGCAGGTGATGAACGGTGCGCGGATGAACGTCATGGGAACCCTGCCCAAGCCGCCGAACTCCGCATGCGTGCGAAAGCTTCCCAGCTGCCTTCCGTACGCGTTGCGCCGCACGGTGACGGGCAGGGTACCGAAGCCTTTTCGCGCGAGGTCGCACGGCTCCACCTCCTGCGCTAGCAGGATGAGCCCTGCGCAGGTGCCGAGCACCGGCATGCCTTCGGTTATACGGTGTTTCAGTTCGTCGAGCATGCCCAGATCGACGAGCAGCTTGCCCTGAACCGTGCTTTCCCCGCCGGGAAGCACGAGCGCGTCGAAACGTTCGTGCACGTTTTCGGCTCCTCTGAGCTCGATGCAGTCGCACCCCAGCTTCCTTAGAACCTGTTCGTGTTCTGCAAACGCTCCCTGAACTGCTAAAATGCCAACGGTATGTTTCATGGGGAATCTCTTTCGGCGTCCGTGCGGGGTTTCTGCCAAGGTTTCTGCGCAAACTCCTTTCGGGCGGGCGCCTACTTGCCGCGTTCGGCCATGAGGATAGCGATTTCGTCTTCGTTGATGCCCACCATGGCCTCGCCGAGGTTTTCGGAAAGCGCGGCGATAAGCGCAGCGTCGGTGAAATCGGCCACGGCCTTCACGATGGCCTGAGCGCGCTTCGCGGGGTTCCCGCTTTTGAAGATGCCGCTGCCCACGAACACGCCCTCGGCACCGAGCTGCATCATGAGCGCCGCATCGGCGGGCGTGGCTATGCCGCCGGCGGCGAAGTTCACGACGGGCAGCCTGCCGTTCTCGTGCACGTATCGCAGCAGGTCGTACGGTACCTGGAGTTGCTTCGCGGCTTCGAAAAGCTCGTCTTCCCGCAGACTCTGCACACGGCGTATCTCGGCGTTCATCGTGCGCATATGGCGCACCGCCTGCACCACGTCGCCCGTGCCCGGCTCGCCTTTCGTGCGGATCATCGTGGCGCCTTCCGCTATGCGCCTTAGCGCTTCGCCCAAGTTGCGGGCGCCGCACACGAACGGCACGTCGAAGGCGGTTTTATCTATATGGAACGTGTCGTCGGCGGGGGAGAGAACCTCGCTCTCGTCGATGTAGTCGATGTCAATGGCCTGCAGCACCTGCGCTTCCACGAAGTGCCCGATGCGGCATTTCGCCATGACGGGAATGCTCACGCTGTTCTGGATGCCCTTGATCATGGCCGGATCGCTCATGCGCGCCACACCGCCCACAGCACGGATGTCGGCTGGAATGCGCTCGAGCGCCATGACGGCGCACGCTCCCGCTTCCTCGGCGATGCGCGCCTGTTCCGGCGTGGTCACGTCCATGATCACGCCTCCCTTCAGCATCTGGGCAAGCTGTCGGTTGAGTGCTGCGCGCGTTGTCTGCTCTTCCATAGTCGTTTCTCCTTACGGGCGAAGGGAGCCTCCGAAAGGGAAAGCCCTTCGAAGGTTTAGGGTCTTGTGTCGTTTCGGCATGCTACTGCTAAATTGGATATGGTAATATAACCAGAAATGGCAAAAACAATAAGACCAGAAAGATCGAGGGGACTGAAAAGACCAAGAGGATCGGGGAATCGGGGGAGCCAGGAAGACCAGGAGGGTCGGGGAATCGGGAGGATCGGGGCAACCCGGAGGATCGGCGAGATCGGCGAGATCGGCAAGGCTGGCAAGGCTGGCAAGGCTGGCAAGGCCAAAAGAAAGGAACGGCAACATCTTCGCATGCTAACCTACGACATGGGGAATTGCGGCGCGTGCAGCATGTACGACTATCTGTATCGCTGTATCAGGCGCGACATAGAGGCGGGTGCGATTGAGGCAGGGGAGAGGCTTCCCTCGAAGCGAGCGCTTGCCAAACATCTTG
>JAEYEL010000009.1 GCA_023403475.1 Actinomycetes bacterium
ATCAACCGGTGCTTCGCCCGCCGTTTGCTGAGGTGCCTCTTGCGTTGCAGGTCTTTGCTCGTTACAATGCTCCTATTGAACAATCTGTTTATTAATGGGCGACCTGTTCAATAGACGGGATTCAATAGACGGGAAGCGAGGGCGCATGGGTTCTTCGACGACAGCGGCTCGGCGGAACAGAGACGGCTCGCATGGGGTGGGCGGTTCGCGCGATGCAGACGACTTGCGCGGCACGTCGCCAGCCGGAGAGTCGGCTGCGCAGGTGGCAGCGCAGGAGTCGACCGCACAGACGATGGCTGCAAGCGCAGCCGTTGCGGCTTTTTCTGATTCTTCCAATGGCGAGGACAAGCGCATCATGCGGTCGAAGTGCGCGTTGCGCTCTGCGCTCATCGAACTGACCGAAGAGCGCGGGCTTGACGGGTTTTCCGCAAGCGACTTGTGCGCGAAGGCGGGGCTTAACCGGGGCACGCTCTACAACAATTTCGGCGACAAGGACGGTTTGCTTGCGGCGCTCGAGGGCGATGTCATGACGGGGCTCGTCGATTTCCAAAACAGTATGCGGGCTCTTTCCCTCAAAGACCTTCTGCGCTATCGCGTGAACAAGCAGCCCGCGCCGTTTCTGATTGACCTTTTCGATTATCTGCGCGAACAGGGCGACTTTCTGCACGCGGTGCTAGGGCCTAAGGGTGATGCGAGCTTCGGGCCGCGCGTGCGCGATGCCGTGTGCACCGAGATCATCCAAACCGTTCTGCACGAACGCTACCGCAACGACCCCGCGCCGTTCGTGCAGTACTACGTGGCGTTCTACGCATCGGCGTATCTGGGGGTCATCACACACTGGATAGAGACGGGCATGGGGGAAAGCTCGCAGGAAATGGCGCGCATCGCGCTGCGACTTTTCTTCATCAAGCCGGGCGATCCCATCAAGCTGTAAGGAGAATCATGAGCGAGCATCAGAATCTGCGCATCGGCATCGACGTTGGCTCCACCACCGTGAAGCTGGCCATTCTCGATGAGAACAACGCCGTGAGGTTTTCCGTGTATCGGCGCCACCATGCCGACGTGCGCGCGACTATCGTGGAAGTGCTGGAAGAAGCTGCCGCAGCCATGGCGGACGCAGGCGGCGCTTTCGGCGAGAAGACCATGACCATTGCCATCACCGGGTCGGGCGGGCTTTTGCTGGCGCAGTGGCTGGGCGTGGAATTCGTGCAGGAGGTCATTGCGAGCAAAACCGCCGTGGAGACCTTCATTCCGAAAACCGACGTGGCCATTGAGCTGGGCGGGGAAGACGCGAAGATAATCTATTTCGACCAAGGCATCGAGCAGCGCATGAACGGTACGTGCGCAGGCGGCACGGGTGCGTTCATCGACCAGATGGCATCGCTTCTGAACACCGATGCCGGCGGGTTGAACGAGCTGGCGCAGGGCGCCACGACTATTTACCCCATCGCGTCGCGCTGCGGCGTGTTCGCCAAAACCGATGTGCAGCCACTTCTGAACGAGGGTGCGCGCAAAGAGGACATTGCGGCATCCATCTTCCAGTCAGTGGTGACGCAGACCATTTCCGGTTTGGCGTGCGGGCGGCCCATCCGCGGGTACGTGGCGTTTCTGGGCGGGCCTTTGCAGTATCTTCCCGAACTGCGCAAGCGCTTCTACGAAACGCTCGAGCTTGACGAAGAGCATCGCATCGTTCCGGAAAACGCCCACCTGTTCGTGGCGAGCGGGTGCGCCATTGCGGGCGCGACAAGCGAGACCGTGCGCGCCGAGCGCCTGACCGACGTGCTCGAGCGTTTGCGCGGGTTGGGCGACATGCAGGGTTCGGAGGTCGTGCGGCTCGATCCGCTGTTCGCCACCAAGGAAGATTATGAGAAGTTCAAGACGCGCCACGACGCGGAATGCGTGCGCAGGGGCGACCTCATGGCCTATACGGGCACGGCGTATCTGGGTATCGATGCCGGTTCGACCACGTTCAAGGCGGCGCTCATCGGTCAGGACGGCGCGCTTTTGTGGTCGCATTACGCTAACAACAAAGGCGATGTGCTGGGGTGCGCGAAGGCGGCGCTTGCGAATCTGTACAACGACTTGCCGGTCGATGCGAAAACAGGCGTACCTTGCGTGCGCATCGGGCATGCCACGGTGACAGGTTACGGTGAGGGACTGCTGCTCGAGGCGCTGCGGGTGGATTCCGGCGAGATAGAGACGGTGGCGCACTTGCGCGGTGCGCAGGAGATGCTGCCGGGCGTGGAATTCATCTTGGACATTGGCGGGCAGGACATGAAATGCCTGCGTGTGAAGGATGGCGTTATCGACCACATCATGCTGAACGAAGCGTGTTCTTCGGGCTGCGGCAGCTTCATCGAAAGCTTCGCCTCCGGTCTCAACTTGGACGTGGCGGAATTCGCCCAAACGGCCATTGCAGCCGAGCGTCCGGTTGACTTGGGCAGTCGTTGCACGGTGTTCATGAACTCGCGCGTGAAGCAGGCGCAGAAGGAAGGCGCCACCGTAGGCGACATCGCGGCGGGCCTGGCCATTTCCGTTATCAAGAATGCCCTGTTCAAGGTTATAAAGATTCGCGACCCGCACGACGTGGGCACGCATGTTATCGTGCAGGGCGGCACGTTTCTAAACGATGCCGTGCTGCGCGCGTTCGAACAACTTGCCGAGGTGGACGCCGTACGTCCCGATATCGCCGGCAACATGGGCGCCTACGGCGCGGCCCTGCTCGCCCGCGACCGCTATGCCGAAGCCGTGAGCCGCAATCTGCAGATGGTCGAGCAAACGGGCGCGCCTTCGCCAAACCCCGTTTCCACCCTTCTTTCCCTCGAGGAAATAGAGGCGCTTTCCCCAACCCATAAAACGGTGCGCTGCAAGGGATGCTCGAACAGTTGCCTGCTCACGGTGAACGATTTCGGAGCCGACCCGCAAACGGGCAAGCGCCGCCGCTTCATCACGGGAAACCGTTGCGAGAAGGGCGCCGGCACGCACGACGAGAGCAAAAACGTGCCCAACCTTTACGAGTACAAGAGCCGCCGCCTGTTCGGCTACGAGCCGCTTGCGGCTGATGCCGCGCCGCGTGGCAGCGTGGGCATTCCGCGCGCGCTCAACATGTACGAGAACTATCCGTTTTGGTTCACGTTCTTCACGCAGCTGGGCTTTCGCGTGGTGCTTTCCGATCCGTCCACGAAGAAAACCTACGAGGCGGGCATCGAGTCCATGCCGTCGGAAAGCGTGTGCTATCCGGCGAAGCTTTCGCACGGGCACGTTATGAATCTGCTTGAGAAGCACCCTGACTTCATCTGGTTCCCTTGCAGCAAATGGGAACGTCAGGAAGATGCGGGGGCGGGTAATCACTTCAACTGCCCCATTGTGGCCAGCTATCCCGAAGCGCTGCGCCTGAACATCGACGAGCTGCAAACCGTGAGTATTCCGTTTATGAACCCGTGGCTTCCCTACGACAAGAAGGAACATCTCAAGAAACGCCTGTTCGTAGAGCTGGTAGAGGCGCACCCCGAGCTTATGGGCAAGGGCGTGGCGGCGCCCACCCAAGACGAGGTGGACGCTGCCGTTGACGCGGCGTGGGCGGAAGACGAGGCGTTCAAACGCGACATGCGCGCAAAGGGCACGGAAACGCTCGCGTGGATGGAGGCGACCGGCACGCACGGCATCGTGCTGGCAGGGCGTCCCTACCACAACGACCCCGAGATCAACCACGCCATCCCCGAGCTTTTGACCAGCTTCGGGCTGGCAGTGCTCACGGAAGACTCCATCGCGCACTTGGGCACGCTCGAGCGGCCCATTCGCCTGGTCGACCAGTGGATGTACCACACGCGGCTGTACGCGGCGGCCAAGGTGGCAACCGAGCGGCGCGACCTCGATCTCATTCAGCTGAACAGCTTCGGCTGCGGCCTTGATGCGCTCACGACCGATCAGGTGCAGGAGATTCTGGAAGCCGCCGGCAAGGTGTACACGGTGCTGAAAATCGACGAGGTGTCGAACCTGGGCGCGGCACGCATCCGCGTGCGCAGCTTGCTTGCGGCGTTGAAGGACCAAGCGGACGAAGCGGGCGACGCGGCGATGAGGAAAGCTGCCGAGGAGCGCGGTTGCCCGGCATGCGGCGAGCTTCAGCCTGCGGTGACAGGGGCGGTGCCCGAGACGTTTGCGGAAAAGGCGGCGTCCGACGTCCAGGAGCGCATCAAGCAGCGGCGGGGAGCCACGACGGAATTTCCCCGTGCGGTGTTCACCGAGGAAATGAAGGCGGCGGGCTACACCATTCTGGCGCCGCAGATGGCGCCGTACCACTTCGAGCTGCTCGTGCCCATATTCAGCCGCTTCGGCTACAACGTTGAGCTTCTTCCCAGCGTTGACCACGGAGCGGTGGATGCCGGCTTGAAGTTCGTGAACAACGATATATGTTACCCGTCCATTCTGGTGACCGGGCAGATCATGGAAGCGGTCATGTCAGGCAAATACGACACCGACAAGCTGGCGGTGCTCATCACGCAAACGGGCGGCGGGTGCCGTGCCACCAACTACATCTCGCTTATTCGCAAGGCGCTGGCCTCCGTGGGGTTGTCCCATATTCCGGTCATAGCCATATCGTTCAAAGACCTAGGCGAGAACAACCCCGGCTTCAAGATAACGCCGAAGATGCTGCTCCAAGCCGTGTATGCGCTGCAGTACGGCGACCTGCTCATGATGTGCCTTTACCGCACGCGTCCCTACGAGGTGGAGCCGGGCAGCGCTTGGCGCCTGTTCGACCATTGGATGGCCGTCTGCAAGGCGCAGCTTGTCAAGGGCGAGTCGATGGGGCAGTTCAAACGCACGGTGCGCCATATAGTGGAGGACTTCGACACGCTGCCGCTTGAAAACGAAGGCACCAAGCCGCGTGTGGGCGTGGTGGGCGAGATTCTGGTGAAGTTCCACCCCACAGCGAACAACCAAGTGGTCGATGTCATCGAGCGCGAGGGCTGCGAGGCCGTGGTGCCGGGGCTTATCGAGTTCTTCCTGTTCGGCATTGCGGGCGGCATCTTCCAGAAAGATCCGCTCGGACGCTCTGCGAAAGGCGCCACGGGCAGCAAGATAGCGCTTAAGGCAGTGAAGAAGCTGCGCCGTCCGGTCACCCGTGCGCTCGAGAGGTCGAGCCGCTTCGAGCCGCCTGCGAACATCTACGAGCTGGCCGAATATGCGAGCGAAATCTTGAGCCTGTGCAACTCCATGGGCGAAGGCTGGCTGCTCACGGCCGAGATGGTGGAGCTTATCAAGACGGGTGCGCCGAACATCGTGTGCACGCAGCCCTTTGCCTGCCTGCCGAACCACGTGGTGGGCAAAGCCGTTATCAAGGAGCTGCGTCGCCGCTACCCCGAAAGCAACATCGTGGCTGTGGACTACGATCCCGGTGCTTCCGAGGTGAACCAGCTCAATCGCATAAAGCTCATGATAAGCGTTGCGAAGGCGAACCTTGCCGAAAAAGAGGCGCAGGCGAAGGCGACCCGCGATAGCTTTGTGTCCGCCAGCGTCTCCGACCCTGCCACCGAGGTTGCCGGCGAGCTGGAAGTGAAGGTGGAGGTGGAGAAGGAGTAGGAACAGGAACAGGAGCAAGGACAGGAGTAAGGACAGGAGCAGGAAGCGGAAATTTCCGTGCCGCG
>JAEYEL010000014.1 GCA_023403475.1 Actinomycetes bacterium
CCTATAAGTATGTTGGGACGGACGGCGGGCTCCAATCTATTGCGTCGTTCTACCAACAGGGCAATGTAATCATCCAGGATTCCGGCTTAGGCACCTACGTTATCGCCGACCACTATTCCGCGAACCATTGGGTTGATTTCGACTTTGCCAATGACGCAATCGGCGCGAGCGGCCAGATGAAGATCTCGTCCGCCCAAACGGGCATCGAGGGCTTTAAAGACGTACTGACATTCTTCCTGGGCAAAGAAGCCTCCGACAATGGCGAAGACGCGTATACGCTTGCTATCATGCACGATAACATTGACGGCGAAACGCAGCCGCTTTGGTTTTGGTTGGGCGATGGCAACGGGTACCTTAACCTTACGGTTCCCGTTTCGAGTGAATCAGATTCGGTGTATCTCGTCGAATCAGACGGCACCTCTACGGGTGCAAGGAAGCTCGACTCGACTTATGCCGATGGTAAAGCCGCATTTAGCATTGTGACGCCCGACCAAGGCGGCATGAACAAAGACGAAATCGGCAAGCTGCTTGTCGCTTTAGCTAATGGCTACAGCAATGGAATTGCAAGCGCGTCGGCCGATGCGCCCGTCGCTTACATCAAGGTCATCCATGATGCTTCGAAATTAGCAGACAAGCCCTATGTCTATTCAAATCTCGCTTACTCGAACCTTATCTATAACGGTGATGAGCAGACATGCGCCTATGTCGATGGGAATTCCCAGGTAGTGCAGGGTTCAATTGTTCAGAAAAATGCAGGGTCTTATTCCGCAATGGTCGAGCCAAAACCTGGGTATACTTGGTTTGATGGCTCCAGGAATCCAATTGAGCTTACGTGGTCGATATGGAAGGCCTCGCTCCAGATTTCGATTGACGATTTGGCGTATGGAGCACAGTCTGATTTCGTGGCAAAGGTGACGGGCTTCCAAGGAAGCGATACGGCCGATAGCATCGGTTTGAAGTCTGTTTCTTTGAAGCCTCAATATTGGCCCGACACGACCAAGCCGGGTCACTACTCGTTTACTGGCGTCTACTATTGGGACGGCCTGGATCAGGTACTTGATAATTACAACATTAATTTTACCCATGCCAGCTTTTATGTTGGCATGGCACCATCGAGCGAACCTCAGGTCGCGGACGGGCTGGTCTATTCCGGTCAAGAGCAGGTCGGCGTGACGGGTGACGATAGCCTGTACACGCTCGAGAATGTTTCTCAAACTGCTGCGGGCGAGTATGAGGCGGTCGCGAAACTTGTTCGCGGCGCAGGTTGCTGGTCCGATGGCTCGAGCAAAAATAAGATTATCAAATGGTCTATTGCTCCCGCTACCTTGCAAGCCACCTATTCCGGCGACACGGTAACGACCGCTCGTGATGAGGTCAAGGGCGAAGTCTCTGTTTCTGGTTTCGTCAATGGCGAAACTGCCGATTCCGTCGAGGGCTTTGAGCTGCCTATGGTGTCCATTCCCGAAGCGCTTACTCCGGGCGAAAGTTATCAGCTGACGCCTGCGGGTGGCAATGCGGGCAAGAATTACCAGTTCGAATATGTTCCGGGCACGTTGGCAGTCGCTTCCTCCTACGTTCCCGAGAAGCTTGCTCCGGGCACGTATACGGTTACCGCAAACTTGGCTATGCCGGGCGAGTTCAACCCCATCATGAAGGGCTTCACGGTTTACGCCAACAACCCGAACAACCCCTTCACTGACGCTGCGGGCAATAGCCCGGTTGTGGACGAGAATTCTGACGTTGCGGCAACTTCCGACTTGCCTACTGCCGCCATGAACGATAATGCGACGCTTATCGTTGGCGAAGACGGCACGAAAACGCTTGTTTTGATGGTTCGCAACCCGTGCTTCACGGTGCAGGAATTGGGTACATGTCCGGAGCTTTCCGATGTGAAGGTGGAGCGCACCACGCCGGAAGATACGTCGTTGTGGACGTATGGTCAGAAGAGCAGTCGTATTCATAAGATTGCGATTACGCTTCCCGACAAGTTGACGGCGGGCGAGCGCAGCTATAACTTCGCGGGGAGCTACCTGTACGCGGTTCCTCTCGAGGGCGCGACGCAATACGGCTCGGCCGACCCGAATATTCGTCCCGAAGGCGATTGCGCGCTGCAGCTTACGGTGAATTACTCCAGCATGAAGAAGCAATCCGCAAGCACTGATGTTCCTACACTTATCGAACTTGTTGATAAGGGCGACAAGGGCAACGGCGGCAACAACAGCGACAATAACGGCGGCAACAACAATTCTGGCGACAACAACCAGAACAACTCTGGCGCTAACGGCGGCTCGATCGGTGCCAATGGCGGCTCCAACAATGGCGGCTCGAACGGCACCACCAACAACGGACATTTGGCCGCCGGCACCTATACGGTGTCGGGCAATGTGTGGCTGCCCAAGTCGGTCACGGGCTTGCCGCTGAACCCGCACCTGTCCAACGGCGGCTTCCCGCCCAGCTCGCCGGTGGCGAACAACGCCACGCTGGTGGTGGACGCGTCGGGTCGCGCGTACGTGCGCATCCCCGTCGCTATCCAGGACAAGGTGATGACCATCCGCAACGTGTGGGGATCGGGCGTGAGCTTCGACGGCTCGACCATCACCATCGACCTGGGCACGCCGTCGGCCGGCCAGACCACCTTCACTGGCACCTGTCAGGTGAGCGTGACCATCGGCTGGCTGGCGAAGACCATCGCCGCAGGCATCTTCAACGGCGTGTGGGACCACACCTGGACGGCCAACTGGGAGGTCAATCTAGGTAGCACGCTTCCCGCATCGGGCGGCGGCACGCTGCCGGCCGCCTCGCAGGCCATCCTGAACGGCGCCAACGGCGTGGCCGACGAGCAGTCCGCAGCCGAGGCCGCGCTGGCCGCGCTCGACGAGGGCGGCTCGGATGCGGTTGGCGGTTCGACCGCGAAGAAGGCCTCTTCCGCCTCGAAGAAGGGCGCGTCGCAGGACGCTTCGGCCGAGGATGAGGCTGCCGAGGGCGGCATGAGCCCTGCGGCCATCGCGGGCATCGCGCTGGGCGTGGTGGCTGTTGCCGCCATCGCCGCCTGGCTGCTGCTGGGCCGCAAGAAGCGCGCCGCAGCCGACAATGACGGCGCTGGCGTGAACAGCTCGAAGTAACGACCGCAATACCAGAGGCGTTTGCAAGCGCAACAGCGAAGGCTCTGCGGGTAAAGCTGCGGGACCTTCGCGTATTTCAGGGCGAAAAAGCTTTGAGCATTTTCCGAAAAGTTTCAATTAGGTAACTTCAGCTACTGCAAAGTTAGCCATGTTTAACTATACTTTGATGCTGTTTGGAAACAACGGCACCGAAAGGCGGCTTTCATGGCATATGAGAACGACATTGCGCGCGCGGCCGCGCATATGATGGACAGGCGCAAATTCGTAGCGCTCGGCGCTGCGGCGGCATTTGGCGCGGCGTTGGGGCTTTCGGGCTGCGCGAGTGGCGAGGGCGCTGCGGGCGCCGACACATCCGATGGCGCGGTGGAGTTTTCCGCTACCACCGAGGAACGCGACCTTATGGGTTCGCCCGGCCCGTGCGATGTGCGCGTGGGGCTTATTATGGGGCCGCCGTCTATGGGGCTTTCGCAGTTCATTTTGGCTGCCCAGGCGGGCAAAACCACGAACAACTTCACGTTCGACTTGAACGGCGTCGATTATGTGGGCCTGTCGGCCCTGTTCAACAAGGGCGACTACGACATTTGCACGCTGCCGAGCAACATCGGCCCCATTCTGTTCAACAACGACGAACTGAAAAACCAATACGAGGTCATCAGCGTGAACAACTTGGGCGTGCTGTACGTGATGACCAACGATGAAAGTCTGGCATCGCTTGATGACCTGCGTGGGCGCACGGTGTACGCCTACGGCGAGGGCGGCACGCCCGAATACACCATCGAGGCGCTGATGAAGAAAATCGGGCTGGACGGCACGTTCAACTTGGAATTCAAATCGAGTCCGCTCGAGGTGCTGAACATGATGCAGGAACAGGAAAACTGCGTGGCAATTCTGCCCCAGCCGTTCGTATCGCTGGCGAAAACTCTGGTGAACCCGCTCTACATTCCCGTTGACCTTACGGTGGAATGGAACAAGGCGTTTTCCGACACGGGTAGTCAGGCCGTGCCTACCACCCCCATCGTGAACAAGCAGTTCCTTGAAGAGCACGAGCAGGCCGTGGTGGAGTATTTGAACATGGCCGGCCAGTCGGTCGCATGGACGCTGGCGAACATGGACAAGGCTTCCGCGCTGCAGGAAGAGCTGGGCACGTTCTTGAACAATTCCGTGGCTTACGATGCCATGCCCTACATTTCCATGGTGAATTTGACGGGCGAGGACATGCGCACCGCACTTTCGGGCTTTTTGGGCGAGCTGTATGCCGCCAACCCCGACTCCATCGGCGGCGCGCTGCCCGGCGATGCCTTTTATTACCTGCCCCCGGCGGGTGCGATTGACGAGCGCTACGCGCAGGCGGGCTTGGAAGAGGCCACGGCACACGCGTCGAGCGCCGGCACCGGAAACGGCGGCGTGACGGCTTCCAAAGAAGATGCGCAGGCGGCCGTGAGCGCGTTCGGCGGAACGGCGTCGGGCAAATAGCCCCGCCTTTTATACAATCAAGGATGCTGATGCTGAAAAGACGACAAAATACAGCGGCGGCGGGCGAGCCCGCGCCGCGCATGCAGATTTCCGCCATTGCGGCGAAAATCGGCCTGCCTGAAGAGCGCGTGGCGCAAATCGCGCAGATAATTAAATCGCAGGGCCTGGCCGATTCGCAGATGGGACCTATGATGCGCATGGCCACCGAGAAAGGTGTGCAGCCGCGCGAGATTTTGGACATGCTCACTTCGCTCGGTGTGCCGCAAGGCCAGGTGGTGCGCGTGATGAGTGCGCAAGGGCTTATCGACGACGCTGAGGCTCAGCGCCTTATCGAGGAAGAGCGCCGTGCCGCCGAGGCACGCGCCGCAGCCGAGAGGCAAAACGGCACGCGGCGGTTCGCGCGCAAAGCGGGCATCATCGTGTTCTGGCTTGCCGTGTGGGAGCTGCTCGACCACGTGATCGACAATCGCCTGGTTTTGGCAGGCCCCATTCGCACCGCGCAGGCGCTGGTCGCGCAAATCGGCCAACCCGATTTCTGGGTTATTTGCGGGGCGTCGTTCGGGCGTATCGCGCTGGGCTTTTTACTGTCGTTTTTGGTGGGCTTCCTGCTGGCGCTTATCTCGTGCCGACACCGCCTGTTCCGCGATTTCGTGGATCCCATCATCAGTTTGCTGCGCACCATTCCCGTGGCGTCGTTCATCATTTTGCTGCTTATTTGGGTGGGCAATCAGGCGCTTACAGTGTTTCTGGCGTTCTTCATCGTGTTGCCGCTCATCTACACCAACATGGTGACGGGTTTCGAGAGCGTCGATAAGCAGATGCTCGAAATGGCGCGCGTGTACAAGCTGTCGAAATGGCGCACGTTTTTGTATATCTACCGTCCGGCGTTCATGCCATTTCTTATGAGCTCGACGAAGATTTCGCTGGGCATGACGTGGAAAAGCGGCATTATGGCCGAAGTTCTGGCCACGCCGAAGCCGTCAATCGGTAAGGAAATGGCCACGGCGCGCACATTTTTGGACACGCCCGATTTGCTTGCATGGACGGTCGTCGTGATGGTGCTGTCTTTTTTGTTCGAGAAGGCGTTCATGGAGTTGCTGAAGCGCGCGAATCGGCCGCTGGGCGGCTTCATCGGAATCGACGGCGGCGAAGGCGGTACCAGCGACGAAGGCAAGGAGGTGCGCAATGGCTAACGCTGGACTCGCGCAGCGCGGCGGGGCCGAGGTGCGCTTCGACGGCGTGCGCAAATCGTATGGCGAAAACCGCGTGCTGCGCGGCTTGAACTTCGCTCTTGAGGCGAGCGGCATGTACTGCCTTATGGCGCCTTCTGGCTCGGGCAAAACGACGCTGTTTCGCGCTCTGTTGGGCTTAGAATCGTGCGATGCCGGGTCGATAATAGGAGTTTCCGCAGGCGATACCTCTATGATGTTCCAAGAAGACCGTTTGTGCGAGGCGCTTTCGGCGGTCGAAAACGTGGCGCTGGTTTTGCCGGGTCGCGCGAGCCGGCGCGAGGTACGCGGGTTGCTGTCGCAGATTCTTCCCGCGACATGCTTGGACCAGCCTGTGATGGAACTTTCGGGCGGCATGCGGCGGCGCGTGTCGTTGGCGCGCGCGGTGGCGTATCCCAGCACGCTTTTGGTGCTTGACGAGCCGTTTACAGGCCTTGATGCGCAAACGCGCCGTCAAGCAATCGATTTCCTGCTTGCGAACAGGCGCGGAAGAACTCTGCTTGTGGCGACGCACGGCGAACAGGATGCCGAGCTTTTGGGTGCGCGGCGCCTGAATTTGGCGGAATTGCAGGGTAACTAATGGGAGGTGACGCTTTGAAGTTCAGCGAGAAGACGATGCGCGCGCTGGAACGCTCCGCCGTGTTTTCGGGCTTCGCTCTTGAGAATATCGACAAGGTGCTCATCGAGGCTGAGGCTTATGAGCTTACCTTCCAAAAGGGCGAGTTTGTGCGTCGGCAGGGCGAAACGCTTGATTTTTACCCCGTGGTAATAAACGGTACGGTGCAGGCCGAAATGCCGCGGGACCGCGGTCCTATGATTGTGGAACGCTTTGCGACAGGCGAATCGTTCGCCGAAGCCATTCCGCAAGGGATGGGGGTGTGCCCGGTGACCATTGTGGCGGCCGAAGACGTGCTTTTGGTGGCGATACCCGCTGCTAACGTGCGACCCGAGGAAAGCCCGCTGTTCGAGCAGCTGTCGAAAAACATCGCGGGCGAGATGACGAAGAAGATCGGCCGGCTTACTGCGAAGCTTTCGATGCTTTCGGAGACGCGCATACGCCCACGGCTGATGAAATACGTGATAACCCTGCCCAAGCGTAAAGACGGCAGCTACATTCTGCCTGAAACGCGTCGCAACATGGCCGCCGAGATGGGCGTGCACGAGAAGGCGCTCCTGCGCGAGCTGCGGCTTTTGCAAGAAGAGGGCATCATCGCGCTCGACGGACGCAAGCTGGACATGCTGCGCGACGACGAGCTGTACCTGTAGAGATGAGCGAGAGGAATTTCGATGGACACCACCAAAACCATGCGCGAGCTGTGCGCCGACGAACCGAAGCTCGAGCCGTTCCTGCAGAGCAAGGGCTTCCCATTCACGATCGACAACCCCATCACCGAGCTCGTGACGTTCGATGATGTGGTGCAGTTTCGCGGGCTTGATAAAGAGTCGTTCCTCGAGGAGTTCGAGGCGTACAAAATCGCGTAAGACATGCGCGTTTTCCCAGGTGAGCATTTATATATTTCAATTCGTATAGTTGTTAAGGAGACGGCTTTCATGGCTGCTTCAGGGGAATTTCCATATTATGTGGGCATAGACGCCGGCTCGTCGTCGGTGAAGGTGGTTGCGCTGCGCGACGCGGGCTCTGGCTTGGCGGTGGCGTTTCGCGCGTGCGAACCGCACAAGGGCGCCATCATGGCATGCGTGCGCGAACTTTTGGCACGCCTTGCCGCAGCGTCAGAACTTGAGGGCTGCGCGTGCGCGGGCATTGCCGTTACGGGCGCGTGCACGGGCGCTATTCAGGACGTCGCTCCAAATGTGCGCGTGCTCGAAGACGTGCCGGCTATGACGCTGGGAGCGTCTGTGGTGGCCCCGGCTGCGCGAAACATCGTGCAGGTGGGCGCGCAGAACGCGTTCTTCGTGTGCGGCTTCGCCGACGGCCAAGCACCGCAGTTCGCGATGAATGAGGGCTGCGCGGCGGGCACAGGCTCGTTTTTCGAAGACCAAATGGGGCGCTTGGGCCTTTCCATCGAAGACTACTCCGACATGGTTTCGCGCGCGAACAGCGTGCCGCGGCTTTCGGGGCGCTGTGCCGTATTTGCTAAAACCGACATCATCCACCGCCAGCAGGAAGGCGTGCCCATCGAGGATATTCTGCTGGGGCTGTGCTATGCCATGGTGAAAAGCTACAAGGCCACCATTGTGCGCAAAATGCCTGTTGAGGCACCGGTGCTGCTTGCGGGTGGCGTGGTGTTCAACCAAGGCGTGGTGCGCGCGGTGCGCGAGGTGTTCAAGCTGGCCGAGGGCGAGCTTATCGCCGGCGAAGACGGCATGCTCGTGCAGGCGGCGGGTGCTGCCGCCCATGCGGCGAAGACCGTGGGCGCAGCGCAGGAATGCGGGCTCGATGTGCTGATGGATGCGCTTTCGCGCAACCCCGAAATCGAGACGCTGCCGCAGCTTAAATCGCTTCCCGACGAGGGATACGTGGCGGGCGCCGGCTTCATCGCCAAGCCGCAACCGTGGCCTGTGGGCGGCGATGGCCGCACGTCGTGCGTGTTGGGCGTAGACGTGGGTTCCACGAGCACGAATTTGGTGCTTGTTGATATGGAAGGCGAGTTGCTTGATGCGCAATATTTGCGCACGCGCGGCGATGCGAAAAACGCCGTGCGCGAAGGGCTTGCTTCGCTTGAAGCGCGCCTGGGCGATAGGGTGCGCGTGGTGCATGCGGCCACAACCGGTTCGGGCCGCACAATGATCGGCGAGTTCATCGGAGCCGATGTGGTGCGCGACGAAATCACGGCGCAGGCTCGCGCGGCGGTAGCCGCCGACCCCCAAACCGATACCGTGTTCGAGATCGGCGGGCAAGATTCCAAATACATTTCGTGCTCGGCCGGCAACGTGGTCGACTTCCAAATGAACAAGATCTGCGCCGCGGGCACGGGGTCGTTCGTGGAAGAGCAGGCCGCCCGCCTAGGCATTCCTTTGGATGAATACGGCGCGCTGGCGCTTTCGTCGGCCGCGCCGGTCGATTTGGGCGAGCGCTGCACGGTGTTCGTGGAAACGGCCATTAACGCGGCGCTCGCGAAGGGCGCCTCGCTTGCCGACATTGCTGCGGGCTTGTGCCAATCGGTGGTGCGCAACTATGTGCACCGCGTGGTGGGGGTGAAGCCCGTGGGCCAGCATGTGGTGCTGCAGGGCGGCGTGGCATATAACCCGGCCATTGTGGCGGCGTTTCGCCAGGCGCTCGGCAACGCGCTCACGGTTTCGCCGTGGTTCGCGGTGTCGGGCGCCGTGGGCGCGGCGCTGCTCGCGCTCGACGAGATGCGCGCGGCGGCGAACAAGGGTGCCGTAGCGGCCGAACTCGCAAACGCGAGCACGACGTTCAAAGGCTGGGATTTATCGGGCGCGGATCGCTCGCAGCGCGCCGCGAATGCGACCGACGTGGAAGCCAACCGCGCCTTCTTCCGTAAGACCGAGGAATTCTATTTGGAAGGCTACGACCCTGCGCGCGACCCCGCGAAAAAAACGGTGGGCGTGCCGCGCTGTTTGATGCTGCACAAACTGTTCCCCATGGTGAACGCGTTTTTCCGCCAGCTGGGCTTCAACGTGCTTTTGTCCGACGCGTCGGGCGAAGACGCGGTGCGCCGCGCGCAGGAATACGCGCAGGGCGAAACGTGCTACCCGGTGAAGCTGGTGTATGGGCACGTGTCGCAGCTGGTGGATGCGGGCGTCGATTACGTGTTCATGCCGTCGATGCACACTATTCGCCACATCAAAAGCAAGGTGCGCCACAACTACGCCTGCCCGTATATGCAGGTGGCGCCGCGCTTGGTGGCCGATGCGCTCGATTTCGAAGGGCGTGGCATTACGCTCATAAGCCCGCTCATGGATATGGACTTTGGCCAGCAGGCGCTCGCAACGGCTCTTTTGGGCGTGGGTGCCAGTTTGGGCTTCACACCGCAGGAAAGCGCGAAGGCCATGCTGGCGGGCGGGTTCGCCGTGCAGGAGTTCACGCGCAAAACCGAGGAACAGGGCGAGCAGCTGCTGGCGAGCCTTGCACCCGGTGAGCGCGTGCTGGTGATTATCACGCGCCAGTACGGCATTTCCGACCCAGCACTCAACATGGGCATTCCCGATGCGCTGCTCGATCGCGGGCAGAAAGTGATCACGGTAAGCCATCTGCACGCGCACGATTTGGACATTTCCGTCGACCATCCCGATATGTATTGGCCGTTCGGCCAGCACATGCTTTCGGGTGCGAAGCTTGTGCGCCGCGACCCGCGTCTGTTCGCAGTGTATTTGACCAACCACGGTTGCGGGCCCGACACCATGGTGAGCCACTTGTTCGCCGAGGAAATGGGCGACAAACCGTATTTGCAGATAGAGATGGACGAGCATTTCTCGCAGGTGGGCGTGATTACGCGCATTGAGGCATTTTTGAATTCCATCGACCATTGGCAGAGCAAAGACGAGCGTGCGCTGCCGTATGCGCTGCACCCGCGTGGGTTGAATATGGGCGCCGCACGGCTGGGCGAAGTATGCGTGCTGCCGCAGATTGGCGCGTTCGGCCAGTTGGCGAGCGAGTGGCTACGCTCGCGCGGGCTTGATGTGGCGCCGGTTCGCCATACGGCCGAATCGTTCAAGCTGGGCCAGCGCGAGCTTTCGTCGAAGGAATGCTACAGCTTCACCAGCTTGCTCGGTATGGCGCTTTCGGCAGCGAATGAGCTGGCGTGCGCACCCGATTCGGAAGGTATTGCTGGCTGTGATGCTGCGGGCGCATCGTGCCGCGTGCGGCTGCTGCTGCCCTCGTCGGTGGGTTCCGACGCCGATGGCCAATACGTGCGCACGATTCGCAGCGTTTTGGACGCGAAGGGCTTTGCGGATGTGGGCATTTCCGCGCCGAAGCTCGAACGCCTGCCGTGGGAGGTTGCCGATGCGTGCGGGCTGCTCTGCGCGCTGATCGCAGGCGACGTCGTTTTGACGGCGGCGCCTGCCGCGCGTGCGCAATTACTGAGCGATGCGAGCGCCGCAGCGAGGTGCGGCGCGCTTGACGAGACGTTTTTGATGAGCCTTGCCGCGCGTGCGGCTGCATCGTGGGCGGGCGCAGCGCCGAGGGCCACGCTCGCGCTTGTGGGCGAGTGGCAATGCGTGTTCGACGACGCGCTCGTCGGTGGCACATGGGAGCGTTTGGAAGAAGCCGGCTATCGCGTGGCACGCATGCCGCTTTCCGAATATCTGCTGTTTGCATGGCGCGATGCCGCTATGGAAGACGCGCATGAGCGCACGAGCACGCCGTTTTTCATGGATAATGTGTCCGAGGCGGCCATGCTGGCCATGCCCGATGCGAGCCTCTATTCCCACGAAGGCCATGAGGGCTGCGAGCAGGGCGCGCAGGGCGACGTGCAGAGCCTGCGGGGCGACGTGCAGGGCGCCGACTGCGCCTCGTGCGCAAGCTGTGGCGACTCGTCGGCGACCGCGGCTGCGGCCGAAGCCACAGTCGCCGAGGGGGTCGACGCAGTGTCGGGCGCCACGGTCGCGGCAAGACCCGATGTGTCCGCCAGCGAGCCGACGCTCGAAGAGAAAACCGCGGTGCTCGATAGCTTTGCCGAACTTTTGGCGCGCACCTCGGCGGCGCTTGGCAAAGCAAGCACGTTCAGCGACGCCGCTGCGCTTGCCGAAGCGGCGAACACCGACTTGCTGCGTGCCTACATTGGCGCAAACGGCCGTTATCGTGCCGCGAAAGCCCAGGTGTCGTCGCGTTCCGTCGATGGCGTCATTATTGCGGCCTCGATGTATGAGAACACCGACATCGTTTTGAAGCTCGGTCAGAAGGCGTGCGACTTCGAAGCGCCCGTGTTGCGCGTGAACTTCGACGGCACGCTCGATGCGAGCGTCGATGAAAAACTGCGCAGTTTCCTTTATTACGTGTAGTGGTCGAGGCGGCACATGAGGGCACGCCGCGACATCTCCCCTGGACACTCCCGTTTTCCTTGAGACGGCGGGATTCCTTACTCCCCATTGGCCACCCGGGAAAACGCCATACGGAGACCGCAGAAAAGCCCGTTGGGTTCGATTTGAGTTTCGCAGGCCCCGGAACGGCCCCGCTCCGCCCTCGGGGACAAAAAACCGCGCGCCTACTCGCTCGGGATGAACCTTTACTCCCCCACCCCCGAATGCCGCCCTGTGCCTTGCCGTCTTGAAACGCGTGGGATAGAGACTGAAATCGCAGGCGAAAGGGAGCGAAACGGCAACGAGAAAGCCCCCGTCCCAGCGCGGGAACGAAGGCTTGGTTATCGGGTTTGCTCACCGCCGTCGCCGGCGGCTTTGCCGTGA
>JAEYEL010000054.1 GCA_023403475.1 Actinomycetes bacterium
CCGAGAACCCCTTCGCAGCCCATAGCGAACAGAACGGTGGTGGCCGCCATGACGCCTGCTGCCGCAATGACCGCGCGTCTGCCGAGGGAAAAGTTCGGGCGAAGCTGCAGCACCATGATCAACGCAATGGTGAGCATGCGCGCAAGCGATCTGACCAAGTAGAATTCGTCTGCGGAAGCGATTGGCCCCAGATCGAGAAAGCCGTTGAAGCCCAGCGCCAGTATGCGGCTATAGGCGAACAGGCACCCGAAGCCAATTACGGCAACGGCGAGCCGCGCGGGGGGCGTGCGATCGGTATGTTCGGATGCTCCATGGGGCATAACATTTCCATACTAGAGCATTCCGCCCTGCCAATCCTTTGCGTTCTCCCGAACAACCCCAAAATACAGCGGCTGGTGTATGTTACGTTAGCCTGCGGGCGCGACCACCTATCAGAACCTTGCGCCGTCTGCCGTATATCAGGAGATGCCAGAAGCGTCTAATGCATTTAGAGTGTATGTCGGCATTTATTTGGTGATGAGGCAGGCAGGTTGATAAACGAGATCGGACTCTCGATTTGTCTAGCGAGGCGTGCTGTCAGATTGGAGAATAGGGAACGGATCGAAGGCGAATTATGGAAGAGGCGATTCACTCGGGAGAGATGGAAGGTGCCTACGTTTCGGCGGAGTTCCGCGAAGATGCGGACGAGTACGTTCGTGGCGACATATCCATTGAGGAACTGATGAGACGTACTAAACGACGCTGGGATCCCAATCGAAAAGAGACAGCTCATGTCAGTTGAGTTTGTAGATCCCTACATCGATCAAGAGATCGGCGTGTTGAGAAATCTTGTCCGTGCGAAGACCTATGACGAATTGAGAAATGCAGAAGGGGATCTTTCGGGTCTTGTTGACATGTTCCTGCGAATTGCCTCGGTGTGTGATTCCGGCAAGTCTATCAATTGAGACGAGCTTTGCACTCTGTCTCCCGATCTTCGATAGAAGGGGCGTCGACTATACCGTAAAGGTACATGGCAATCTCCGGAAACGCGCAGCTTCTCGCACTTCAAATTGCGCTTCAAGGCTACTTCAATAACTACTTCAATACCGCGCAACCGCGCCGCACTGAAATGCCTTCGATTGCTTTTTGCATTTTACCAGTAAAATGCAAAATAAATGAGAAATGATATGGTAAAATGCAAAATGTAAAAGGTAAAATACAAAATAATTAAAGAGGAGCGGAACATGACGTTTGCGGAAACGCCCACAGTGGAGCTCAAGCGCACCTTCACGCCTTCTCTCAAGAAGGAGATCGTAGCGTTCGCGAATACCAACGGCGGTACCGTCTACATCGGCGTGGAAGACGATGGGAACGTTATCGGCGTGCCGAATGCGCACGAGGTCGAAGAGGCTGTGAACGCAATGATCCACAATTCTATCGTCCCCGATCTGAGCATGTTCGCCGAAGCTCGCGTCGAATGGTTCGACGACGTTGAGCTTGTCGTGGTGACCGCGCATCGCGGGCCGAGCCGCCCCTACTGCATCGAGGGCAAGGGCCTGCGTCCGGAGGGCGTGTACGTACGCCAAGGAACAAGCGCCCAACCGCTTTCCCAAGACGAGATTCGTCGCCTGCTGCGCGAGGTAAGTGGGGACGACTTCGAATCGGTACGCTCTCTCAACCAAGAATTGAGCTTTGAACAGGCGGAAGGAGTTTTCAAGCGACATGGCATGGCTTTCGGTGCGGCGCAGAAGAGGTCGTTGGGAGTTGTGGGGGAAGACGGCTTTTTCACCAATCTGGGATATCTTCTTTCCGATCAATGCCCCTTCAGCGTGAAGGTAGCTCGTTTCAAGGGCGAGGACAAGGCCGTTTTCCAAACGCGTCGGGAAATGGGGGGATCGGTGCTGAAGCAGGTGGAAAACACGTTGGAGATGCTTGACATGCTCAACGACGTGCATGCGGAAGTGGGCGCGGCTCCCGAGCGCTCGGAATGGCGCGACTATCCGCCGGAGGCGTTGCGCGAAGCTGTGCTCAATGCGGTGGTGCACCGCGATTACGCGATTCGGGCAAGTATCGGCGTCAACGTGTTCGACGGTTTCTGCGAAATCCTTTCGCCCGGCGGGTTGCCGCAGGAAACAACGTGGATGGCTGCCTTGGCGGGTGTTTCCGTTGCGCGCAACGCGAGGCTGGCGGCTCTTTTCTATCGCCTGCAATGGATAGAGGCGTATGGTACGGGCATCATGAAAATGCAGCGGGCATATGCCCGTACCGGTCTAGAACCCGACATAAAATTCCTCGACGGTGCGGTAAAGGTCGTGCTGCCGAACGCGAGCGGAAGCAACATCGGTGGATCAGCGTTGCGAAGGCAAATCGATGCGGCTGCATTGGCTCCCGTATATTGCAGTGAGAGCGCGAAGACGGTCTTGGAAGCGCTTTCAACGGAAGAGTTCTTGGGAAAATCGGACGTGGCTCGTCGCACGGGCATGCCCCCGCGCAAGGCGGCTTCTCTTCTGAGGAATCTCGTGCAAGACGGGCTGGTGGAAGCGCGCGGCGCCACCCGTGCCCGCGTATACAGACGACGCGGCTGATTAGCGCTATACTGTTGTCCATGAAAAAGACTTCGAAGAAAAAAACCCGACTTGACGAACTGCTGGTTGAGCGCGGCTGCTTTCCCGATACGGGGGCGGCGTTGCGTGCGGTGCTTGCGCACGAGGTGAAGGTGGGCGACGAGTACGCCACGAGCGCGGCTGTGCGCGTGGCGCCCGATGCGGAAGTGACGGTGCGCGGGCGCAAGCAGTTCGTCTCGCGCGGCGGGCACAAGCTGCAAGGAGCGCTCGATGCGTTCGGGCAGGATGCGCGCGGCATGCGCTGCTTGGACGCGGGCGCTTCCACCGGCGGCTTCACCGACTGCCTGTTGCAGGCGGGTGCTGCAAGCGTGGCCTGCGTGGACGTGAACTATGGGCAGCTCGCGTGGAAACTGCGGCAAGATCCGCGCGTTCACGTGTTCGAGCGAACGAACATCAAGCTTGCCGCGCCCGCCAAGCTGGGCGCGCCTTTCGACCTGATCGTGGCCGACCTGAGCTTCATCGGCCTCGCGTCGCTCGCGCCCGTGTTCGCCCGCTTTTCGCGCGTCGGCACGGTGTTCGTAGGCTTGGTGAAGCCCCAGTTCGAATCGCGCGCGGGCGAAGCAGACCACGGCGTGGTGCGCGATGCCTCTGTGCGCGAGCGCACGGTTGCCGAAGTGGGCGAGGCGCTTGTGCGGGCGGGCTTCGACGTGGCCGGCGTCGTGGAATCTTCTCTCCGCGGCCCGGCGGGCAACGTGGAATACCTCGTGCGCGCCGAATTCTCGGGGCCCTGATCTGCGGGGGCTACTGCGCCAGCTCTATTTTCTTCACGTCTTTGCGGCTGGTTTCGCGATAGAGCACCACGCGCTTGCCTATGACCTGCACCAGTTCGGAATCGGTGGCTTCGGCCATTTCGCGCCCCGTCTGTGCGGCGTCCTTGCCGGTTTCGCACAGCACGCTCACCTTGATAAGCTCGTGCGCCTCCAATGCGTCTTCCACCTGCTTCAGGACGCTCGCGGTGACGCCGCTTTTGCCCACGATGGCAGTGGTCTTGAGGGTGTTCGCCATGCTGCGAAGCTGCCGAACCTGCTTGCCCGTTATTGCCATGTGCTCTATTCGCTCCTTCTCGTTCGCAGCGTTTTTCTGCGCTGCCGTATCGTTCGCGCCGCGTTTCGCGCTGTATTGTCCGCCCCGCTCCTCGCGCCGTCGCATATATGCCGAAGTCGTATTCTACACCGTAAACGTTGGAGAAGCGCGAGGAATATCCTGGGAGCATCCCAACGGCTTTGCGGGTTTCGCGAGCGCTGCGGCAAAGCATGCGCAAGCGCTTCCGCAATACCGCAGCGCCGCAGCACCGCACGCCAGGCGCAGTGCCCCTGCGGCACCGCAATACCGCAGCACCGCACGCCAGGCGCAGTGCCCCTGCGGCACCGCAATACCGCAGCAC
>JAEYEL010000079.1 GCA_023403475.1 Actinomycetes bacterium
CTCCCTAAGCGACCGCATACGAGCGCTCGAATACGCATGCGAAGCGGGCCTTTCCGTGTGGACGGGCTTTCTCGTAGGCTTGGGAGAAACCGCTCGCGACGTGGCAAAGGGAATCCTCGTCGCGAGCAGATTCGAACCGGAATCCATTTCCATCTTGCCTTTCGTGCCCTTCCCAAACACGCCTATGGCAAACAGCCCGCGAACCGATCCGACATGGCTTGCGCGCGCGAACGCCGTTGCGCGCATTGCCCTACCGAAAGTTCGCTATTTCTTTAGCGACCATGCCGACGGATTCAGCGAGGATATCGAGCGTCGCCTAGGAATGAACGCATCGTATGAAACCTCATTCAGAACATAAGGGAAGCGACCATGTGTAAAACGGTCTCTTCGAGCTGCACGTTCAGCCTTCCCCTTAGGGCTTCTGACCCTCCCCACAAGGCCCTTCTACCACACCTGAACAATGAAGAACGGCTCGGCAGCCGACACAATCAAGGCTTCAGCCCTGTAAAAGGGTGTGCAAATTAGAGGAATTACAAGCAGAAAAGCATGCCTACGAAAGGAGAAACCATGCACGGAAACAACAAAACGGGAAATCTGCCGATTGCGACCACCGTCGAAAACGGACGCCTTCGTTTGATGACGCGGCGTTCGTTCGCCGGATTCGCAGGATGCGCTTTTGCCTCCATCATGGTCGGCGGACTAGCCGCTTGCTCGTCGGAAGAGAACAACCAGAAGGGAAACGAGGGCAAAAAGGAAGAAGCCAGCCCTAAAGCAGGGAAGCGTACCGTTACGAACCTAGACGGCAGCACTATCGAAGTGCCCGGCGAGGTTACCAGCGTAGCCGCCATCTTCGGGCCGTCATACGAGCGCATTGTGGTCGTTGGCGCCGAGAATACTATCACCTGCGACGGCGACTTCCACATTAGCGGATGGCCGTGGTCGAACGTCGTCTACAAGCGACTGAACGACGTTCCGGGCATTCCGAACGCGCATTCCGACCTGAATGTGGAAGACCTTGTTGCGCAAGGCGTGCAGGTGGTTTTCTGCTTCCCCAACCCTGCACAGGCCGAAGCCATAAACAACGCCGGCATGGTGGCCATCCCCATGGCATCAACCGGCAAGTTTCGCGATATAGCCGATTCCATCGCTCTGTACGCCAACGTGTTCGGCACCGACGATGCCGCCAAACAGGCCAAAGCGTACAGCGACTACTTCGATGACACGGTGTCCATGGTGAAAGAGCGCACCAAGGGAGTGGCCGACGCAGAAAGGCCGAGCGTGTACCTGGCGTACACCGACCTTCTCCACGGATACGACTCTAAGTCCGACATGGTAGAAGTCATAGAGCTTGCAGGAGGTAAACTGGCAAGCATCAGCCTTGAAGGCGGCTCGAACATAGAAGTAACGGCCGAACAAATCATAGAATGGAACCCCGATTACATCTTCGTCGACCATGCGGGTTCTTCGGGCAACGCCTCGGCAGAAGACGCCATCGCCGAAGCCCTCTCCACAGGCGACTTCAACAACGTGACCGCCGTGAAGAACGACCAGGTACATGCCACGCCCACCGGCGTGTTCTTCTGGGACGCGGGCATTCAGAAGATTCTGTATCTGGTGTATCTCGCAAAGAACCTGCACCCCGATCTGTTCGAAGACATCGACATGAAGAAGACCCTCATCGACTTCTATGAGAAATTCTACGACTACAAGCTTTCGGACGACCAAGCAACGAGAATCTTAAATCATCAGGATCCGAAATAACCGACGGCCCGCCGCCCAAGTAGGATAATTCGCTTAGCGGCGGGCGACCCAAGCAGACGATTTAGCAGGTTTCGACAGATTTTCTAGGAGAGAGGACATGCCGCAGCGCTTCAGGAGATGCAAAGAGGGAAAAACGATTCCACATCGCGCAAGTTCGACACTGCCGGGGCGCGCTGGCCTCATTGCGCTTGCCATTGCCATGTTGGCCGCAGCCATAGCTTCGCTTGCAATCGGTCGTTACAGCATTGACGTTTCGCTGCTTGCTGCCACCCTGACACATTTTCCCGAAGCAGTGTCTACCATGATTGCCGGGGGCGATTTGCCAAACGAAGAGTTGGTCTTGTTCAAAATGCGCCTACCACGCATTGTAGGGGCCATACTTATTGGCGGCGCATTGGGAATGGCAGGCGCAGCTTTTCAGGGAATGTTTCGCAACCCTATGGTTTCCCCCGATCTCTTGGGGGCATCCGCCGGTGCAGGCTTTGGTGCCGCATGCGCCATGTTGGTGGCCGCACCGGTAGGCGTTATAACCGGGTCGGCGTTTCTGGTCGGCCTGCTAGCAGTGTTCCTCACGTACCTTATTAGCATCGCCGTAGGAAAGGGATCGGCAAACATCGTCGTGCTGGTACTGGCCGGCGTGGTTATTTCTGCGCTGTTCCAAGCGTGCATTTCCATCACCAAATATGTGGCCGACCCGTATTCTCAACTGCCGGGCATCACGTTCTTCCTCATGGGCGGGCTCTCTTCTGTAACATGGAAAGACGTAGCCGTGCTGACGGCACCCGTCGCAATAGGGGCTGTGGTTTTGTACGGGCTACGCTGGCGCATCAATATTCTGTCGCTCGATGATGAAGAGTCACGCGCACTTGGCATGGAAACGCAGCGTGTGCGTGCCATCGTCATTGTTTTCGCCACGCTTATCACAGCGGTGAGCGTGGCAGTAAGCGGCATTATAGGCTGGGTGGGATTGGTCATCCCTCATTTTGTTCGCATGCTCTTCGGACCCGACTACCGCAGGCTTCTTCCTGCATCGTTTTTCGGTGGAGCGTTGTATCTGCTGATAATGGACGACATCGCACGAGGTATGTTCCCCATGGAAATTCCCATTGGAATCCTTACCGCACTTGTTGGTGCCCCTGTTTTCGTATTGCTCCTGCTCAGGTTCAAGGGAGGCTGGCGTTAATGGCACTTACGGTGGAAGGCCTTTCATGCGGTTATGGGAACACCTGCGTAGTGGAACAGGCCAGTTTCGCCCTGGATCAAGGACGGGTGATTGCAGTACTTGGGCCTAATGGCGTGGGAAAGACGACCCTTTTCAAGGCCGTACTCGGATTCATTCCTGCAAGAAAAGGATCCATCGTCGTTGACGATTCCCCCATTACGTCCCTTTCACGCTCCCAAATAGCCCAGCGTATCGCCTATGTGCCCCAACAGCAAACGCTCCCGTTCTCATACACGGTAGAGGACGTGGTTCTTATGGGACGCGCTCCTTATTTGCGGCTATTGCAGCAACCGGGACCTGAAGACTATGCAGCGGTTAAACATGCCCTTGCCCTCATGGGCATAGATCATCTGGCGAAGAAAGCCTGTTCGGAAATATCGGGCGGGGAGCTGCAGATGGCATTCGTCGCTCGCGCCTTGGCTCAACAGCCACGCTATCTGATTATGGACGAGCCTACGGCCAGCTTGGACTTCGGCAATCAGATGCACGTGCTCGAACGCATTATGAGCCTTGCCGAGCAAGGCATAGGGGTGCTGCTCACCACCCATGATCCAACTCAGGCGTTTACTCTCAAATCTGACGTTCTGCTCATGCAGCGCGAAAGCCGCCAACAGTACGGTTACTACCGCGACGTGCTGACCGAGGATGCGCTCCGCCGAACGTACGGTGTCGATGTGCTGGTAAGATCCGTTCCCCATGAAGGAAGAAGCGTCGAATGCTGCATGGCTCTACCGAAAAACAGGAGAGCAAAATAGATGGCGAGCGTGTCACCTGTCTCCTTGGCGGACGCAGCCCCGCGCACCGCAGCCCCGCGCCCCCACTCTAACAGACGAACGGTTGGTCTGCGGCGCTAAGTGGGCAGAGCTCTTGTTGCCCGTGCAATTCACCGACTGTGCACGACCGTTCCATGAGACAAGCACTCCCCGACCATAGGTTTTTCAAGAGCCGCCGCTATAATGCTTACCAGCAGCTGATGAGGTTCCCCTCCTCGAAGTTGCACTGCTTTTCCCCCTTATAAAAGCAGTAGCGACGCCAACGAGCGTCGCATCATCCCCTCCTTGTGGCCCGGTGGAGTTCCCCTCTCCCCGGGCCAATCCTTTTCCTGGAGCAATTAACTGGGCAGCTCCGCCCACCCTAGCAGGATGGCGAATGTCTCACGCGGGTGTTTCACGTGAAACGTTCGCTACTCCTGCGCATTCCATTCGGTACCGGTGGGATGCCAGGTGGAGAAGTCGAGGGCGTTGCCGGCTATTTCGTATTGTTGGATTTGCTGGTCGTGCTTGCCATCGCTCGTCGTTACGTAGTAGTAGCGCATGCGGTTCGCGAAAATGTCTTGTGCGCCTGGCAACCCGCGCGCAACGTCGAGCAGGGAATGGCCAAGAAGCGTTGTTGGGTATTCGCCCCACAGCCCCATCGCGGCGAGCGCCGTCGCCTGGACATCGGCGTGACTTACGGCGGCATCGCACAGGCGCGGGCCAGAGGAATTCGTTAGCGAGTCCGCCAGCGACAAGTTCGCCGTCGGCGGCTTCACCATAAGAAGGGGGCTTGTGGGAGCGTCGATCTGCATGGTGCAGTACCACCAGCCGTGATCGGCCGTTACGATGACGGTGGTGTTGTCGTATACGCCCGCGTCCTTCAGTTGTTGAACGTATTCCGCAACGATATGCAGCGCACCCAGACTTTGCGCGTCGATCGTCGAATTGTCCACGCCAACGTCTTGGGCGTTTTCATCGAGAGAGTAAGGGTAATGCGCGCCGAGCAGATGGATGAAGCGGAACGCGCCCGCGCCCGCGCCCTGGCTGTTCGCGCCCGCGCCCTGGTCGCTCACCTCAAGTCGCCGCTCGCACAGGTCGCGATAATAGCGCGCGTCGTCAATAGTATAGACGGCTTCTCCCGCAGCGCCCTGCTCCACCATGCTGTTGTTCACTTCGTCGGTGTAGAACCAGAAGAAGCGCTTGAGCGGCCAAGGGGCATCGCGATAAAGCGCGCACTTCCATAGCGTCAGCACCGTGCCCACGTTATCGATGCGCGGCGCTTCCACCTCATGCAGGTTCTCGGTGAGGGCGGCCACGCGTTGCACCTCGCCAGACGGCAGATACTCGAAACCGAGCGTGTCGGAGTACAGCCCCACGGAATATCCCGCTTCGTTTACGCTATCGAGGAAGGAACTGCGTGCGTAACGCTCGCTCAAATATTGCGAAAACGGCTCGTCTTCTTGCGGAACCTCGCCAGTGAGCAGGTACGGAACGGCATAACGCGTGGGAATCATCGAGCCGGACACGTTGGTGAACAAGGTAAAGTCGGAAAACGCGTCGAGCGCGGCGGGGTTCTTTTCAAGCAGGTGCTGCATCTGCTGCGTATCGAACATGTCGAGCACGAACACGATGACGTTGCTCTTCGCCGATACATCGAAAAGCCCTTCCTGCGTCACGCGGATAGGCTCGCCGCTCGCAGCGGCACCCAGCACGTCTTCCCCTTGCGCGGGAGGCACAAGAAACAGCCCCGCCACGCCCACCGCTTGCACCGCCACCAGAAACACGCTCACCGCCGCAGCACCCGCACGCGCCAGCAAGCGCTTGCGATGCCCCAGCGCCAGCACCCCCGCCATAAGCGCCAGCCATACAAGCGTGCTCACAACGGTGATTCCCGCGAAGTCTCCCCAATCCACCGCCCTGCCGTCGGCGGACGGCAGCACCCCGTTCATGGTCATAACCTGCACATATGCGCACAAACCCAACGCGAACATCACCAGCAGCGCAATATCGAAAGCCCGCCCGCGCAGAATCGATGCCGCCAAGGCAAGGCATACCGAACACGCCAAGCCCGCCACAGCAAGCGGCAGCCACACATCGGAAAGCCCAAGCACCAAGCTGCCGGAAGCGCCGGCAACCAGCTCGTAAGGAGCCACCACCAAAACGGTAAACACACAGAACACCGCCACGATAGCAGCGTATGCCAAGCGGTTCTTCCACCTGAGGCTTTCCGCGAACGCCCCTTGTGCAGCCTGTACACCGCGGCCCGCAACGGTGCGGGATCCGCGCCTACCTTTCGAGTCTTTCGGACTTGACACGATGTTGGGCTCGACAACCAGGTGCGCGGGATCTGTACGATGCACCGCGCCTTCCACTTCCTTGCCCGCGTTCTCATCGACCTGCAGAAGCACGAGCAGCTTCTTGCGCACGCGTCGCCACATCACTCCAAGCACAGCGGAAAGCGCCACGGCAACACCTGCGAACGCTTGGATGGCATAGGTCATAACGGAAGGGTCAACATAGGCGAACGCCAGCGAGGGCAGCGCCGCCATCAGCAGAAATGCAGCCGCCAGCGAGAACGCGCCGTCGCAAACGAACAAAAACGCACAATTCCCGAAGAAGTTCTTATTCATGGGAGGCCTTCTCACTCTCACCCTCGCGCTCTTCTTGCTTCCGCAGCATTAGCTCCAGCAAAAACTCTCCTGCCACCTCGCCGCCGCGCCCCAAATTGAATATGGTGCGCGCACGTACCTTCCCGATGCGCTCCTCCCACGCACCGGGGTTTTCCAGCATTTCGGCCACCACGCGCGCGATGCCGCGCTCGCCCGCGAGGTCGGCGGGCGCTATCGAGACACCTATCTCGTTGCGCAGCGTTATGTCGGTCGGCTCGATGCCCAGTTCCCGCCAGTCGGGGTTGCCAACCTTCATGGGCGTGTCCACAAACACGCAGGGCCGAAGCGTGGAAAACGAGAACTCGCAGGTCACAGACGACCAGTCCGTCACCAGCACGTCGGAGGTAAAAATGGTTTCGTTAGAGCTGAAATCGTGCTCGAACAACAGCTCGCCTTCCGGCACGTCGGCGTAGCGAGCCTGCAGCGCCTCCCATCGGGGCTTGTAGCGCTTGGTGTATTCGGGGTGCGGGCGCACGACCACGCGCCAACCGCGCCCCAGAAGCGGGCGTATCACATCGTCGGCGCACAGGTCGAGCAGGTTGTCCTCCTGCCACGAGGGTGCGACGAGCACCACCGGCCTCTCGTTTCGAACTTCGCCGAGCGCGCGGTAGGCGGCGATTTCTTTATCCAGCAAGTCGTAGCCGCATTCCACCAGGTCTTTCGCCGGCAGCCCGCGCATCTTCTCGGCTCGGCGAATCTCGGCCACCTGGTGCGGGCCTGAGCACAGCAGATGGTCATAATGATCGTACGATTCCTTCATCGCCGTCAGGTGGGTGGAGGTCATATGATGGAACATGAACACGTACTCCACATCCTTGCGCACGTAGGAGCGCTTGATGTAGAAGTTGTCCAAGTCCTCCTGCGTGGTCACCACCACGTCGGCGTCCATCTTCATCATGAGGGTGATCTGCCGCTTCACGCCAACGTAGTAGACGGCGAGGCGTGGGTTTTCCTTCGCCAGCTCGAAGATGCGATCGTTCGGGTCATTGGTCACGTAGTGGATGCGCACGTCGCTATTCGCCAGCAGCCACTCTATAGCGCCTTGGAAATACTTGTAGAAGCCGCTGCTCTCCGCGCAGAACACGATGTGCTTGTTCACCACGCCGAAGAATCGCTTGTAGTCCGCGCGCTCGCGGCGGCGCAGCGGGTCTCGTCGGTACCACTTCGGCTTGTCGGGCTCGAGCGCCTCCAGTTCCTCCAATTCGGCGCGAGCGGCCGCCAGATCTTCGTAGTCGATGTGCTTTTTCGGCTTGATGCACAGGTTGCACAGTATCTGCACGGCAATGGCCGTCATGTTCGAGCAGATCCAGTAAAACGCCATGCCGCAGGCCACGAACACGCCCAGAACGAACGAAAGTGCAATGGAAAGCCCGTTCGTGGTGCTCTTCTCTGCGCGGGTCTGCTCGCGCTGCAGCGGGTTGATGCGATTCTGCGCGAAGCCCAGCGCCACGGCGGAAACCCCCGCAAGCACCGGCATGACCCATGAAACGCCACCGTCTTCCACAGGAACCATTCCCAGAAACTCCGTGCCCGGCGCTCCGCCGTCGGTGATGCCGTGGATAACCTCCACCAGCCCGAACAGGATGAGAATCTGCACCAGTAACGGCACTAGGCTGAGCAGGGGGTGGTAATGCTTTTCCTTGTACAGTTCACTTTGCTTTTCGCCTATGGTCTCCGCATCGCCGTAGTATTTTACCTTGATGCGGAACAGGCTGGGCATGAGCTGCACCATGACGATGCTGTTCTTCTGGCACCACAGCGCCAGCGGCATAAGCACGATCTTGATAATGACGGTGAACAGCAGAATGGACACCCACCAGTTGCCCGTTAACGCATAGCACGGCTGAACAACCAGCGAAAGCACTCCGGCTAAAGTTTCAAGCATACAACCCCAATTCACGCAATGGCAAGCGCCGCCCGCCCTGCAAGGATGCCCCGCAGGGGT
>JAEYEL010000144.1 GCA_023403475.1 Actinomycetes bacterium
TTAATGTCGGAGTGAACAACCGCATCGTAGTAATCAACTGCTTGATCCAAAGCAATCTCATTGCGCATATCCACCGCTTGCGGCCATCCGCCTCGACACACAAGGAAAGCCAGACGGTCGATACTCAGATTGGAACCTCCGTCAATTTCCGTATTTCCTTCAATCAGGTCTTTTATGCTGACCTCACCTGTTGAATCCCCCGATTCGTATAAACTCATAGGTCGCATGGTCAGCCAGGTAAAACGACCTATTCCAGAGTGCGTAATCTCCTTGGTGTCGGCGGGAACAGCGGAACCGGTGAGAACAAACTGTCCAAGTTCACCACGATGGTCAACCTCAAAACGGATAGCATCCCAAAGTTTTGGGGCAAGCTGCCATTCGTCAATCAGTCTCGGCGTTGCCCCCTTTAACAGTCGTTTGGGGTTCACCTCGGACATAGTAATATTTTGCTCTTTCTTTTCTGGGTCATCCATATACAAAATACTGGCAGCGAGCTGTTCGGCAGTTGTAGTTTTACCGCACCACTTGGGACCTTCAATCAGCACCGCACCTTTGCCTTCCAACTTCCGTTTCAGAATATCGTCGGCAATTCTTTTCCTGTAGTTTTTCATTCGGAATGCCTCGCTTCCATTCACGCTATCTTTTTATACACCGCAATTATGAATTCTACAATAATTTTCCGACGATTGGCGAAATATTTTTCCGACGATTAGCGACAAATAAATACCTAAGTTGGCTGTAAATCAATCTGGCGTTTGGCAGGTTGAACTTGTCAAGATTCTGCTTCCTTCGATTGGCGCTTCCAAAGACGGAAATCCGGGCTTCCGTGTCTACGAAGACTTTAGCAGCAAGCAGGTTGCACTAGCCAAGCTTCTGCTTTTCTGAAAATCTGAAAATCTGGCAAGATTCGTATCAGTTTGGCGGTGCGAGTACCGTCACTATCGATGGCGCTATTCAAACACCCATTTCGAGCTTTTGCCTTTTTAGGTGCGAAGCGTATCTGCCCCCTTTTTTCTTCCCCCGGCATTTCAGCAGAAGCGGAAGGGGGTTCGGCGTGGTACGGCCTGGCGGGGTCGATGGGATATCCCGGTTTGTCATGAATCCGAAAGGCCCTTCTGTTCGCTGGCCTATAATGGCTCAAGTTGGCCTATAATGGCTCAAGTTGACCTATAATGGCTCAAGTTGGCCTATAATGGCTCAAAGCATTGAAACGGGGAGATGATTTATGACGCTTGAAGAGTTGCGCTTGCGCTTAGATCAAGGCGAGGGCGTGTCGTTGGAGTTTAAACGATGCGGAAGCAAGCCCGAAAAGGACGTTTTCGAAACGATTTGCTCGTTTGCGAACAGACAAGGCGGGGACATTTTTCTCGGAATAAACGACGACGGGTCGATTGCCGGCATAGATAAAGATCGAATAGTCGAAATCCAGCGAAACATAGTTAATGTTGTGAACAATCAAAATGTTTTCAACGTTGCACCTGCTGTGGAAGTCGAGAGCGTCGACTACGGCGAAGCTGCAGTTCTGCGAATCTGGGTGCCTTTTGGGCCGAGCGTCTATCGTTTTAAGGGAGAGGTTTACGACCGCGTGGGCGATGTGGACGTTCGTCTTAAAAGCGATGCGCAAATATCCGGGCTCTACATTCGCAAACAGGATTATTTCTCCGAAAGAAAGGTATACCCTTTTCTTCGTATGGATGATTTGCGCGATGATCTGTTTCCCCGCATCAGACTGCTCGCAGAAAGCCGGAGAACCGGTCATCCTTGGTTGGGCTTGAGCAACGAGGAGCTACTTAAAAGTGCAGGTCTTTACATTCGCGATCCCGAAACAGGCATGGAAGGTTTCACGCGTGCCGCCGCGCTTCTTGTTGGAACCGACGAGGCTATCGCGAGCGTATGTCCTGCGTATAGGACAGATGCGGTTGTAAGAATTCAGGACAAGGATCGATATGACGATCGGTTGACGGTGAAGACCAATCTTATAGACGCCTACGACCAGCTTCTCGAGTTCATGCAAAAACATCTCCCCGACCGCTTCTATCTCGAGGGCGTTCAAAACGTGAGCATTCGGGATGTGATATGCCGCGAGCTAGTTGCCAATAGTTTGATGCATCGGGAATACAGTAGTACTTTACCTGCGCAGATTTTTATCGAAGGCGATGGGGTTCGCACTGTCAATGCAAGTCGCTCGGTCTTTTCGGGAAAGATTACTCTCGATAGTTTTAGCCCCCGCCCGAAAAATCCTCTGATTGAGGGATTCTTCGCTCAAATAGGTCGCGCTGAAGAACTCGGCAGCGGCACGCGTATCCTGTTTAAGTACGCGCCAATTTATTCTGGCTCAGAGCCTGTGCTTGAAGAGGGCGACGTTTTTCAGGCTTTTGTTTCCTCTCCCGATATCCGGGAGATTCCTGGGTCAAAGGAGCACTCTGATGCGGGCAGGCGAGCGGTCGATGATGCGATTGCTCGGTTGCTCGACGCCAACGGTTACGCTACCGTGTCTGGGGTGATGCAGGCATCAGGGGCGTCTAGGAGGACCGTCAGCAGAAGATTTGCCCAGATGACGGCAAATGGCGTTCTGAAGGCCGAAGGTGCTACCCGCAACAGGCGATATGTTCGGTAAAGTTGGCGGGGCTTGTAGGATAGGCGATCGTTACGTTGCTTGTTTGCCTTATGCGCCTTGCGGTCAAGCGATTTCGCGTTGCAGGTTTGACTATCTTATTGCACCTTCAACAAGATCGACGATGGCGTAGTCGTCTATGCCCCGTGATGTGCGGGTGAATCGCTATGCGATGGGTTTTGCTCAACTGCCGTTATCCTTCTTTTTGCTGAGATTTATACAATTACTATAGTTGCTATAATTACGATAGCTGCTACAATTGCTACAGTTGCTACAACGAATCGATTCGAAGGGCGTGCGAATATGGTTGGTGCAAAGTTGGTGAATCCGTTCAAGCCGACGGCAGGGGCGGAACCGCCTGTTCTTATCGGCCGCGATAAGGTGATTGACGATTTTTCCGACGGTCTTGACGAAGGGGTTGGCGCTCCTGCGCGACTCATGCGCATTACTGGGCCTCGCGGGTCGGGGAAAACGGTTCTCCTGACCGAACTTGGCGATATCGCGCGGAAGCGCGGTTGGACGGTCGTGGATGAAACGGCGGGCGAGAACCTCTGCTCCAACATGGTGGCGGCTCTTGCACGCGACTCTTCTGGTGCCAGCATTTCGGCCGACTTCGACATGGGTGTGGTAAAGGTGCATGCGGGCGCCAAGAAGGAGGAAGGCTCGTCTCTTCGCGAAGCTCTGAAAAAAGCCACTGAAAAGCTGGGTGGCAATCCCGTTGGTTTGCTTGTCACCGTTGACGAGGTGCAGGATGCGAAAGAGTCCGACATGCGCGATCTGGCGGCGGCTGTTCAGCATCTTATCAGAGAAAAGCGAAACATCGCCTTCGTTTTCGCTGGCATTACAACGGGCGTGATGGATTTGGTCAGCGGTCAAGCGCTTACGTTTTTGCGCCGTGCCAAAGCAGAAGAGCTCGATTCCATCCCTCTTGACGAGGTGTCATGCGCTTTGCGGTCAACCATCGAGAAGTCGGGGATGTCCATCGAAGACGAGGCCCTTGCGAAAGCGACGGAGGCTACTGCAGGATATGCGTACCTTATTCAGCTTGTGGGCTACCATGTTTGGCGGATGGGAAAGCGCCATGCGCAGCAATCGAAGGAAATCGATGTTGGTGATGTTGAGTTCGGCGTCAAGGAGGCCATGCGTGACTTCAATACGACGGTTCACGAACCCGCGCTTGCGGGTTTGCCTCTGCACGCTATGGAATACGTGATTGCGATGTCGCAAGATGCGGGGGTCTCCAGAACATCTGCCGTCGCTGAGAGGATTGGTGTTGCGCCAAGCTCCCTCACGTCGTATCGTCGTCTGCTCATCAATCGGCAGATCGTCGAGTCTGCAGCGCGCGGGTTCGTGGCGTTTTCCATACCTTACATGCGTGAATACGTGCGCGCTAATCGAGAGGACTTGCTTGCTCGTTACGGGGTGTGAGGTCCGGGCGATGAAGGGACGCTGGGTTCAAAGTACGGGATACAAGGCATAAGGGGTTTGCATGCACAAAGATCAGCTGCATCGCACTCTGGCTACACATCTTGCGATGACGCGACCTAGCACAAAAGGATTCTAGCAATTTTCCAGCTAGCACAGAAAATAGGGGATGCTATGAGCAGCACCTCGTCCGCCAAGGTGCGAGAAAAAGACGAACGCCCCCCGAACCGCAGTTCGGAGGGCGTTCGCGCGAGTATCCTATGGTGGAGCATAGGGGGATCGAACCCCTGACCTCAGGCTTGCAAAGCCCGCGCTCTCCCAGCTGAGCTAATGCCCCGAATATAATAAACGCTCCACCGGCAAACTCGGCTCACGGTGGAGCGTTTATCGCGAGTAAATGGTGGGCCCGAATGGACTTGAACCAGCGACCTCACGCTTATCAGGCGTGCGCTCTAACCAACTGAGCTACGGGCCCACGAAAAAGTGCCTGAACATCTTATGCCAAACACAACCGTTAGGTCAAGATATTTTTTTCTGGTATCATAAGTTGTGGCGAAAAAAGGTGCGAAAAGGTGCGAAAAAGTGCGAAGGGCGCTTGAGAAAGGAGCTGCTGTGGTTCCCGTGTATGTGCAGACTCTGATAGCTTCGACTGCTCCGTCTCCTTCGATTATTGTTTTAAGGCCGACCGAGAAAATGCAGAACGGAAAAGCGCGCATCGTTCCCATTTGGATTGGCGCGGTGGAGGCGGCTCATTTGGGCATGGCCCTTGAAAACGCCCGCTGCTCGCGCCCTATGACACACGATCTGCTTCTCGATGCCCTCACGAATTTGGACGCGCGCGTCGATCACGCCTTGATTTCGGGAATGAAAGGGCCGGTGTTCTTCGCAAAGCTGGTGATATGCCAAGCAGGAAGGCTTATCGAGCTGGACGCGCGACCTTCCGATGCCATTTCGCTTGCAGTACGGCAAGGCGCTCCGCTGTTTATTGACGAGGAAACGCTTGAGAAGGGTTCTTTCCCGTTCGTGTTCAAAGGGGAATCGAGCGAAGAGGAAGAGATAGACAGTTTCCGGTCTTTCCTCAACGATATCGCTCCCGAAGACTTCGAACTCTAACGCTGTATAGCCCGAAGATTTCGAAATGTGACGCTGCTCTCCGCCTCATTTTCCGTTGCGCGATTTCTTGCTGCGCAGAGAAAAGGGACGAGAAGTAGGGGCGTTGCGGTGTGAGCACTGCCCGACTTCGCCAAAAGCGGCGAAAAAGGCTCTCTTGCAGCACAGGGCTCTTTACGAGGATCTACGAGCTGGGCGACGGCCCGGTCGATTGCGAGGATCTACGAGCTGGGCGACGGCCCGGTCGATTGCGAGGGTCTACGAGCTGGGCGACGGCCCAGTCGCATATGCACTTTTACGGCAGAGAGTTACGGCAGAGAGCCTGTTACGAGGATATGGGCAAGCCCAAGTACGGCGATATGTGCAGGGTAGTAGGCGTAGAAAAGCCATTTCAGGGGGCGGCCTCTCCTGCCATTGTATGCGCTTATAAGGGGAATCGCCGCCGAGCATCCTGCGAAAGGGTAGAGAAGCGCGGGCAAAGCGGAAACGCCCGTTGAAACCATGTCGCTTAACGCGGGTAACCCGACTGAAGCTATGGCAAGACCGACGGGGGCAGCTATACCCCCTGCCTCTCCTCTCATGACTTTGAACATGAGAACCATCGCCACTCCCAGAAAGCCCCAGTCGCACAGAAGACTCGCCACGCACCCTCCTGCTGCGAGCATCCAGAACCCAATTCGGTTTTCCATATGGTCATGAGCGTGCAGAAGGCCAAGCCCTATAAGGAGCGTGAACAGGACGTTTCCGTTCGAATCGAGAAAGAGCGAATAGGGAATTTGGGAAACCAACGCGAACGCAAGCAGCCGTGCCGCATACTTCCTGACGCTTGAAGTGTGCGTATAGCCTTCAACAAGAAGGAACGCCATGACGGGAAAGGTGATGCCGCCTGCTGCGAACAGGATGCATTCTATGGGAAAGGGAATAATCGACCCGAAAAGGTACGCAGCATGGTTGCACGTCATGCCGAAGATGGCGGCTAGTTTGAGGGCGAACGAAGAAAGCCCTGTGGGCGATAGGTTCCAATGATGTTTCCCGACGTGTTTTTCCATGAACGTTCGCAGCCTTCAACTGCCTTGCCGAAATGGTTCGATAGGATGTCGATTATACTTCAATCATGAAAAAGCTCAGGTCATATCTTCTAAAAATCAGGGGGTTGTGCGCTCGCCTCGGCGCTCGCTTTCCTGTTGCGTTCAGCTTCGTTTCGCTTCTCATTGCTTTTTGCTGCTACGATGCAATTCCCGCCTACAGTCTTTTGGCCGACATCGTTCGGACGCTCTTCGCCATGTTGTGCGCTTTCGCGCTGATGAGGGCTTTCGCTGCTGTTTTTCCGAGGGGTTCCGAAAGCGTTGTCTTGAGGCCTCGCAAGCTTGCTGCTATCGTGTCTCTTGTGGCGGCTGCCGGCTTGGTTTCCGGCTTCATATCCCTTTTTGGTGCTGCGGCGCATGGTGCCTCCTGCGCAGACGCGCCGCAATATATCGACTCGTTGCGTTGCGCCAGTGCGCCGCTTTGCGCCGACCTCGCCGACCTACTGCATTATGCCAGCGCGCCACGCGGGGCCCAGCTGGTAGGTCTTTCCGTGGTTTTCGCCGTATCGTGCATGCTGACGGCGATGTTCGAGGAGTTCTTGTTCCGAGGCATTGTGTTCAAGGGGTTTGCACTTGGCTTTGCGCGCGCTAAAGAGGGGCGCCCTGTGTTTAGGGCCGCGCTTGCCTCTGCGGCCATCTTCGGAATCCTTCACGTTTCCGGAAGCTTTTCAGGGGAATTCGGTGCGGTTGAAGCGCCCCAGATAATTGAGGTGGCTCAGATGGTGGCGAAGACCGTCCAAGCTATTGTTTTCGGATTTGTCATGGCCTGTTTGTATCGGGCTTTCATGTCTTTGCGCACGCCTATTGCGCTCCATGCGATTTTCAACTTTCTTGCAGGGTTTCCGCCCTATCTTGCTTACGGATATCTTGCATCCACGTATGTGACGGGAAACGACTTCGACCTTGTTGCCATGTTGTCGAGCACGGCTCTGCTTGCGGTAGCTGCCGTGATCGCTTACCGCCCTTACCGCCGCGTCGCGTGCATTCTGTGACATGCCGCTAGACATGCCGCAAGGTCGCACTGAACATGGTAGTATACGGCTTCGAAACCAAGAACGTTTCTGTGAGCCTCCCAAAAGAGAAGCAAGAGAAGGTCTACATTGTCTATATTCGGAATAAAACAGTGCGAACAGGAAAGGGAGGGGAGGAACCTTGAACCGAAAGGAAGCGCTGCGCATACTCGGGCTTGACGAAGAAGCCAAGCTAGACGATATAAAAACCGCCTACAAGGAAACGGCCCAGATTCTTCACCCCGACCGATTCGCCAGCAACAAAAAACTGCAGGACCGCGCGACCGAGCAGTTCAAGAACCTGCAAGAAGCTTATGAGTTCTTAACGAGCGGGAAGGGTTCTCGAAGCAAGGTCTCTGGGGGCGGACGCTCTCGCGCAGGGGCTGCGGACGGATATCGGTCCGGCGCGAGCTGCGGCAAAGGTGCGGCGCGGGCTGCTTCCGGCTACACCGAAGCCGACGAGATAGAGGCGCGTTTGGCAGGAATCTCCGCAGCGAAGACGCAGCTGGTGGCGCAGCGGGACGTGGCATACGATGAGCGGCGAAACGGTGCCGTCATGGCGGGAATAGGCGCGTTAGTGGCACTGATATGCGGAAGAAAGCCTGGTTTGCTCATGATAGTCGCCGGCATTGCCGGCACGGCGGCCGTGTGGGGAATTATCCAGGTTGTTTCCGCACAGCGCACGATCGGGGTGCTGGACGAGCATATAAGCGAGCTGAATGCCGAGAAGAAAAAACTCATGCGTCAACTGGAAGACCTGGAAGACTTAGAATAGCTGAAATAGCAAAAGAAAGCGCGAAAAAGCGGAAGGAAGAAAAAGCGGAAGGAAGAAGGAAGAAAGAAGAATGAAGCAGGAAAACATTCGCAACGTGGCCATCATCGCCCACGTCGACCACGGTAAGACGACGTTGGTGGACAGGTTGTTGTACACAGCGGGCGTGTTCCGTGAGAATCAGCAGGTTGAGGAACGGGTGCTTGACAGCAACGATCAGGAACGCGAACGCGGCATCACCATTTTGTCCAAGAACATATCCATCACGTACAAAGATGTGAAGATCAACGTCATCGACACGCCAGGGCACGCCGATTTCGGCGGTGAAGTGGAGCGTGTGCTCAACATGGCCGACGGCGCACTGCTCATTGTGGATGCGTTCGAAGGGCCTATGCCCCAGACGCGCTTCGTGCTCAAGCATGCGCTTGCGCTGGGCATGCGCATCGTGGTGGTCATCAACAAGATAGATCGCCCCGGTTCGCGCCCCGAGGAAGTGGTCGATGAGGTGTTCGACCTTATGGTTGAGCTTGAGGCGAGCGATGAGCAGCTCGATTTCCCCATCATATACGCGAGCGCGATGAACGGATATGCGCGCTACGCTGCCGACGACGGCAACATGAACATGGTTCCTTTGCTCGATACTATTCTCAAAGAGGTTCCGTCGCCTGACTGCGAACCGGCAGGGCCGGTGGCGCTGCAAATCTGCACGGTCGATCACTCCAGCTTCGTGGGTCGTATCGGTGTGGGCCGTTTATTTTCCGGCACCATCCACAAAGGCGAGCCGGTGCTGGTCATCAAGAACGACGGCACGCGCTACAACACCAACATCAAACAGGTCTTCACGTTCGAAGAGCTGGGCAAGAAAGAGCAGAAGGAAGTGCACGCCGGCGACATCGTCGCCGTGGTGGGCGTGGAGGACGCCGATATAGGCGATATGGTCACAAGCCGCGAGCATCCTATCCGCCTTGCCCCCATTGAGCTGGAAGAACCTACCATGGCCGTTGTGTTCGAGGCGTCCACCAGTCCGCTTGTCGGCAAGGAAGGAGACATCGTGGGTGCACGCCAGCTCAAGGAGCGCCTGATGCGCGAAGCCGAGAGCAACATTTCCATGCACATTACCGAGCTGGAAGATAAAAGCGGCATCGAAGTTGCAGGCAGAGGTGTTCTGCACCTTTCGGTTCTTATGGAGACCATGCGGCGCGAAGGGTATGAGTTCCAAGTGGGCCGCCCGCGCGTTATCCTCAAGAAGGACGCCAACGGTCAAAAGCTTGAACCCATTGAGGAAGCCACGGTGGACGTGCCGAGCGAGTATGCCGGCAAGGCCATCGAGGTGTTCGGCAGCGCAGGTGGCGAGATGACCGACATGTTCGCACGTGGCGATGCGACGCATCTGGTGTTTAAGATTCCCTCGCGCGGAACCATGGGTCTGCGCACGAAACTTCTGAATGCCACGCGCGGCGAGGCCACGATGTTCCATCATTTCAGCGAATACGGACCGTATCGAGGGGAAATGCTGGGTCGCAAAAACGGGTCCATGATAGCGAAGGCCACCGAGAAGTCGGTTGCATACGCGCTCGATACGCTGCAACAACGCGGGCGCCTGTTCGTGGGGCCTGGTGAAGATTGCTACGAGGGCATGATCGTGGGCGAATCCGCCAAAGAGGGAGACATGGTGGTGAACGTCGCTCGCTCGAAGCAGCTTGGCAACCAGCGCTCTTCCGGCGCCGACAAGGCTATCCAGCTCACGCCGCCCGTCACGTTCACGCTCGAAGAGGCTCTTGAGTACATCGAGGACGACGAATTGGTGGAGGTGACCCCTCAGAGCATCCGTCTGCGCAAGCGCATTCTGTCTTCGGTGGAGCGCAAGAAAGCCAACAAACAGTAGGATACCTGCATCCAGGTAGTGGTTCGCTATGGGGAAGAACAATAATGAGCAGGTTGTATAGTGGGATTTTCTCTATGGGCGAGCCGTTTATGCTCTATGAAGTGAAAGTGGGCATCTTGTGCAACCAATTTTCCCGTTCGGCACATATGGGAAAATGCGGAGATTAGCAACCACGCTTCATGTAGTGTTCTGCGGTTCTGCGAAAAGCAGTAAGGCATATCGAGGAAGGGTCATATGAAAACTGTGAAGATTGCGAAAACGATATGTATAGCAAGCCTGACGGTTGCCTGCATATGGGGGTTGGCTGCCTGCGGAAGCGGTAGTTCCTCCAATGGAAAAACCGGAGGGGTTGCTGCTACCGTTAACGGAACGGAGATTTCCGAGGACAAGATAACCGAGCAGGTTGAGGCCATTCGCGCGCAGATGTCAATCGATACCGAAGATGCATGGGGTGAGTGGCTGGCCCAAAACGATTACACTCCCGAGAAGGTGCGCGAACAGATAATCGATGGGTATGTTGATCAGGAGCTTATCCGCCAAGGAGCTGCCGAGAGGGGCATTACCGTCGAAAGCTCGACGGTTGACGAGTACGTTAACTCGATGAAGTCCCAATACGATGACGACGAAGCGTGGCAGAAAGCGCTTGACGGAGCCGGCACCACCGAGGAGGAGTACCGGCAGAATCTGGAGCTTTCGCTTCTCTATACCGACCTGTATGCCCAATTTGCCACCGACGAGGAGCCGAGTGAAGAAGACCTGCTCAAGTACTCCAAGATGTATGCGACGTCATATGGTGGGGCGAAGCGCTCTTCCCATATACTGTTCGCTTCCGACGACGAGGCGACTGCCCAGGAGGTGCTTGACAAGCTTAATTCCGGCGAGCTCGATTTCGCCGATGCCGCGAAGCAGTATTCGACTGACACCGCTTCCGCTGAAAAAGGCGGAGATGTGGGCTGGGACAAACTGACCAACTTCGTGAGCGAATACCAGACGGCGCTTGACGGTTTGGAGAAAGATCAGATGAGCGGGCTGGTTACGAGCAGTTTCGGTATCCACATTATCAAATGTACCGACGTGTTCAACGCTCCGGAAGAGATTACGAGCAGCGATCAGCTTCCAAGTGAGTTCCTCGACCAGATTAAGAAGACCATTTCCTCCAGCAAGCAGAGCGAAGCTTATCAGACTTGGCTTAAGGAATACAAAGAAGCTGCCGACATCGTAATAAACGAAATGCCCGAAGGTCTGCCGTACTACGTCGATATGACGAAGTACCAGAAGGAAGATGATTCCGCAGCAACCGACGACAGCGGTTTATCTGCTACTGGTGCTGAAGGGGGTAGCGGCGAAGGTGATGCCGCTGCGAGCGGTGCGGCTGCGAGCGGTGCGGCTGCGGATGGTGCGGCTTCTGGTGCCGCCGCATCGGGCGAAGGCGCTGCCTCGGCATCCGAAGGTTCCGCCGGGGCTTCTGCGGCCGACACCAGTGCTGCCGGTGCGTCGAGCGAAGGCGGCTCGTCGTCGAAGTAACCGGCTGAGGCTTCGTAAGGGCTTCGAGCTTCGGCCAAGGTGCCGATGGAGCTTTACTTCAAGTGTCGCTTAGAGCGCCGCCTGAAGCTGTGATTCGATCAAATCGCCGCTTGCGTTCAAAGCGCCGCTCGGAGTTGCAGGCTGCATGTAATGTGCCCTCGATGTTTCATGTGAAACATCGAGGGCACATGTGTCGATGCCCGGTCAAACGGCTTTGTCGCACGATTCGGAAGCCTGCGCTGAAAAGTGCCGTTTCGGGTGCCGGAAAAGGTGCCGTCAACGAAAAGTTTGAACTTCTCGAGGTGAGGGGCGCTCAAAGGTACCGTTTGAGGTACCATCAAAGGTACCAACAATGAAAAGAGGTCGGAAATTCGCTTTCCGACCTCGTGCTTTATACTGGCGGAGGAGGAGGGATTCGAACCCTCGTTACCCGGGTTGCGGGCAAAACGGTTTTCGAGACCGCCGCATTCAACCACTCTGCCACCCCTCCGTATGGGTGCGGACGATTTGGTTTGCAACCGTCCGTCTCGCCGAAATTGTTTCACGTGAAACATTTTCGCGCTGTTTCGCTTCATCTTCTGTTCTCAAATGGCGGAGAGACGGGGATTCGAACCCCGGATACGCTTTTGGCGCATACACGATTTCCAATCGTGCTCCTTCGGCCAGCTCGGACATCTCTCCGCTTCGCCATGTTCGTGCTCAGAACTCGAATGTTTCACGTGAAACATTTTCGCGAGGGTTGTCTCCCTCACGCAGGTTTTGCATCGCGCACAATCTGCAATCAATATGCACGTAAGTTGCAACTTGCAGCGCCATTACAGCGACCGTGCATGTAAATTCATGTTGCAGCTTGCAGCGTGTGCAAACCCAGCAAGCCTGAACAGCAGCTAAACAGTATACAGCAGCCCCTCGATCCTCACAAGATGGAAAATGTATCCGCCCAAAAAAACAAACGCCCGTAATCGCCCCGCTATCGCCGCACTATCGCCGTACTATCGCCGTACTATCGCCGTACTATCGCTCGCTACCGTCCGCTACCGCGCACTTCCGTCCCTATCGCCCCTACTGCCCGCCACTGCGCCCGTCGCGGGGAAAGTGAGCACGGTGGGCGAAAAGCGGGTTGCGCGCGTACTTTGGTAGAGTAAAGTGCGTCCATTGCGATGAACGCGCTTCCCATGTCGCGCGCCGCTGGCAATCGATGCCCGTTTCGAGTGGCCGTGCTGCAAGCGGGCGCTTTGCGTGTTCGGGTCGCGAAGGCTGTGGCAAAGGGATGTCGCGCCGCATGCAGTGCAGCCTGCGTCGCATGAGAAACGACGCAGGCGAGGATGGCGGATACGTGAGACAAGGGGTTCGAATGCGCGAGAAGTTCGGTTCGCGGATGGGGTTCATTCTCATCAGCGCGGGGTGTGCCATCGGGTTGGGGAACGTGTGGCGTTTCCCCTACATTACCGGGGAATATGGTGGTGCGGCATTCGTCATTCTGTATCTGATAGCGCTTGCGGTGTTCGCATTGCCTATCCTGATTATGGAGTTCGCCGTGGGGCGTGCGAGCCAGAAGGGCATCGCCCAAAGCTTTGATAAGCTGGAACCTGCAGGCACGAAATGGCACTGCTACAAGTGGATAGGGCTTGCGGGAAACTATCTGCTCATGATGTTCTACACGGTGGTGGCGGGCTGGATGCTGGCCTTCATGGCGTACAGCGCCATGGGCACGTTCGAAGGGCTTGACGCAACGGGCACGATGGCCGTGTTTAACGACATGCTGGCGAACCCCGTGGAAATGACCCTGTACATGCTGGTGGTCGTGGCCATTGGCGTAGGAACGACCAGCGCCGGGCTGAAAAACGGCATCGAACGCGTGACGAAGGTCATGATGGCGGCACTGTTCGTGGTTCTTCTCGTTCTGTGCGTCCGGGCGGTTACGCTGCCGGGCGCAGAAGAGGGGCTTGCGTTTTATCTCATGCCCGATTTCGGGCGCCTGTTCGCGGGAGCCTCGCCTTCCGAGCAGTGGGGAACGTTCGCCGATGCTGTGTTCGCGGCTATGGGCCAGGCATTCTTCACGCTTTCGGTGGGCATTGGATCCATGTCCATTTTCGGCAGCTATCTTGACAAAAAGCATAGGCTCACCGGCGAGGCGGTGCGCATCGCCGGGCTTGACACGGCAGTTGCCCTCATGGCAGGCCTCGTTATCTTCCCGGCATGCTTTGCGTTCGGCGTCGAGCCTGGCTCGGGTCCTGGCCTCGTGTTCATCACGTTACCGAGCATCTTTTCGCAAATGCCGTTCGGGCAATTGTGGGGAACGCTGTTCTTCCTGTTCATGAGCTGTGCGGCACTTTCCACGGTCATTGCGGTGTTCGAGAACATCATGAGTTTCGCCATCGATCAATGGGGCTGGTCGCGCAAGCGGTCCTGCGTGGTAAACGGCATAGCGCTCGCTGTGCTTTCGATGCCTTGCGTACTCGGCTTCAACCTGTGGTCGGGCGTGTCCATTCCGGGCATCGGCGACATCCAGTCTATCGAGGACTTCATCGTCTCCAACAACGTTCTGCCGCTTGGCGGGCTTTTGTTTCTGCTGTTCTGCACAAGGAAGCGCGGTTGGGGCTTCGATGCCTTCCTGCGCGAGACAGATGCCGGCAAGGGCATGCGTTTTCCCCGATGGGCGCACGGGTATCTGAAATACGTGCTGCCTATTCTCATGCTGGTTATCTTCGTTGCCGGGTATTTGCCTGCTGTGCGCATCTGGATGGGGTTGGGCTAAATTTCGAGAGGTTGGCGACACCGTTTTCCCATGCGTGCTTGGCCGGCCTTTCCGTGTCGGCGCGCTTCTGGGGAAAGTTTTCGCAAGGGGGGCTTGCCTCATCCCTGCGATCTTCTGGCATTGCAGCCCCCAGTCAATCGCCTTTCGGGCGGCTATCATCGTCTGGGCAGTAGGATAAACTACTTGCAGCCGCTTTCCCGCGTGTTTTTCTGGGCGTATCGCCTGAATTTCTCGCCTTGCGAAGGGTGGCGTGGATATAATAATAGGAACACATGCCATTCAAAGCAGCGAGCAGATTGAGGAGAAGCACCTATGGCTCATTATTTCGACGAACCGTCCCGCACATTCAACGAATACCTGCTGGTGCCGGGGCATACGCCTGCGGCGTGCGTGCCCGCTGCGGTCAGCCTCAAAACGCCGCTCGTAAAATACCGCAAAGGCGAAGAGGAGTGTCCGCTTTCGCTTAACGTGCCCATGGTTTCGGCCATCATGACGGCGGTTTCCGATGACCGCATGGCCGTGGCGCTGGCAACGGAAGGCGGGCTGTCGTTCATTTACGGCAATCAGTCCATCGAAAGCGAAGCTGCCATGGTCGCCCGCGTGAAGGATTACAAGGCCGGGTTCGTGGAAAGCGACGCGAACCTTTCACCCGACATGACGCTTGCCGACGTGGTGGCGCTCAAGGAGGAACACGGGCATTCCACCATGCCGGTCACGAGCGACGGCACGGCTCACGGCAAGCTGCTCGGCATCGTGACCGGGCGCGACTACCGTCTTTCCCGCATGGAGCTTGGCGAGCGCGTGGTCGATTTCATGACTCCGCGCGAGAAGCTGGTCACGGCACCGGTGACGGCATCCCTCAAGGAAGCGAACGACATCATTTGGGAGCACAAACTGAACTCCCTTCCCGTGGTTGATGCGGCAGATAGGCTGGTCAGTCTTGTGTTTCGCAAAGACTACGATTCGCACAAGGCGAACCCCAACGAGATGCTCGACGATCACAAGCGCTACATGGTGGGCGCGGGCATCAACTCGCGCGACTACGCCGAGCGCGTGCCGGCGCTGGTGGAAGCTGGCGTCGATGTGGTATGCATCGACAGTTCGGAAGGCTATTCCGACTGGCAGAAGATGACCATCGAATGGGTGCGCGAGCGTTACGGAGACGCGGTCAAGATAGGAGCCGGCAACGTGGTCGATGCCGACGGTTTCCGCTTCCTAGCCGAAGCGGGCGCCGACTTCGTGAAGATAGGCATAGGCGGCGGCTCTATCTGCATCACGCGCGAGACGAAGGGCATCGGTCGCGGTCAAGCTACGGCCATCATTGAGGTGGCGCGGGCGCGCGACGAGTACTTCCGCGAAACGGGCGTCTACGTGCCCATCTGCTCGGACGGCGGCATCGTGTACGATCACCACATCTCGCTCGCGCTTGCCATGGGCGCCGATTTCGTCATGCTGGGTCGCTACTTCGCGCGCTTCGACGAAAGCCCGTCGAGCAAGGTTTTGGTGAACGGCACTTACATGAAGGAATACTGGGGCGAAGGTTCTGCCCGCGCGCGCAACTGGCAGCGCTACGATTTGGGCGGCAAGAAGAAGAACCTCACGTTCGAAGAGGGCGTCGATAGCTACGTGCCTTACGCGGGCAGCCTGAAGGACAACATGGCGGTCACGCTCATGAAGATAAAATCGACCATGTGCAACTGCGGGGCTCTTACCATTCCCGAATTTCAGCAGAAGGCAAAGCTCACGCTGGTCAGCTCCACGTCCATTGTGGAAGGCGGCGCCCACGACGTTCTGCTGAAGGACAAGACCCCCTACGCCAGCAACACGAACTAGCGAGCTTCGCCGCGTCTTAGCATGCTTCCACGGCTTTTGCTATGAGGGCGCGTAATTCCTCTATGCCGGTGCCCTTTTCGGATGAGGTTGCCACAAGTGGAACTTCGCGAGGAAGCTGCAGCTGTTTACGGATGGCGGCGGTCTGCTTCATGACCTGCTGCTTCGAAAGTTTGTCTGCTTTCGTGAGCACTACGGCGTAGGGAAGCTCGCTTTCTCGCAGGAAATCTATCATGTGCACGTCAAGGGCCGTTGCCTCATGGCGAATGTCCACAAGCGCCACGATGAGCGCGAACACGCGCGCTTGGTTGAAGTACCCCTCGATAAGCTCCGACCAGCGGCCTTTCTCCGATTTCGCCACTTTCGCATAGCCGTAACCGGGCAGATCGACGAAGTCGGCTGCGCCGTTGTCCACGTCGTAGAAGTTGATGGTGGCCGTTTTGCCCGGCGTGGACGACACCTTCGCCAAACCCTTGCGGTACATAAGCTTGTTGAGCAGCGACGACTTGCCCACGTTCGACCGCCCCGCAAACGACACTTCCGGTCGCACCGATTCCGGCAACTGCGAAGCCGTGCCGTAAGCGGCCTTGAAGGATACGTTGTGGTAGTTCATGTTCTCTCTCTTTCGCGTGTTGCGTGTTGCGCAAGCGCGCTGTCTTTGCCAGCCGCGCTGCTGCGGGCAGGTGCTGACTGCTTATTGTACCGCAATTGCGGAGCGCTTTTTCTTGACTCCGCTCACCTTTGTCGGTTTCCCTGTCTCTGGGGAAGTGCTGAACATTTTTCGGCTCCGAGTGCGTTCTCGATGCCGCTTCTGCTCAGGGTGAGCGCTTATTGTAGCGTATCGGTGCGCTACGCGGCAGGAGTTGACTTAGGAATGATCGCCGTGCAAGGGTAAGTTACCCCCATCGACTTTACGCCGTCTCGTATAAATCTTGTCTTATCAAACGGCAAGATTCATGATAAACTTGTCGTATCAAACGGCAAGATTTATATATAGGAGAGCCAATGCCAGTCAACGCGCTGATTCAGGAAAAGCTGCTCGACTTTGAGCGACAGGGTATACCCGAGGTGTTCGAGCGCGATCTTTCGCTGGGGAATATCCAGGCGCCCCAGCGGGGCAATTTGGTGAACGTGGTTGTGGGGGCACGCCGTTGTGGGAAAACCTATCGTCTTTATCAGGAGATGCGGAGGATTATCCGGGAAGGCTACCAAGAGCGTGCGCTCATGTACTTCAATTTCGAAGACGAGCGTTTAAAGCCTTATGAGCCCAGCTTATTGCAAGACGTGCTCGACACGTTTTACGCACTGCACCCTGAGGCGCGCCAAGAGGGGGCGTTTCTCTTCTTTGACGAGATTCAAGAAGTACCTGAGTGGGGAACGTTTCTGCGTCGCGTCGTGGACTCACTCAAAGCTACTGTTTACGTTACGGGGTCTTCATCTAGAATGCTTTCCGCAGATTTAAGCAGCGAATTTCGCGGCAGGTCGCTATCGCGCGAACTGTTTCCTATGGGGTTTGCCGAGTTTGCCCGGTTCAAAGGCGTTGAGATTCCTGCTCAGGGGATGGGGTTTGCTTCGGCGCAGGCAGATGCTTTGCGAGGTGCCTGTGCACTGTATCTGGAGCGAGGCGGCTTCATTGCACCGCTTGCGCATTCCACTGCCGATGGGCTGCTGCTGCTCCAAGAATACGCGTATCGCACAGTGGCCATGGATGTCGTGGAGCGCTACGACCTGCATAACCCGCGCGCGGCCTCGCTTTTTCTTTCGCGGTGCCTTTCGTCTTCGGGTAGAGAGTTGTCGATAAACAAGGTGCATGGTGAATTCAAGGCTCGCGGCGTGGCCGTCTCGCGTGAAACGTTGGGTAATCTCTTGGCCTATTACGAAGATGCCTATCTTCTGTTTCCGGTTGCTGAGTTCTCTCGGGCCGTTGCAGACAACCCTCGTGCCGTTTCCAAGATTTACGCGGTCGACCCCGGAATGTTCGCCGCTTTCTCGCCTGCTTCTGCGAGCGATCTTGGGCAACGCCTTGAGACAGCAGTGTTCGATCAGTTGAGGCGGGACATCCCGTCGGTTCGCAAAGGCTCAATATCGCGCTTGCTGATAGGTGAAGGGACTCGTCGCGTTGAAGTCGATTTCGTCGTGGGCGATGCTTTGCTTATGGAGGCTTCTCATCTGATACAGGTATGTGCGAATTTGCACGACGAATCAACGCGAAATCGCGAAATCACTGCCCTGCGAGCGGCGATGCGCCGTTTCCGTATGACTGAGGGACTTGTCGTTGCAATGGACGAAGACGACTTGATCGAGGTTCCCGAAGGTGCGATTCGCGTGATACCTGCTTGGAAATGGCTGCTGTTCGGACTCGGGAGTTCTCTTCGGTGAACCCCCGACTCCGATGATTCCGTCGCATCAAGAAGGCTTCATTTCGCTGGTCCTGTGCCTGCAAGAAGATGGGTGGCGTTCTCGGCCTCTCTCGGCTAGCCTCTGATGTGCTCGCTTGTCGAGGTGCGGACGAAAGGCGGCGAGGTTCAAGGCTTGTTTAGCTAGCTTTGATGTACTCGCTTGCCTGGTCGGCGGCAAAATAGCCGGTGAAGTAAGAGTAGCCGGAGCAGCCGCCCGAGAAACCGTGGTTGTAGTTGTCTTTGAAGAACTCGCCGGAATCCAAGCCGCCGGCATACAGACCCTTGATGGGCTTCCCGTTCCCATCGACGACCTGCACCTTACCGTTGACCTTCACTCCGCACAGGGTGGAGTACCATGACGGGATAAGCTTGAAGGCGTAGAACGGGCCTTCTTTTACAGGGAACAGGCATGCTGCGTCTTTGTAGAATTGGGCATCTTCACCCGCTTCTGTCAACTTATTGTATGCGTCGACGGTTGCCTTCAGCGTTTCCTCGTCAATGCCTGCAGCTTTCGCCAGTTCCTCAATCGTTTCCCCCTTGAAAACAGAGCCGTCTTTGACGCCCTGTTCAAGTTCCTCACCCATGTTTGCAACCGGGTCGGAAGAGCCGAGCACGGTACGCGCGTTGGTCATAAGGGGCTCGGTCTCCATGCGTTTCACGGCTGCGGAATCGATAACGTTGAAGTAGATGTGGTCGTTCTCCTTGATGCCTACCTTGTACATGGTATCCATGACGTTCCACTTCTCGTTGCCAAGGCGCAGGCCGTTCGAATTTACCCATAGGTAAGGTTCACGGGCGGCCTTGTCGATGGGGGTATCCCACACAACGCCCTCGACGCTCGATGCGCTGGGCTGCGCCAAACCGAGGTCGGACTTTGCGGCCCCTACGCCCAGCATCATGCGTATTCCGTCGCCATCATGCGCCAGGTGGGCATCGTTTTTCCAAGCCATGGCGCCCCAACCGGGAATAAATTCGTCTACCATGTCGGCGTTATTCGAAAAGCCGCCCGTTCCCACGAAGACGGCCTTCGCTTTCACGAAGCCCTCGGTGCCGTCCAGTTTAGCCATTGCGCCAACGATGGCTCCGTTCTCATCTACCACCAAAGCTGTTGCAGGTGTAGAGGTGAGCACCTCTACACCGTATTCCTCAGCCGCCTTCTGCATGATCTCAAACGCGCCGATGCCTTGACCCTTGTACATAATACCGCCTGTAGGCGCATCGAGTGAAGGCAGCAGCATCATCGGGTAACCGCCGTGTTCATACAGAAAGTCATGGTATTTGTGGTTCGTCTTGATGTAGTTGCTTACCAGCTCTGCATTCGCTTCCCACGAGTTGTGCATCATGAAATAGGTGAAGATGTCGTTTGGGGTGCCGGTCTGCTGACTCATATTGATCACTTCGGGGTCGTTTGCGCATTCCTGCATGATTTTGCAATCGGAAAACGCTTGCGTAACCTCGGTGCCTACGGAGGATCCGCCGGTGACGCTTGTTTTTTCGAGAAGAATGGTTTTGAGGCCGAGTTCGCCTGCGTGGGCCGCCGACATCATGCCGCAGTTTCCGCCACCAATGACAAGGTAGTCGCATTCGCGGACGGGGGTTCCCGCATCGGCTAACTTGACGGGCTCTATTCCGAAGTTCTGAGCTTCCGTAGCTGCTCCCTGACTTGCCGGTTGCTCCGCGCCGTCCTTGCTTTTGCTGGCAGGTGCCGAACACCCTGCAAGGCCTACGGCCGCAAGAGCGCCCACGGCTGCCGATCCAGTCAAGAACGAACGACGTGAAATGCTTGAATTGCTCACTTTGACTCCCTTCCCTTGGTTGACTGTTCCGAAGCTCGAAGCTGGTCGCTTCTGCCTGCCAATGTGACATTGAGTCTTTGCTTCGGCTGGTGCAACTATAGGGGAAGGGGGGTGCTCATTGTGATTCGAAAGTCCATGATTGCCGTCATATGAAACATATTATTTTTGCAAAATGCCTGATAAGTGAAAAGGCTCTGAGCTATTTAACTGTGTTTGCGTCGATGTTCTGAATAGCGTCGATGAATTCCTGACGAGAGTGTACGCCCATTTTCCTGTAGATATGGCGAGCATGTGTCTGGGCGGTTCCGGCCGATATGCAGAGCTTCTCTTGAACGAAAGGCAGGCTTCTTCCTTGGGCGAGCAGCTCTGCCACCTCAGCCTCGCGAGGACTCAGGTTGAATTTTTCGGCTGTCTTTGCAATTTTTCTGGTTATGGGGTTGGCGATGTCTGAACTTACGACCTCAAAACTGGTTTTGTCGTCAAACTTGTCGCCGCTGGGTGAGTTTGCGCCGTTCGATGCCAGGATTCTTTGGATCTGCCGTCCGTTTAAGACGAACATCGAAATGGCCATGAGCAAGAATACTGAGACAAGCGAGACGGTCACCACCTCGGCCTGCCCAACGAGAATTGCCTCGGTGAGCCAAAGGTTCACTTGCCCGCTTGCCGTAACAGAAAAAGCGAATGCGCCATCCATGGTGGCGACCACGCGCACGGGGGACAATCCTGTTTTCTCAATTACCGAGAAGCAGAAAACCCACGCGATGGCTCTAAAGCACCAGAATCCTGCGCCAAATAAGCCATAGCATGCTGCGAACGAGAACGGTACTGCGAACGGGGCTACAAGGAATGCTGCCGCCATAACGAGCAGAACGGTGCGTATGACCGAAAGGGAAATAGGTGGTTTGCCAACCTGCCCACGACATGCGGCGATGGCGAAAAGAGCCAGAAGACCTGCGATTCCGCCTGCTAAGTAGAATGCACCCGTTTGATTCAGATTCGAATCGGTGAGTCTAAGCGAAAACTCGCGCAGCATTTCTCCGCACAGAGCGAATGCGAAGAGGCATAGTACTAAGACCGTAATCCCGGCGTTTGAATAGGTGCTCGAGCGCACCCCGCTCGAGCGGGGCGCGCTGTTTTCGGCATCTTTCCCTGCTTGGCGTCCAACGTTTAGCGGAGGTGTTTCGGAGCTGGAGCCGTCCTTCGTGCGTTTTCTCTGAGAATGAGGGGTCGATTCCCCCTCGGTTTTGCGAAGGAGGGGCGAGACGGTGGATTGGCCAAGTGCCGTTGTTGCCGCAACAAGCGAGGCGATGGGGAGCAGGTATGCTGTGGCCATGCGAATGTCGAACGGACACAGCAATACCAAGAAATAGCCTGCAAGGCCGACCGCTATGGAAATAAGCGACGGAAGGACCGTGCTGGAAAGATCAAGCTTTGCATAAGCTTCGCCCCATACAACAATATGCCATGCGCTCGCGATGCCAACGATCAAAGCGCCTGCGATGACGATAACCGACGATGGAGCTAGAGTGTTTGCTGAGATAAGGGGAGCAAGCGACACGAGAATGCAGCCGAGGGTGGTTCCGATGCCGCTTGCCAAACGTAAAGGTCGAATTGCCGAAACCGAGGGAACGAAGCGACCGATGACGGCGTGGAGCGCAAGCGCTACCGCATGCGACCATGTAGCCCAAAGCCAAAACGCTTCAACAAGGTTTTCCGGATCGCTTGCGTGAGGAACAAGCGCATCGCTGTAGAAAACGACGGCTATCCACATCCAGTAAAAGCAGAAGCCTAAATAAGGCGTAAGCTGCTTCGAGCGTATTTCGTTGATAAAGTTTGCCAAGGCCGTCCCATCATGCAAGCTCTCCCTGATAGAATTATAAACGAAAGAGAGCCACCATCAGTCGTAAACCCTGTGCCTCTAGTCCTTCTCGATGCCTTCTCAATGACGGATCCGTCGTGGGTTTGTCGAAAGCCTTTCGCATTGATCTGCCTGTCTGGTAGTTCAGTGTGCAGTGTGCATCACGAGAAGGGATACCGCAGAGGTGGAATGCGAGCCGAGCCTGGCGCGTTGTTGCTTTGCGCGCTATTGGTATTGAGGGGGCAGCTACTTTGCGTGCTGTAAGAAACGCCTTGTTCGTCTGGGAATCTGCGTTTCTCTAGTAGTGCAGTCCGTCGCCGGCAGCGCTTTGGAATTGGCACTGCTTCCTGTTAAGAATTTGGAATTGAGGGGAACGAGGGGTTCTGGAACACGAGAAACCTTGATTCCTGTTAAGAATTTGGAATTGAGGGGAATGCGGGAATCCGCCATCAGGGCTTTTGGGGATCTTGCCATTCCGGCTCCTTCGGGCTCCCGCGCATAACCGCAGGTCGCCGATTGCGCTGACTCTTCGAGCGCCCCTCAATTCCAATTTCTTAACAGGAATCGGGCGTTTCCGTGTTTTGCTCTCCCGTTTCCTTGCGATGCACGGGCGCGAAGGCGCATTCTGTCAAGCGTTCCCGTGTTCTGTCCATGGTATGACCGACGTGGTAAGAAAGCGCGAGCCGCTTGATTCGTTCGCGTCGATACACACGGCCGGGTTCGAGAGGAAGGCCGTGGAGCAGGAAGCGGGAAGACTACGCGGCCGACAGGGAGCTTACGCAGCCGACAGGAAGGCTACGCAATCTTATTCGGGGAAACAGAGCGTTGCTTGTCGTTTAGCAGAGCGCATTTTATACTAATCGGCAACGTGCATGCTTGCAAGCGCTCGAAATGTATGCGCTTATAGCAATATATGCGCATACAAGAGTCGGCGATGTGGGAGCCTGCATGCTTGCAAAAGTCGGCGATGCGGGAGCCTGCATGCTTGCAAGAGT
>JAEYEL010000173.1 GCA_023403475.1 Actinomycetes bacterium
CCCAGTACCAACCTTCCCAGCTATCGGGATTGCGCGCCTGAAACGTAAACCCACCCAAGATTGACATAAGGCGCATCTGGCAACCGTGCGTAGCATGCACCGTTTTGGTCTCGCCATGGCCGTCGCCTTGGCAGAACACGGCGTAAAGGCCGTATTTCTCTTCTATGCGGCGCAACTCCTTGGCTATGATATCAGTCGCTTCGTCCCAGCTGATGCGCTCGAACTTCGACTTCCCGCGATTCTGGGGATTGCGTTCGCCATCGGGATTCCAGTCCACGCGTTTCATGGGGTACAGAATGCGGTTGTCGGAATAGGCGCGCTTCTTGTACACCAACGCGAACGGCGGAATGTCGTTTTTAAGCAAGCCTTCGAACTTCTTGCCCTTGGCTTCGAGCGTCCACGGGCGCAGCTCTTCGGCCGTGTACGCCCGGTCGAAATGCATGCCGCGCGTACGCACGATACGCCCGTCTTTGACGTCTATTTCGGACGAAAGCGCGCTCATGCCGAAACTGCCAAGACCGAGCGTCTTGTAGTAGGTTTCAATTCCTTCCATACGATCCTCCTCTTTCTTCTCTTCAATTTGGCTCACGCGCTCCCATAGCATTGAGGCACGTGAGCCTTGTCTTTCGCCTCGCCAAAGGTTAAGCAATCCAGTTGTCGATCAGCACGCCACCGTCGTCTCGCACGCGGTTGAACGCTTCGGGGTGCTCTTGCGCCATTTCGAACACGTCAACTTTTTCGATGCCCACCAGAAAACCGCTCGTCACCTCGCCAACCGCATTCTTCGACGTTGTGGCCGTTGGGGCAATGAGATTGTTCGCGCCGCCGCGGTCGCTCGTTCCTACTACGATGGCGTCCACGCGGGCACCATGGTCTTGCAGCACCGCACCGGAAACGATGCGCTCGGTCACATACACGCCGCCAAGAACCCAGCCGCGCTCGTTGAAGACCTTCACCACATCTCCGGTGCACACGCCCTCGCGTTCAGCGTCAACCGGGTTCAACCACACCGGCTCGTACAGGTAGCCGTCAGGCCCTTTCACCTTGCAGGTTTCTATCTCGCGCAGCCATGTGATGTCGTCAAGCTGCGCGTGGCAGCGCCACCGAGGGTGGTTCGACACTATGAGATAAGGAAAATCTTTGGCACGCGGCGTGCCCAAGCGCTCGGAGGGGTGGTTGATGCCCGTCTCCACCCACTTGGGATACGGCGGACGCTCCTCGTCGTCGGGGAAATGTTTGGCAAGCTCTTCCGAATAGAAGTTGATGAGCCCGTTCGGCGTGCGCATAGGGTGCGCCTTGGGGTCTTCCGCGAACGGCGCGTGCCCGCGAGGGTCGTCTTCCCAGCCTTCCGCCGTGGGAATGACGAAGTAACCGTTCTTGCGAAACTCGTCATAGCTCAGATAGTCTTGACAACCCGAAGTTTCGAAGCCGGCGCGAATACTGTCCTCTATACTCTCGCCATGCGTGAACTGTTCGTAGATAACCGGGCCGAAACGACGCGCCACTTCGCAGGCTATCTCGTAGTCGCTCTTCGATTCGCCGATCGGCTCGATGCACTGCCCTTCGTATACGATATAGTTGAAATCGCCGCTCGACGTGTCGCAGTTGATGTCCTCTTCCTCGAACTTCGTGTTGACGGGAAGCAGCAAGTCGGCGAACTGACAGTCGTTTTCGAACCAGATGTGCTCGGTGCATATGAACTCGATACTGGGATGCCTGTACGCCTCGATGGCCGCGTTACCACCGTTCCAGCATGTCGTCCAACAGGGCGCGTCGGACCAGATCATATGCACAGGCTGTGCGCCCGGAACAGGATACTGGTACTTGATGAATTGCTGGTCAGCTGGGAAGCTCGCATCGGGGAACGAATACCACGTGAGCGGGTTTTCGGCAGTGTATCCTCCTGTCACCGCCTGCGGGAACATGGTCTTGGGAATGAAGGAGGGCTTGAAGCCCATCATCCAGCCTTTGTAGGCGCCGCCAGGATACGGGATAAGTTCGCTACGCGGGCCGGGCATGGCGCTTTTCTGACCCATCATCTGCCATTCGATGAATTTCATGACGTTGCGTCCCGGTTTGCCTATGGCCTGCATGCACATGGCCAGAACCTCGAGACGAGCAGGTTCGTGTGAATAGATGGAGCGGATGTAGGAGCCGCCGTTGCCGTGTCCTATGGCCGTGCGCTGCTTGTGCCACGCACGTGCCAAAGCCTTGATCTGACGAGAAGGAACGCCGCATTTGCCCTCTGCCCATTTCGGCGTTTTCGGCACGCCGTCTTCTTTGCCCAAAACGTAATCGAAGAAGATGTCGTAGCCGTAGGCATGGCTTTCAACGTATTCCCTATCCCACAGTCCTTCATCGAGCCATGTGTAGATGATGCCCAACTGCAAGGCGGCATCGGTGTTGGGAAGCACGGGAATCCACTTGTCGGCATGCACCGCCGCGCCGTAGTTCACGTCGGGGCACACATACACCTGCTTGATTCCCAGCTCGGTGAACCAGAAGCATAGCTTGCTTGACTGCTGACCTTCCCACGACCACGTGGTGGTTTCCATATCGCAGCCCCACAGAAGCATAAGCTCGGTGTTCTGCGCCACGTCCATCCACAAATTGTACTGGTCGGCCTGGCCGAGGGGATCTTGGCCCCACGCATGCTTTGCCCCCCAGTGCCATCCTTCCCAGCTATCGGGCTGGCGCCCTTGATAGGTGTAGCCGCCGAACAGGTCAAGCAAATTGGTCTGGCAACCATGAGCCGAATGCACGGTTTTGGTTTCGCCATGCCCGTCAATTTGACAGTAGATGGAGTATGGGCCGTACTGCTTGTGAATACGGCGGATTTCGGAAACCAGGATGTCTAGAGCCTCGTCCCAGCTGATGATCTCGAACTTCGATTTCCCACGATTCTGCGTGTTGCGCTCTCCGTTGGGATCCCAGTCCACGCGCTTCATGGGATGCAGAATACGGTTCGTGGAATACGCACGTTTCTTGTACACCAGAGAGAAAGGCGGTATCAAGCTCTTCATGGACGCTTTGTATTCCGAGCCTTTCGCATGAATGGTCCACGCGTTCATCTGTTCAGGCGTGTAGCACCTGTCGTAGTGGAACGGACGCGTGCGCACGATGCGCCCGTCTTTAACGTCCACCTCACACGTGTTTGAATTCACGCCACCGCCGCAGAAGCCGAGACCTTTATAGTATGTAGTAACGTTAGTTTTCGCCATATTGAACCCTCCCGTGTAAAAGCCGCTCAGGCTTCTTCCTCGTAGTCGTTATGGACACCCCACATGGATTTGGGTATGGCTTTGCCCGCGAACCAGCCAAGGTCCACATCCCCCTCTCCTTCTTCGATGTCGAGCAACTTGTTGATGGGGTTGTAACCTGCTACGTCGATGATGGACACGACATAGCTTCCTGGCGGAACCTCGTCAAAATAGAACGCGCCGTTGCCGAGCAACAGCGTCTCGATGTTGGCATCCCCCGAAATAACAACCCGCCCGCCGATGGTGATGTAGGCTCCTGTTAGCTCATCGGCCATATAGCCGCTCACACGGGACATACGCTCCTCCTCTCACTTCCAAATAAACAACCAGTAAGGCCATTTTGGAGAAGCGAGGAGTTTTTTTAATCATCCAACGGTATCAAAACACGAACGAGGCCTTCGACATTTAGTATTAGTCAGGTTTTGACGTGCGGAAATGCTATCGATTCACAAACTCGTTCTCAACAACGTCGATAAGCTCCTGCTGGTTATGCACGCCCATTTTCTGATAGATGTTGTACGTATGCGTACGCACCGTACTTGGAGCAATGTAAAGGAGGTTGTGAATATACTGTCGGTCGCGCCCGCGCGAGAGCAAAAGGAATATTTCGCTTTCACGCGCGGAGAACTTGTATTGTTCGGAGAGACGTGAACATACCGCCTCCCATTCCGCGAGAACCGAGCCTATGGCCTCCTTCTTGTCGAAGTCGACTGCCTTAGTGGGTCTTTCTTCCTCCCGCACAAATGACGCGACAGCCACGCCCACCAAAGCAGCAGCGATAAGAAAATAGCAGTATGGTACAAGTTGGTCGTCCACAACAAATTGAATGAGCGTGCCAGCAGCCCACCCGATCATACTTCCGAGCATATCGGCAGACCGAGATTCGCAACTAAACATGTCGCGCATCTGGTTGAGTTGTCCGGAACCACCATCGCCGACATAAGCGGTGTTAATGACATTGTAGGAGTTCACCACAAAGAAGACCGCAAAAAGAAGCACCGTTTTCCCTACATTGTCGGCCACGCTGAGCAAAAACAAACACACCACTGCGAAAGGTAGAAACCACATAAAGATGCTGCGCTGAATCACCAAGACACCCGACCTCAACATGATGCACATGACCACACCAGCCGAAAGCGTTGCCACACCCACGAAAACAAAGGAATACTGCGATAGATCGAATTGAGTACCCACCGATCCAGATACGCCCATGATGAAACCATACGAGAAGATGAAAATCGTCGCCCCTTTGCCCAGCACCAATCGCATGCTAGTAAGTGCCGTAGGATTTGCGACATGCTCGAAATCAACGACAGAACTCGAGTCGTCAATCCCCTGACGCAGACATACTATCCATACAACAAGCATGACAAACGGCATAAGCATGATCAGCATCGAAGCTGCAGCACGCTCGAGAAAGGCGCACAGAATGAAAACGCTGCCCGAAAGCATAGAACTAGCCGATACATTCACGATACCCTGTCGATAGTTCACTTTGGTAGACATGCCGTAACCCCAGACAAGCATCATGACAGCAACCGAAAAACCAGAAAGCATCCAAGAAAGAACCAGTATCGGCTGACAATTGATACTTACAGAAGCGAACCATGGGCAAACGTTCCCTAAAAGAGGGAGGGGAGACAACGCAACGCCAATGGCCATCGCCACATACTTGACGACTTTTTTTTGGATAATGAAAGGAAAGAACTGCACGATCAGATACACGATGCACACCACGCCAAGAACCGACAAACGCAACAGGTGCATCATAAAATCACTCGCATGATCGGAAAAAGAGGCCGGAACCGCAACGGAAGACCACAAGATCATGGCGAACCACGTTATCGCAAGCGCAAAGCCTAGGCTTTCAATGTTGAGCGTTTCGGGGGCATTCTGCATTACTCCGTCCCCCGCCCCCTGCGTTGACTCTCTCATAGCAGCATATCTCCTTGGCAACCGAAGCTTTCCCAATGCCCGCAGAAACACGACAGCAGCATGTACCTCGGCACTGTCGTCTTATCGCATTCCGCCCTCGACATCGATATCGTTCTCGGGTGCAGGCAATCTCCCTGTACCCGATTACACACTTTTATTCTAGCCGAAACAGCCCCAAAGGCAAAGAAAAAGCAATTCATACAGTTGGTATGAAGCTCGCAATAAACTGGTGTTTTCTTTACGACCATTCGACCCTGCAAGCACTTTTGCCAAGTTCCTACAATGATTCCTATCTCGTTACGCAAAACCTTGCTTAACCCGCATGTGCTTTTTCGGAACACGAGCAAATCGCATTGTCAAAACACTTGAAAGTGGGGACAATATGTCTGCCAGTATTCAGACCAAGCGAGGTAGGAATTTGATCAAGGCTTCGCTTATTTTGAGCAGCATCGACGGACAGGTTCAGGCGGCATTGTACATGCCCATCCTCGCATTGATCACGCAAACGTTCGACGATACCGCCGCCATAAACTTCTCTTTCTCCATCACGTCGGGCGTCATGGTCGTCGCTATTCTTATAGCAGGCCACCTTGCGAAAATCGTAGACAAGCGTGATCTTATGGTAGTAGGCACTATTATCTTCATCCTCGGGGGGTTCTGTGGATCTTTTGCACCAAACGCCGAGATCCTCATAGCCACAAGGGCGCTGGAAGGGGTGGGGGCAGGACTTGTATATCCCATGGTGCCTTCCATTACCGCTCAACTCTTCGAAGGAAGCGAGAGAACGCAAGTTATGGGACTGCTCAATGGAGGTGCGTGCATTATAGCCTTCTTCCTCAACTTTGGGGCAGGAGCCGTAGGAGCATTGTTCGGATGGCGTGTATGCCTCTATATCTACGCAATACTTTTCATTGCCGTTTTTCTCCAAATCAAGTATATTCCACGACTCGGCGCGGAGAAAAATCTTCTCGAAACGAAAGACGAAGCGGGGCAAAGACGCCGCCTTCCGAAAACCGTGCTCTTTCTTGCTTTTGCGAACTGTGCTTTTTCATGCTGTGGCATGATTTTCAACATGACGCTTTCTGGTTTCATTGTCGAGACGGGTATTGGCGATACCGCCGTTGCGGGCACTGCCGGATCGGTTCAGACGTTCATAGGCTTTCTTGTAGGACTGGTTTTTGCACGAATGATAGGGCGCCTTGGAAGATTCGTGCCAGCCTTCGCTCTTGCCGCACTTGCCATTTGTTACCTTGGTTTATCACAAGCAACCACATCTTTAGGAGTCTACTGCAGCATCGCTTTCATAGGGCTGTGCTGCGGCATTCTCTACCCCTACCTCAACGAATGCGTCGCTCGTGCGACAAGCGCCTCTCAAGTAACTCTCGGCATGTCCTACGTTTCAATGGGAATGCTCATAGGGAACTTTCTGTGCGGATTCTTCGTCACTTTTCTTTCGTCCATCACCGGAGGATCTTACGTTTCCATGTTCTTCATCGTAGGTCTCGGCGCCGTCATTACCTCGGCAACATTTGCAGCAAAAGGCACCTTAGAAGTCATCCAATCACGCAGAAGTGGTAAAGATTGGCCTAAGAAGTTAGACGCATAGCCGCATATGGGAAACAGGAGGAAGTCGCATTTGCCACTCGCTTCCGTCTCCCATATGCGTTAGTCAACGGTAGAGAGACCCGATGCCACTGTGCGACACCGCAAGTCACCGCACTCGCCATAATTTGCCATTTCAATATAATTACTCAGCCGCAATCCTCCTTTGCACACCAGAAGCTGAAAGATCGGACGAGTTCAGCCGTGTCCGTCTCGCAATCCAGTCGCTCGCGCCAGCACGTTCGACACGGCATGATAGCCGTAGCCCTTCTCGAAGAGCTCCGTCGCCCAACTGCGAGCGTCCGCATCGTGCTTGATTCTCAGATCCGATGGCATAAAAAAGCCTCCCATTTCTCGTGTCCAAGAAACGGGAGGCAGTTCACTCGGGTCTCGCCCCTTCTAAAATCTTCACGGCTGCTCTACCTACTTCTTCAACCTGCTACACAAGCAAAGCAGTCGAGAAAAAGCGCCAAGGAAAAGGCTACTCCTCTTCTTTCTTTTGACGCGCAGCAAGCGCCTCTTTGCCCCACACTTTCTTATTCACCGTGTTCATCACGGCAAACAGAATGCCAGCTAACGCCATAAGAGCGCCGCACACGACCACAGGGAAGTTCGTGGAAGCACCAGTGCCGCCAATTCCCTGAAGGATACCCATCCAGAACGAGGAGAGGAAATTACCGAAGTTCGTTGCGAACATGATAAGCGAAGCCGCCCATGCAAGACCCGATGCTTTGGTAACCAAGCCGATCTCGAAGTTCACAAGGAAGTTAACCGTGCAACCAGCACCCACTAGAACCATACCAAGCGCAAACATCCATGCAGAGGTTCCGAAGGCAATAAAGAACAAACCCGCAGCTGTGATAAGGAAGAACACGCAGCTCGTGTATTTTCCGAACATTTTGATGTATTTGTCGCCGAAAATGCAGGCAACAGCGGTGACAAGAACGAAAATAGTTAACAGATTGCCCGCCATAGCAGCATCGCCTGCATTATTTTCGGCCATAAGCACAGAGAGCAACATGAGGCCGGGAGACATAAAAAGCTGGAAGCACAGATAGAACAGGATGATGAGCCATGCTGTAATGCTCAGTTTGACACGCTTTGCCTTCGCGAACTCCTCAGCAGCTGCCGCACCTTCTTCCTTTACGATTTCCTCAACCGTCTTCGGGTCGCGGAAACATATGAGCATGATGACAAAACCAACGAATACGAACAGGTACGCCAAAAAAGTGTACTTCCAATTAATGGCACACAGCCAACCACCCAGAAGTGTCATGACAACAGCGCCACCCGAACCGAAAGCCTGATTCCAGCTGAGATACTTGCCGCGCTGACTTCTATCGCGGATCATGCGCATGAACCATGTAGATCCCAGAGGCATGATGAAACCGATGCCGAAACCGGTTAACGCGCGAATGGCAAGAACCGCGTAAAGCGAATCGTTAACCCAACACGGAAGAATACCGAACACGCCGTAGATAAGCATGCCCACAATGGCGACTGTCTTGAATTTGATCTTGCTGTTGGCGATAGCGCCAAAAAGCAAGCATCCTACAAGCGTCGTCAGCGATGGTAGCGTGTTGATAAGAGACACAAGCCACTGAGGCTGGTCTGCAAAAGCCTGGAACAAAGAATTCATAGCCGGCGTAGTTGCAGACGAGCCAAAGACGACCATGGTCACAGCAAAAGTGCCTATAGCCGCTTTGGTGGCAACAGGCGATGAGACTTGAGAGCTCATTTTCAAAACCTCCTTGTACTTGCAACAACCTTACTTCCTAATACCGAACAACTTCCTAACCTATCGAGCAAACACCCCCCTCTTAGTAGACGAAACCGTTGCTCAACCCTCTGCCACTGTATGACCTTTTGCGTGTTTTGGTAACATCAGAACGGTATGAAGGGGAAATTTGAGCATCGCCGATTCGTTCTATTTTGCAAAATGCCTGATAGAAAACACGGTCGTAACAAGACACATGCACCAGTACGAGACTGCAATAATAGGAAAGGCAAGCAAGACCCGAGAATAGATCTGAGAATATCCTCGAAACCAAGGTAGCCATCAGCTCTTGAAAATCGCAACGACAACATGAAGGTTGCCCTATAATACATGCTATCCTTTCAAAAAGAACCCCAACTTGCTGCACAGGGAGCAGGAATGAAGAAACGTTGGGAAGTATTCTCCAAGAGGAGGTTGTAGAGCATGACGGAAACAAACACGTCCGAGAAGCAGCAGGGCAGCTTTTCGCAGAAAAGCATCAGCGAAAGCCTACTCCCCTTTTGCGATCTTGCCGGCTATGCATGTTTTGCCGCATGGGCTTTCATTGCAAGTTGGTTCGAAGGCTTTACGCCTCCGCCAATGACAGCGAACGGCGATGCCCTTCTTGCACGCATCCCCTTTTTTGCTGGTTCCGCCTTTGTCGCCATCCTGCTTTTCTGCTTCAGCAAACCATCCTTCCCTACTTCCTTGAGGATGCATGTCCTCGTTTTCGCTCTATGCCTTGGATGCCCGGCAACCCTCGTCACCCCTCTTCCCATAAGCGTAATCATCACCCTATGGTTTCTGTCGGGTGCGGGGCAGACGTTTTGCTTCTTCATATGGTCTCTGCGCCTCAAAGTGCTGTCAAGATACCAGCAGCTTTGCGTTTTGTGCGGAGCATTTATTGTCTCGGGATTGTTTTTGGCCATAAGCCCTTTCATGGCGCCAATCGCAGCGATTGTCTTTTTTACACTCCTGCCAGTTGCGTCATTTGTGTGCCTCGTCTTTGCTCGCCGAAACTTCTCCCCTGACAAAGCACATACCAACCCCACCCGTAAAGTCGCCATGCGCAACCTTCACTTGCAGATTCCCTTTGAAGATGACAGGCGTTT
>JAEYEL010000204.1 GCA_023403475.1 Actinomycetes bacterium
TTCGATTTCGTGTCCATGGGCCTTACCGCGTTCGTGGGCGCTCCGTTGAAGTGGATCTACAGCGCCGGGGCGACAGGCGAGCGCTACCGGCGCATCGTGCTGGCTCCGGGGCACGGCATTGGCGGCATCGTCATCAAATCCGGCAAGCCCATGATGTTCGTCGATATCGACGAACAGATAGACCCGCGCGAATATTCGTCGTACCCTATCGTGTTCGCCGAAGACCTGCACAGCTTCTGCGCTTTTCCCCTGAAAAAGAACGGGTATGTGGTGGCCGCGCTTCTGTGCGCGTTTCGCTCGGTCAACAGCCTGCATAAGAAAGTCTACGAGCGCTTGTCGCACGATCTTGGCGGCAGTCTGTGCAGTTTCGAGGTGGTGTCGAGTGATTTCCTCGATTTCGAGGCCATTGCCGCCCAAAGGCGCAACGAGCAGATCGCCAGCACCGCTCTTGGGGAATCTGACATATCGCGCATCATAACCGCCCAGGAAGACGAGCGGCGCCGCATTTCCCGCGAGATCCACGACGGTGTGACGCAGGACATACTGGGTGTGTCGTTTCTGCTTTCCCGACTTGATCCATACGTGGAAGACGAACCTGCCGCTCGCGTCATTCTTGAGGAAGCGAAAGGCAACATCGACCGCATCATGGACGATCTGCACAACCTTTCTGTGGAGCTGCGTCCTTCGGCGCTCGACCATCTGGGCATCGTGGCGGCGCTGCGGGCGCGGGCGAGCTTGTTCGAGAAAACCTACGGGGCGATCATTGTAATCGAAGACGAGCTTTCGGCAAGGCGTTTCGACAAGGCGCTTGAAACGCAGATATACCGCATCTGCCAGGAAGCCATTCTCAACGCCTGTAAATATTCTGAATCTGATATCGTTACAGTATTATTCGAGGATGACGATCATTGGCTCGTGGCGTGCGTGGAAGACTGCGGGCGCGGGTTCAACGTGGCGCGTCCCGAAGCAAGGGGCAGCGGATGCGGCCTTTCCGGCATGCGGGAGCGTGCGCATCTCATAGGGGCGACCCTCGATATCGTGTCGGATGGCGAGGGAACGAAGGTTGTGCTGAAAGTTCCTTTGGGGGTCGTGTCAAAGAGCGGTGCCGAAGACGCCGAAGGAACAGAGGAAGGGAGGCGGGGATGATCCGCATCGTCTTAGCCGACGACCATGAGATAGTACGCGCCGGGTTCAAGATGATCCTCGAGCAGGAACCCGATCTGAAGGTGGTTGCGGAAGCTGCCGACGGTGCGCAGGCGTATTCCATCGTGAGCCGCGAGAAGCCTGATCTGCTGCTCATGGACATATCGATGCCGCCCGGGCAAAGCGGTCTTGTGGCATGCGAGAAGATAGCGCACGACTGCCCATACACGCGCATCGTCATTTTGACCATGTTCGCCGAACCCGAATACCTTTTCTACACGCTGCGCGGCGGGGCCAGCGGCTACATTCTCAAGAATTCCGCGCCATCGGAACTCGTTACCGCCGTGCGCACGGTGGCGGCGGGCGGAAGCTACGTGCACCCTAAAATGGCCGCGCTTCTTGCCGAGCAGCTTGCCGGGGCAGGCAACGGACTCGATGTTTCCTACCAGCAGCTCACCAGCCGCGAGCTTGAGATACTGCAGCTCATCGCGAAGGGATTCACGAACAAGGAGATATCGGAGAAAGTGTTCCTTTCGGTGAAGACCATCGAGGCGCACCGTGCGAAGATCTATCAGAAGCTCGGGCTGAAGACGCGCGCCGATCTTGTGGCGTACGCCCTGCGCCACAAGCTTCTCGACCTTTGATCTTGGACTACGGGTTTTCCGTACGTTTTGAACCGTGCGACCGCCACCCGCATCTTCCCGCGCTGAACGAGAGGGCGCGAGTGGGGCAGGCGTCAATGCAGGCGCCGCAGGCCATGCAGTCGCCGGCGCGCACAATGCCATCGCTTCCGGCAAGGGCCGGGTCAAGAATGGAAGGGTCGGCAAGGCACGCATGCTTGCAGGCGTCGCAGTGCACGCACGCGTCCGCATCTATGCGCACGTTCAGCTGCCCCGCTCGTCCCAAAACCTCGTAGAACCCGCCGAGGGGGCACAGCGCGCGACACCACACGCGGTGTGCCCAGAACAGCTCGACTGCGACAATGGCAAGAAGCACAAGGATACCGACGCTCGATCCGAACAGTATCCCCTTGTTAACGGCGCTTATGGGTGAAACGGCCTCGAACAAAGGAATGCTCGCAAGCGCCGATGCGATCACGACGCCTGCGGCAACTCCTATTTTGGCACGGCGCGGCACGGGTGCTTCCGCAACCTTCAAGCCCAGCTTGCGCCGAAGCGCGTCCGTGCATTCGAGCAGCAGGTTCACCGGGCAGACCCATCCGCAGAACGCACGTCCGCGTATAAGACCGTACACGATGAGCACGGGAAGCATCCCCGTAAGCCAGCTTAAGGCGAAGGTCTTCGAGGCGGCTGCAATCTGCAGCATGGCGAACGGGTCGAGCACGTTCACGCCCGCCACGGTGCTTGACGACAGGCTGCCGAAGAAGGGAAGCTCGGCGGGTGTGGGCAGGGCGTCTTCCGAACCTGGAAAAAGACCGGCGAGCTGCCAGCCCACCGTAAGGAGGGGAGTGCAGAACAGTGCGAGCGCGAAAATCTGCACGGCATGGCGTGCCCAGGCTATGCGGAAGCGCGGTTTCGCTTCGCTTGCGTGGTTTTCCCGGCTCATGTTCGTCTCCTCTTCACGTTCGCTGGCTTTCACGATTCGTCCTGCCACCCGCCTTATCGCCCTACCTAGCGAGCAGGCGCTATGCTTGGGTCGTCCTCGAAATTGGCGTACACGAGATTCACGCCTGTCACGCCGCAGATGTTCACGAACGAGCTTGCCGTGCTGTGCGAGGCGTCGATCGTTTCCGCCTCTATGGTCACGACGATCTTGGACCCGTTTGTCTCGTGAACCTCCACACCCTCTATTGCAGAAAGCTCTTGTGCGGCGGCCTCGGTGCTTTCGGGCAAGGTCTCTACGACCAAGCTGGAAATAACCATGCTCTTATCTCCTTGCTGCGATAGCTGTCTTTTCGGCCTTCTACGCTTGCGCGTGGCAGACGATGCACTGGTTGTGCCCCACGTTGAAGGCTCCCGACATGGCATCGCCTTCGGCGTAATGGTCGGTGGGCAAAGCGGTCGCGTCGCGCAGAAGCGGCTCGCCTTCGGAATTGGTGCCATGACATCCCCAGCAGCCGTTTACGCCGGTAAGCTCGTAGCGGCCCTCGTGGCTTACGGGCATGAGGGGCGGCGCGCCTTGGGGCACGTCCGCGTTGACGTCTTCGCGCTCTTGCGTCTCGCTGCCGCAGCCCGCCACGGCAGCGAGGCCGAGCGTGCAGGTTAAAGCGGCAACCACAACGTAGTTCGACTTCCTCATCGGGCTCACCCCTTCGCCTTCGTAATGGAAACGCAGGTTTTCTTGTAATCGGGCTCCTTCGAGAGCGGGCAGTAGGTGTCTTGCACGGCCAGGTTGATAAGGGCTTCGTCCGCGAAGAAGGGCGCGAACACCGTTCCTTGGGGCGGCTCGGTGCGCCCTGCAGTGGACACCTTGATGTCGAACTCGCCGAAGCGCGACTTCACGTGCGCCAGATCTCCGTCGGAAAGCCCCAGCTTGGCGCAATCGTCGGGATGCATGTTGAGCAGTGCCTCGGGCAGTGCGCGGGCAAGCTCGGGAATGCGACGCGTCATGGAGCCTGTGTGCCACTGTTCCAGAAGGCGTCCGGTGCAGAAGTAGAAGGGGTATTCGTCGTCGGGGGTTTCCGCCGGAGGCTCATAGGGGCGAAACACCACAGAGGGCTTCATCTTGGCCGACTTGTAGAAGCTCACGCCGCCTGCCGCATCCTGCTTGCCGTGCATGCGCACGCCCACCTCGTCGAAGCCGTCTTCCTGCGGTCCGTCGCAGAAGCGCCATTTGGTGGCAAGCCATTTCCCGTTTACTTCGCGCACAGGCCACGTGAGCCCGTGGTTCTCTATGTACTGCTCGTAGGGCGCAAGCTGCTTCGCCTCCATTTTGAGCTTCGCCTCGAACTTTCCTTCGGCGTCGTCGTTTATGGCCTTGGCCTTCTCGTTCATATCGGGGTTCGAGAACGTGCGGTACTCTTCCCACATGTCGATGCACACCTCGCGTGGCGTGCCCTTGAAATCGGCCGCCGCCTTGTCGTACCACTTTCCGAACAGGTGGTCGAAGGCGTCCTTGCCGTCTATGGTCTCGCCGTCGAGCACGCGGCGAGCCACCTCCATAAGCTGCCACAGATCCCATTTGGCCTCGCCCGGCGGGTCGAGGGCCTTCTCGAACACGGCGGTGCGCCGCTCGGCGTTGCCGAACGCCCCTTCGCGTTCCACCCACATGGCGCAGGGAAGCACCACGTCGGCATACTGGGTTGAAAGGGTGGGGTACACCTCGCTTACCACGATGAACGCGTCGAACACGCCCTTCTTCTCGCCGCGCCCCAGAAAGCGCGTGAGGTTGGGCATGGAACCGGCCCAGTTGTTGTTCGCGGTCCAGAGGAAGTCGATGTTGCCCTTGGAAAGCTCGCGGAATATCTTCACGGTGTGAAAGCCTGGCTTCTGTATGGCGTCGAGGTAGCCTTCCGGCAAGTCCCAAATGGCTTCCGTGTAGCGGCGGTGCTGCGGGTTGTTCACCACGAGGTCGGCGGGCAGGCGATGCGCGAACGTGCCCACCTCGCGGGCGGTGCCGCAGGCGCTCGGCTGGCCGGTGAGGGAAAACGGGCCGCAGCCCGGCTTGGCTATCTTGCCGGTGAGCAGGTGGATGTTGTATATGTTGTGGTTCATCCACGTGCCGCGGTTGTGTTGGTTTACACCCATGGTCCACAGGCTCATGATGCGCGTGTCGGGCTCGGCGAACACTTCCGCTAGCTCGAGCAGATCGGCTTCGGAGACTCCCGAAAGCTCGGAGGTGTACTTGAAGGTGTAGGGTTCGAGCCGCGCGGCGTACTCTTCGAAGGTGATGGGGTTCACATTGCCGGAAGCTTGGCCGATCTCGGAGGCGTCGTAGCCGTCGTCGGTGGCGTTGCCTATGTTTTCCGTGCCCTGCTTGAACTGCAGGTGCTCGGCCACGAACGCCTCGTCGTACTTCTTCTCCTGCACCAGGTAGTTCGCTATGCAGTTCGCTATGGCCAGGTCGGTGTTGGGTTTGAACAGTAAGAGCTTGTCGGCGCTTGCCGAGGTGCGCGTGCGAATGGTGCTCAGGTCGTAGTGGCGCACGCCTTTGCCCGAAAGCTTACGGGCCGTGAGGCGCGAGTAGAGCATGGGGTGCGCTTCTGCCATGTTGGCGCCCCAAGTGACGAACACGTCGGCTTCGTCGATGTCGGTGTAGCAGCCGGCCGGCTCGTCGGTTTGGAACACGTTCATGAAGGCCACCACGGCGCTTGCCATGCACAAACGCGCGTTCGGGTCGATGTTGTTGGAAAGAAGGCCGGCCTTCCAGAACTTGGCCGTGCAGTAGCCCTCCAGAATAGGTTGCTGGCCGCTGCCCCAGTATGCAAGACGGCTCTTGTCGTTTTTCCACGTCTCGCGCAGCTTGTCGGAAACCAGCTTGAGCGCCTCGTCCCAAGTGGCTTCGCGCAGGCCGCCCTCCGTGCCTTTGGTCGTCTTGTCGTCGCGCACAAGCGGCGTGGTCAGACGATCGTCGCCATAGAGAACCTTCGCCAGATAATATCCCTTGACGCAGTTCAGGCCTTTGTTCGACTGGTTTTCGGGATCGCCGGTCACCGATACGAGACGCCCGTCCTTGACTTCGCAGATAACCCCGCAGCCGCATCCGCAGAAACGGCAGACGGCCAGATAGGTTTCACCCGCGCTCTCTTCCCGGTCGGCCTTGCCCCCGCCGACACAGGAAACGAGCGTCGACATGGTTCCTGCCGCCGCCGCGCTCGCCAAAGCCACAGCGGTGGACTTGACGAACAGTCGCCTTGAAATGTCCATCGTCACTCTCCCTTCGTCTTAACGCGGTTGCGTCGTGCGCACATCGCGCCTTCGCATGCTTCCGCGATTCCTCCCTTGCGGGTCTTTCGCCGCCCGTCGGACGGTTGCCGCCTTGCTGCTTTCGTCACGCGCCGTCATTGTCTGCGCGCAGGCGATGAGCTTCCTCGCCTGCGGCGATGCGTATGGCCACGGCAGGATCGCTCACCACGCAGCGCTCCACGCACAAGCCGCATCCCACGCACTTCTCGGCGTTCACCGAAGGTGCGAACACCGCATGGTTGACATCCCCCTCGAGCAGACGGTAGTCGATGGTGATGGCCTCGTCTATAAGGGGGCATGCGCGATAGCACACCTCGCAGCGATTTCCCGCAAATGCGATGCACAGGTCCTCGTCGATGACGGCTACGCCCATGCGCACGTCCTGTCGCGTTTTCACGTTGCGCAGCGCGTCGGTGGGGCACGCTGCCACGCAGGGGAAGTCCTCGCAGAGGCGGCAGGCGTGGGCTCGGGCATCGATGCGGGGCGTGCCCGCCGCCGCTCCGGCGAAGAATCCGGCAACATGGAGAGATCGGTACGGGCAGGCCTCGATGCATTTGCCGCACTTGATGCAGCGTGCAAGGAAATCGGCGTCAGACTGCGCACCCGGCGGATGCAGAAGACCGTCTGCGCGCACGGTGGCACGGAAAGCGGTTTCCCCGCCCACGATGGCTGCTGCTATGCCGGCTAAGACTATAGAACCCTTCATGGGACCCCCTCTTTTGAATGCATCTTCATGATGCCTCTTCGCAAGTGGGGATGTATAGCGGGAAAGACGAGGGAGGGAAAAAGAAAAACCCCGCCTGTGAGCAAGGGTTTTCTACTATAGACAACTAAGAATAATTAGTATCGGATATAGGTGGAACCGCTACGGCGTTATGCGAACGTCCGTGCAAATGCAAACTGGATGCTCTCTGCGAATGAAGAGAATACGCTTAGGGCGTCATGCGAATGCCCACGTAAACCGCCGTGTCGGGCAAGCCCGAGATGTTGTAGACCGAAGAGAGCGCTATGGCTGAAATGCGCCAGGTGTAGGTCGTGTCGCCGACGGCGATCGTGCCCGATTGGAACGTGTTGCCGGCCTCGTCGGTTCCCGCATCGCCCAAGGTGGAATCTTCCAGCCCTTCCGCAACGATGGCCGCCTGTATGGCTGCATCAACGCTGCCTGACGAGAAATCGGCGAACTTCACGCGCATGTCGGTGTAGTCGTTGCGGCTCACGCTGAACGTCCACGAGCCTTTGAGCAGACGCGAAGCATCGACGGCGGAAAGCTTGCCTATGCCTTGGGCATAGTAGGTCGCCGCTTCCGCCTCGCTTACGTCGGAAGGAAGCTTCACGAGATCGAGCCCGTCTCCGTTCGTTTCCACATTCGTCTTGTCGTAGATGGTAAGGCCTGCATCGGAAAACGTCTGCTTGATGGTTTCGTTGTCTTCCGTCATGAGCGTTGCAAGGGGGGGAAGATCGTAGGAAACGTCGCGCGCGAGGTTCTTCTGCACGCTTTCGGCTTCGCGTGCGGGCGCGTTGAGCACGGCATCTAAAACGTTGTGCAGCATGATGCCGCCTATAACGACGGCGACGATCACGAACGCAGCCGCAACGAAAAGGGCTTTTCGGGGCATGTCGAAGGGGCGGGAAAGCGAGGTGCCGTCAAGGTAGCGCACAGGCCCTCCGGCATCGATGTATTCTTTGTTGTGCTTTGCGAACTGCATGCGAAGTCCTTCTCTCGTGCGCGGTTTGCGCCTGTGTTTGCGCTTCCGTTTGCGCTTGCGCCCCCTTTGGGGTGATTTTGTGCTTCGGGCATTATAGCATTGCCGTGCGCGTTCGCTGTGATAGTATACGAACAGCCCATGGGGGAGTAGTTGGCACGAACGCGTGCGGTACGTTCAACATCATGGCGCACAAGCGCCTGGCGTACCTTAATCAGCGAGACTCATGGCGCGAAGCGAACAGAAACGCTTCGCGCCATGAGTCTTTTTTTGTGCGGTGCTCGCACCCCGGGCTGTGCGAAAGCGATGGGAGAGGAAGCCTTTTTTCGGTTTCGCGACACGACGAGAAAGGGAAGAGGAAAGGCAATGTTGGATTTGACTATTTTCGCGACGCCGGAAGCCTGGATAAGCCTTGTGACGCTTATCTTCTTGGAGATAGTGCTCGGCGTGGACAACCTGGTGTTCATCTCCATCACCACCAATCGTCTGCCGCAGGAAAAGCAGCACATCGGCCGCAAACTTGGTCTTGCGGGTGCGCTTGCCATGCGCATCCTGTTCCTTTGCTTTGCGTCGTATCTTGTGCATATGACGGGGGCGTTGTTCACCGTCGATCTCGGCGCCTACTCACACGGGTTTTCCGTTCGCGATCTCGTCTTGCTTGCGGGTGGCGCCTATCTTATCTACAAGGGGGTTTCGGAACTTCGCGAAACGCTTGCGCTCACCGAGGTCAAAGCCGAGCATTCCGAAGAGCACAGGGCTTTGCACACGATAACGCTTCCGCAGGCGGTGGGTACCATCATGGTCATGGACATCGTGTTCTCCATCGATTCGGTCATCACGGCCGTTGGCATGGCAGACCATCTTATCGTCATGATCATCGCGGTCATGTTCGCCGTGTTCCTTATGATGGCGTTCATCGACCCCATATCGAACTTCATCAACGGGCATCCGGAAATGAAGATGCTTGCGCTTACGTTCATCGTGGCCATAGGTGTGCTGCTCGTTATGGACAGTGCTGGCTTCCATACCGGCATGGAGCTTGTGCATATGCCGCTCGAAAAACTCATGGTCTATTTCGCCATGGTGTTCTGCATCGTCTTGGAGCTTGTGCAGATGCGCTACAACAAGAATTATCTCGCTTGGCGGAAAGGGCGTTGGGCGGAAGACACCGAAACGCAGCTTGAGGCCGTCCGCGCGGAGATGATGGAGGAACTTGAGTGCGAGCAGGCGGCCGCTTCTGCGGCGGGAGAAGCGTCTGCGGGCACCCCTGCCGCCTCGCAGGAGCGCATCACGCCCGTCATCATCGGGAACAACGTCTATGTGATGATGCCCGTGGCGGGCGAGGATGCTTCCTCGTTCAGGGAACTGCTGGCTTCCTCGGCCCAGGCGAGCGCGGCCTTTTCCGCACCGATCGAACTCGACGCGGAACAGGTGAGCGTAGAGGACGTTTCGCCGGAAGAAGTGAGCGTAGGGGACGTTGCGCCGAACAAAAAGGCCTGACGCAACCGCACTGCAAAACCAATCCCACCTGTTCTCGGCGGCGCTTGAAAGCGCCGCCGCTTTCCTTTCCGTGTGCCTTTGCTTTTCTGTAGCCGCTTGAGACTTTTGCACTCGTGTTCGGGCGCGTCGTGGAATTCGTTTTCAGCCGAGCCCTTTTGAAATTCGATATCGGGGAACGGTCGAAAAAGTGTGGCGAAAAAAACTATTTCCAGAGAAATCGGCAAAAACAAACCTTTGAACTGCGCAAAACAGCCACTCGCCCCAATTCGAAACGCCGCCCATTTCGCCCGCAATCAGAGCCAACCGACCTCCGTTAATTTTTTGTGAAAATTTCTCTTGACCTTCAAGCGCCTTTTGGATTTATCTTTCTCACAGAGCTTGACGTCGGCTTTACATGGAGCGTCTGAAAACCAGAAGGCAAGGTCGTCTGGTCGCCAGATGAAAACGCAAGAATCAGAAAGGGGCACGCATGTGGCACAATGAAGCGCTGCCGGAATTCGGAGTCTTGTCGGGGTTGAAGGTCGTGCATGCCTCGTCATCGCTTGCCGGCCCTTTAGGGCCGACCATCTTCGCGGAATACGGTGCCGACGTCGTTTGGATCGAGAACGCAGATGCGCCTGATTACACCCGCACTCTCCACAACATTCAACCCGAGTCCGAGCGTCGCAACCAACGCGCTATGGGCATCAGGCTCAAGTCGCCCGAGGGCAGGCAGATAGTGCTCGACCTCGTCAAAGACGCCGATGTGTTCCTGGAGTCGTCCAAAGGCGGGCAGTTCGACCGTCTGGGTCTTTCGGACGAAACGCTTTGGGAGGTCAACCCCAAGCTCGTTATCGCCCACATCTCCGGTTACGGCCAAACGGGTCTTCCTGAATACGTGAAGCGTGGCGGCTTCGATGCTACGGCGCAGGCGTTTTCCGGGTATATGTGGGAAAACACCAACGGCGTGACGCCTCCTTACGCGGTAGGCCCGTACGTGGCCGACTACATTGCCGCGCTGTGGACGAGCGTCGCCGTGCTCGCGGCCGTGCGCAAGGCTGACCAGACGGGTGAGGGCGAAAGCATCGACGTGGCTCAGTTCGAGCTTATGATGCGTGCGTCCATCTTCTCGGTAGACTATTTCACCTTCCACAAGGAGTTCCCGAAGACCGGCGAGAGGTCAATGATTGCCGGCTGGGGCGGATTCCCTTGCAAGGACGGCAAGATCCTCTACTGCTGCTTCAGCGGCGCGAGCGTTCTGAAGAAGGTCTGCGGCCTACTCGGTTTGGAGTACGGCAGCGAGATGTTTCCTGCGGAGGTTGGTCTCTACAACATCGAGACCGAATCGGGCAAGGAGTTCGAGCGTGCTGTTATGGACTGGCTTTCCGAGCGTACGGTCGACGAGGCCGAAGAGCGGATGCTCGCCGCAGGTCTTCCCGTATCGAAGGTGAATAGCTGGGCAGATGTGGAAGCGAATCCGCATGTGCAGGCTCGCGGCATCATCAAGGAGTGGGAGACGGTCAAAGGCACGAAGCTTCGCGCCGTGGGGCCGGTTCCGCAGTTCAAAAAACACCCTGCTCGCGTGTGGCGCCCTGCCCCGAGCTTCGGCGAAAACAACGAGGAGATCTTGAGCGAGCTAGGCTACACCAAAGACCAGATCGCCGATTTCTACGAAAAGGGCGTTATCAACAAGGATTTCGATCTTCATCTTTCCCGTTAGCTCAGCGAGGGGCGCTCCTGTATCCGAGACCCCCTCTTCAAACAGGGGCGCACCCGCTGGCGGGACATTTTTAGGAACAACGCCGCAAAACGACTTAGGGATGGGTTCCTTTGCGGCTTTGTCTGCAATTGCAATGTCTGTTTGCTCATTATAACGTAAGGGGTAATAATGGCAGAGTCAAAATCTGGGTTTCACTATGGATGGGTCGTGCTGGTCTGCAGCTGCCTCATCATGTTCATGCCGTGCTGCTTCACGTTCAACGCGGCCTCCGTGTTCTACAGTTCGGTAGCCGAGGCTATGGGTGTGGGAACCGGCGCCGTCGGTCTGTACATGTCTATCGTCTACATCACCATGTTTTTCGCCCTGCTTGTCATGGGCAAGCTCTTCGAGTCAAAAGACTCCCGCGTTATCCTGGTGTTTTCGGTTGCCTGCATCGCGGTCGCCTTTCTTATTATGGCGCTCACGCCGGTCATCTTCGGCTTCTACGTAGCTGGCGTTCTGCTCGGCTTGGGTAACGCCGTTGTTCTCTATTTGCTCGTACCCGTTATCTTCGGTCGTTGGTTCAAGAAGAACGTCGGTTTGCTCATCGGCGTCGGCATGGCTATGACCGGCATCGGCGGCATGCTGTGGAGTCCTGTCGCCACGTCCATCATCTTGTCGAGCGGCTACTCTACCGCTTATCTTATGTACGCCGGCCTTTCCGCCATCGTCGGCATTCCCTGTGCGCTGCTCGTCCGCTCTCGTCCGAGCGACAAAGGTCTGCAGCCGGTCGGCTATGACGCTGCTGCCGAAAAGGCCGATGCCGAGAAGGCTGCCGCTCCGGTGGAAGGCGTTACCGTCAAAGACGCCCTCAAGCACCCTGGCACGCTGGTCGTTATCGCCATTGCCTGCGGCTTGGTGAACCTGGGTCTTACCATGAACTTCTATCTGCCCACCTACATCAAGACCCTCACCATCTTCGGTTCCGTCGAGGAAGCCGCCATCGTTGGTGCCACCTTGGCATCCGTGGTTATGTTCGGATCCCTTGTCGGCAAAATCGTCTTGGGCTTCACCAACGACCTTTCGGTTCCCGGTTCGGTCATCTTCGGCGACGCGTCCGGCATCATCGGCCTTCTGCTCGTGCTTTTCGGTGCCAATATCTCCGTATGGCTGGTTTACGTGGGCGGTGCGCTGTTCGGCGTGTTCTTCGCTTCTGCCACCACCACGACGCCCCAGCTGGTGCGCAAGGTGTTCGGTAACCGTGACTATTCGCAAATCTATTCCTACGTAACAGCCGTGTGTGCCTTCTTAGCTGCGTTCGGTTCCGCTATCTGGGGCTTCATCTACGACTTCACCGGTAACTTCTTCGCCACGTTCGCCATCGACATGGGTCTTATGGCCGTGAGTCTTGTGTGCGCGTTCTTGGCCATGGCCATTGGCAAGAAGCTTCCTCGCGCATAAGGGTCTTGCGAGGGTTTCGTAATCGGTTTTTTGACTGGTGAAGGTTTTCTAAGGTAAGGAAAGGGGCGCTCGTCAAGAGAAAAAATCTTGATAGGGCGCCCTTTTTCTGCAAATTCGCAATCGCACATGTTGGGCGAGCCCGTCTGCCAAGCAAGGATCGGGAGCGGGAGAGAACGAGTTGCGGCAGGCTGCGCATGTGCGGTTGTCTTGGGTGAAATCAGACGTTAGTGAGGATGTGAAATGAGCGATTCCAAAAAAAGCCGCGTCCACTATGGCTTTCTCGTTCTCTTCGCCATATGCGCCATCTGCTTTTCCACGGTGACGCTCTCGTTCAACACGGCCGGCATATTCTATACGCCGGCGGGAAACGATCTGGGCATAGACCCTGGAACATTCGGCACCTATATGTCGGTGCAGTACGCCGCCATGGCCGTTTTCATGATGTTCGGAGGTAAGATCCTCGATCGTTTTAACGCACGCGTGGTGCTTTCGGTGTGCGTGGCCACGGTTTCGGTAGGGCTTCTGAGCATGTCGACGTTCAACGAGCTGTGGCAGTTCTACGTGGCGGGCGCTTTCATAGGTGCCGCCAACTCCATTCTTCTCTATCTCATGGTTCCCACAATGATCGATCGCTGGTTCAAGGAGCGCGTCGGCTTTTTCGTGGGCATCGCCCTGTGCTTCACCGGCATAGGCGCCATCGTGTTCAACCCGATAGGCGGCTTCGTGATAGAAAACTACGGATGGCGTGCTGGATACTTGGTGTTCGGGCTTATTTCCTCTTGCATCGGATTCCCGAGCGCAGTTCTTCTCATACGCAACGCCCCTCACGAAAAGGGACTTCTTCGTTTCGGCGAGAAGGCAAGCGATGCGGAAGCATCCGCCAATGCGCCCGTTTTGGAAGGCGCCACGTTCAAGCAGGCTGTGCGGACTCCTGCGTTGTACATGGTTGCGCTTTACGCCGGCGTGGCCGATGTGGGGCTTACGCTCAACTACTACCTGCCGTCCTACGTTTCGACGCTGGGGCATTCGGTTCTCGTGGTTTCGAGCATAGCGTCCGCTGTCATGGTCGGTCAACTTGTGGGCAAGCTGCTCTTAGGCTACATCAACGACATCAGCGTGAAGGCCGGCGTGGTCACGGCGGTGACAAGCGGCATTCTGGGTATAGGCATCATGGCGCTGTTCGGAGGGTCTGGCTTGGTGGCGCTTTACCTCGGCGCATTTCTGTTCGGCGTGTTCTTTGCCAGCACCACGGTTACCACGTCTCTTATGACACGCGGCATCTTCGGCAGCCGCGACTATGGGCGCATCTTCTCGGTCGTGGCGACCGTGGCGACGTTAAGCTCGGCTTTCAGCTCGGCCATTTGGGGTGCTCTCATAAGAGCCACGGGCAGCTATTACGTCATGCTCTATGTGGGGCTAGGCGTTATGCTTGCCGTGTACGCCATAGGCTTCACGGCTTTGGTCATGGGCAAGCGCTCGCCTTGGGCGAACGGCTCGTGTGCGAAAGACGACAATGCCTGTGCGGACGTGCAGGAAAAGCAGCTCGACGCCGTTTCCGAAGGGAGGCGCTAGATTGTGGCTGAATTGATTTCCGGAAGCGATTTCAACGCTGCGGCCCTTTCGCGCGATATTCTGTGGCGCGATGCCTACGATAGGGAAGTGAAGCGCACCTACGCGCAGAAACACCGCACCATAAAGGAAGCGATGCTGGCCTTAACGGAAGAAGGCGGAAGCAGCCTTCCTCTTATCCACTACAAAGGCGCCTGCATCACACGCGGCGAGGCCGACGCGGTGGCATGTCGTCTGGGGAACGCCCTTCTGCAGACGGGGCTTGAGAAGGGTGATCGCGTGAGCATCGTGGTGTCGAATCGCCCCGAGGTGGTCTGCGCCTTCATGGCGTGCTACAAGGCAGGCTTTATCGCGGCCGCCTATAACCAACGCTGCACCGAACGAGAAATAGTGCATTCGGTGGCGGGGGTCTGCTCAAGGGCGCTTCTCATAGAGAAGGCGACGTTGCCCAAGATCATGCCCGACCTCGCTGCGGGCGCGCTTCCCTCCTTGAAGGCTGTGGTGGTGATCGATGCCGAAGCGGGCGAGGACTTCGATCTTCTTCTCATGACGGATTTCGACACCTTCGTGGAATCGGGCGCCCAAACGGAGCCCGAAGTGGAAATCGACCCCGACGATGGCGCCATTCTGCTGTTCACCGGCGGAACGACGGGCGTGAGTAAGGGGTGCTGCCAATCGCACGGGCGCATGGTGCTTGAACTTGAATCGATGGCGTACTGGTGCGCATCGGCTCTCAAGGCGACGAACCCATGCTTTCTGGTATGCATGCCCATGACGCACATCATGGGCATCAACTACGGAGTGAACTGGCAGCTTATCAACGGTGGCTGCGTCGCCATAGCCGCAGGCAACAAACCGCCCGACATCATGACAGCCCTGCGCCTTTATGAGCCCGACGCATGGGCTACGCTGCCGACGCTTCTGCATTCCGTGAGCGGTGAAGACGAGCTGGCGCATACACCGTACAAAGACCTCGATCTCGTTATTTTCGGCGGGTCGTTCATTTCGAGGGAAACGCTTCTGAACCTTTCGGGTAAGACGGGCGCTGCGTTCGTGGAAAGCTACGGCATGTCGGAAAGCTTCGGCTTCGTTACCTGCAACCCCGTGGGAAGCGGCGGGAAGATGGGTAGCATCGGCCTTCCCATGAGCAACACCGATATGCTCATCGTGGACATGCAAACGGGCGAGCGCGCCCTTCCCGTAGGCGAGCGCGGCGAGATAATCTTCCGCGGTCCTCAGATCATACGCGAATACTGGAATAATCCGAAAGAGACCGCTGTCGCTTTGAGGGGCGGTTGGCTTTACAGCGGCGACATAGGATACATGGATGAAGACGGCTATTTCTACTTGGTGGATCGCAAGAAGGACACCATAGTCGTAAGCGGCTTCAATGTTTTTCCCAAAGAGATAGACGAGCTTCTCATTGCTCATCCCGATATTCTGGATGCTTGCACGGTCGGTGTGCCGGACGAACATTCGGGCGAGCGTCCGAAATCGTACATCGTCGCGCGAGAAGGCGCGGAAATTCAACCGGAAGACGTCATTTCCTACTGCAAAGAGTACTTGGTGGCCTACAAGGCGCCGAAATACGTGGAGATGGTGGACGAAATTCCCAAGACCAAGGCCAGAAAACCCGATAGGGAGCTTCTTAAGCGCCGGGCGCCTTCGACGACGGCTTAAAGCGAAGCGGTTGAAAAAGGCGAAAAAGCCGCTTGACTCTCAAGAAACTTGAGGAACTAGCATGTGCAATGAGGGGCCCATCCCACCCCGTACCGGATGCCAAAGGGCATTCCGCAAATCGTGCTGAAGGAGGAAATCGTGATAGATTTCAGCATCACCGACGAACAAGAGCTTATGTTGGAGAACCTGCGCGAGTTCTGTGCGCGCGAGTGCACCGAAGAGCGTATCCAAAAATGGTATGCCCAGCGCTACGTAGACGAAGATGTGCGCAAGGCCTATTTGGAGGCTGGTTTCGGCTACATGTTCATTCCCGAAGAGTACGGCGGAGTCTCTTCCGACGCCGTGACCATGGCTCTGGTAGTAACCGAGCTCATGCGCTGCACCCGTGCTACCATGCCGTTCATGTCTTACAGCCTAGCAATGTTCGACCTTTCCGAGTTCGGCACGCCCGAACTTATGAAGGAGGGCATGAAGTATTACGAGGAAACCGGCGAACAGTGCTTTTCGTTGGCTCTTTCCGAACCCTGCGCCGGCTCCGACAACATGTCCATGCAGACGGTCGCCCATTGGAACGGCGACGGCACCGTTACCCTGAACGGCGTGAAGACCATGGTCAGCTTGGCCGAGACCGCTCCGTTCACGCTCGTCATTGCCAAGGACGAAGATCCTGCCCGTGAGAACAAGAGCATGTCCATGTGGATGTTTCCCACTAAGACCGAGGGCGTGAAGCTTTCGCCTCTGCACAAAATTGGCCAGCAGATCACGAACTTCTCCGAAATGTATCTGGACAACGTGACCATCCCCGAAAGCTGCATGCTCGGCGAAAAGGGCAACGGCTTTATCCAGCTCATGAAGAACTTCGAGCTCGAGCGCATCATGCTCGCATCGCACAGTCTGGGTCTGGCGAAGGCCGCTTTGGAAGAGGCTGCCGCCTACGCTGGCGAGCGCATCGCATTCGGCAAGCCCATCGGGCAGTTCCAGCTTATCCAGGAAAAGCTCACCGACATGGAGATAAAGGTTCAGAACATGGAGAATCTCCTCCTCAAGACCGCGTGGGAATTCGACCAGGGCATGTCGGTTCGTTTGGACAGCGCATTGGCCAAACGCTACATTTCCATGTCCGCCACCGAGGTGTGCTCCGAAGCGCTGCAGATTATGGGCGGCATCGGCTACACCACCGAGTCGTGCGTGGGGCGTCTGTGGATCGACGCTCGCGGATCTCAGTTCGGCGGCGGCACCGACGAGATCATGGTGCATATTGCCGGACGTCAGATCATCAAAAAGTACGCTCGCAACTAACGGCGTGCAAGCAGAAGAAGAAACGAGTAAGGAGGACTGCGCATGAATATTGCCGTAGCAGTCAAAGTGGTTTCCGATGACCAAGACATCCAGGTCAATGTGGATAGAACGTTGAACTATTCGAACGCGAAGCCTTGCGTGAGTACCTACGACTTGAACGCTATCGAGGCGGCCGCGGTTCTGTCTAAAGAACAGGGGGCGAAGCTTTTTGCCATCACGGCAGGTGATGCATCCGCCGTCGAGAGCAAGGTTTCCAAGAATATTCTGGCACGCGGCGTGGACGAGTACGTAGCTGCCACTGACGAGGCGTTCGCCGGCCTTGATGCTTACGCCACAGCCCGGGTGCTTGCTGCCGTGGCTGGCAAGCTTGAGGGATGCGACCTGGTCATCTGCGGCGACGGCTCTGCCGATATCTACGCTCAACAGGTGGACGTACAACTGGCCTGCGCGATGGGCGTGCCGGTTGTTACAGCCGTGAGCAAGATTACGGTCGAGGGCGGCAAAGCGATGTGCGAGCGCATGCTCGAGTCGGAGAAGGAAATCGTAGAAGTGGCGCTTCCCGCCGTCGTTTCTGTGGTTCCCGATATTGCGCTTCCGCGTATCTGCGGAATGAAGGACATTCTTTCGGCCGGCAAGAAGCCCGTTACCAAGTACACTGCGGCTGACTTGGGCGTTGACGTTTCGTGTGGTATCGAGGTGGCGGACGTGCTTGCTCCTGAACCCATGCCGCGCAAGAAGGAGATCTTCGATGCGTCCGACGACGAGGGCGTTGAGAAATTCGTTGCGGCCATCGTCGAGTCGATCAGGTAGGAAGGTGACAGACATGGTTTTCGTACTAGCTGAAACTGAAAAGGGCGCGCGCGATCTGTGCGCAGGCGCCCGCACGTTCGGCGGCGACGTGGCGCTTGTCTCCTTAAGCGACGCCACTGCTGTTGCGGGTATCGCCGACGTGGTGTATCGCATCGACGTTCCCGCCAACGCCATGGTCGAGTCGGCGGCTGCTACTGTTATAGCGCTTGTGGCCGAAAAAGGCGCCGATGTGGTGCTTGTCGAGCCCACTCGCCGCATGAAGGTTATCGCTGGAAAGCTGGCGGCTGCTCACAAGACGAGCGTCATTTGCGATGTCAACGCTTTCGACGGCGTGATGGCGAAAAGCCTGTATTTCGGCGGCGTGGCGGCACGAAACCAAAAGAGCCTCGCCGATACCGCTATCTTTACCTGCGGCGCTGCTCCTTTCGGCGATGCTTCGGCTTCCGGCACCGATGTTATGGAGGACGTGCCGTTTGCAACCGAAGAGGGTCCTGTGCTCGTATCGCGCGAGGCTTTGCCCGCATCCGATGTGAACTTGGCTGCCGCCAAACGCATCGTCGCTGCCGGTCGTGGCTTTGCCGCCGAGGAAGACCTGCAGATGGCACGCGACTTCGCGGCTGCCATCGGAGGCGAGCTGGGCTGCACACGCCCGCTTACCGAGGCCGAGGACTGGATGCCTCGCGAAGCGTACATCGGCATTTCCGGCCTCATGCTTTCTCCCGAGATCTACGTGGGCATCGGTGTTTCCGGTCAGATGCAGCACATGGTAGGTGTCAACAGCGCCAAGGTGGCGTTCGCCATTAACAAGGATAAAAACGCCCCCATCTTCAACCAGATTGATTACGGCTTGGTGGGCGATCTCAACGCGGTTCTTCCCGTCATCAATGCGAAGCTGGCGTAAGCGGAGAAGCTTTTCTGCGCGAAAAGGCGCCCGCTTTTGCGGGCGCCCCTGTAAAACGGCACACAATCGGCAAAGAGAGGAGCGGCCACATGTCCGAAGAAGATGCCTTTGACGCAGTTGTCGTGGGCGCGGGCAGCGCAGGGTGCGTTGCTGCGTACACGCTTGCGAAGGCTGGTAAATCGGTGCTCGTTGTAGAGCGTGGCAACTTCGCAGGCGCGAAGAATATGACGGGCGGGCGCGTATACACGCATTCGCTCAAGAAGGTGTTTCCCGATTTCGAGAAGAGCGCACCGCTCGAACGTAAGATCACGCACGAGAAGATCTCGTTCATGGCGCCCGATGCGAACTTCACGATCGATTTTACCGGCAAAGGCTTGGGCGTTGAGGGCAAGGATGCTTACAGCGTGCTGCATGCCCAATTCAATCCGTGGCTGGCAGAACAGGCGGAAAACGCAGGAGCCGATTTTATCTACGGTATCCGCGTGGACGATCTCATCGTGCGCGACGGCAAGGTGTGCGGCGTTGTTGCCGGCGAGGACGAGCTTGAGGCACGCGTGACCATTCTGGCCGACGGATGCAACTCGCTGCTCGCTCAGAAAATTGGCATGGCGACCGAGCCGCAGCTCGTGCAAATGGCGGTTGGCGCCAAAGAGGTCATAGAGCTTCCTGCGGAAGTTATAGAAGACAGGTTCCAGTGCAACCCGGGCGAGGGTGCATCGTGGCTGTTCGCTGGCGATTCCACGCACGGACACGTTGGCGGCGGCTTTTTGTATACCAACAAGAACTCCGTTTCGATCGGCTTGGTTGCCACGCTTTCCGACCTTATCACGGCGGAAACCCCGGTCTATCAGATGCTCGAAGACTTCAAGAGCCACGATGCCGTTCGTCCGCTGCTCAAAGGCGGCAAGATGATCGAGTATTCGGGGCATTTGGTTCCCGAAGGCGGCTACCATATGATTCCGAAGCTCATCGGCGACGGCGTCCTCGTTACGGGCGACGCGGCCATGCTCTGCATAAACCTGGGCTATTCTGTGCGCGGAATCGACTTCGCCATCGCTTCCGGTGAAATGGCCGCCCAAGCTGCCGTTTCCGCAGTGGATGCGGGCGATGTAAGTGCCGCTGGTCTTGCATCCTACCAAACATTGCTCGAGAACAGCTTCGTTCTGAAAGATCTCAAGCAGTTTCAGAGGTTTCCGCACACCATGGAATCGACAAAGCATCTGTTCAAAGGGTATCCCGAAATGGTGCGCGACATGATGCTCGCCATGTTCGTTGTGGACGGAACGCCGGTCGAGCCTATCAAGAAGAAGCTTATGCGCCCTGTAAAGGAGATCGGTCTTATGACTGTTGCCAAGGAAATGATGGGGATGGTGAAGTCGCTATGATCACGGTCAACGTCGACTCGAAGCTTTCTTCCGACAAGTTCTACGTGGACGAGAGCAATGCGCATATTGAACTAGTGGAAAACCCCTCGAAGGAGGAGTTCGGCAAGCTGGTTCTGGCATGCCCTGCGGCATTGTACAAATACGGTGAGAACGGCGAGATGCTTTTCGATTACGCTGGCTGTCTCGAATGCGGAACATGCCGCCTCATCTGCGGGAAAACCATTTTGAAGAAATGGGAGTACCCGCAGGGAACCATGGGCATCGAGTACCGCTGGGGCTAGGGTGCATTGCCGCCAATCGGGATGAGGCTACGGCGGCACCCCTTTGATCTGTTCGGTTGAAGGGGCACCGCCGTCAGGCTATACTATTCGCACGGGGGGGGGCGCAGTATTCACAGTCGCCCTCGAAGGGAACCCATCCTTGGTACATGCTGTGGAAAGCCCCGTCGTTCGAGCGCGTCATGAGCACTGCGCTCGCGAATGGATCGCCGGAAAGCCTCAGGTTCTTCTCTTCGAGAAACTCAAGGGCGGGCTGGAACATGTCGATGCAAAGCTCCCGTTGGGAACCCGAATGGAAAAACGTGACCAAGCACTTTTGAGACGGGATATGGATGGTTCCCTCAAGCAGCGATTCGTCGAGACCGCCTATGTTGGAATCATGCACGATCAGCCCGTAGCGCAAGCGGCTTTTTCCGTCCATGGTTTCGAAGAGCCCGCCCGAAGTGGCGAAGGGAACGAGCTCTATCCATGTGCGGTAGAGATCGACGCGATCATCCATGATATCGTAGCTGTTCTGGGTTTCGATGATGTGCATGGAAGGGCTGTACTCTATGCGGAACTTGCCGATGTTGTTCATGGCGTCCTTCATGCGGTAAAGATCCCATTTCATTTGCTCGAGCAGGCGCTTTTCCTCGCGGATATTGTTTATGAGATCCTCTTTCTTCTGCTCCATGAGGCTTGCTATCTCGTTGGTGTTGAGGGAATCGAACGCTTTGACGGTTTCGGCGAGCGTGAACCCGTAACGGCGGTACGCTCGCGCCCGTATGAGCATGTGCACATCCCACGCATCGTAGAGACGGTAGCCTGAAACGGGGGACTTATCGGGAGAAATGATGCCCTCATGCTCGTAGTAGCGAAGTGCTTCGGAGGTCATCCCCATAAGCTCCGAGATCTTGCCGATCTTGTACTTCCTTCGTTCTGCCGTCATGCGCGCCCCTTCGCTTTCTCGATGAACGTGGCTCGCATTCTGCACTGCACGTAAGCAAGCGATGTCGAAACGCGACATTGAATCCCCTTCGGAAGCTTATGGTTTCAAGTGCAAGCGTGCTGTGCGAACCGCGTTTTTTGCAAGACTGTGCCAGAAGTTCGTTTAGTCACAGCGTCGAAACAGAGCGTATTCTAGCAGATAGGTGTCTGAAAAGAGGTGAGAACGGGTGGTTTACACCATTTACGCCTACTTTCTTGCAACGGATTTTCGACGGCTGCTTCCGACCGTTTCCGATTGCTCGCGCACTGACGGAGGATTTTGAATAAAAGGATAGGTACCGCCGATGGAAAAGAAGATGAATCAAACCTATGAAAACGACGTTACGGGCAAGGGCATGCGTGCACGAACCCAAAGCGAGCGCGACGCGAGAGGGTGTCTGTGCAGACGCTGCACAGGCTGTTTCCGCTGTTCGTTCCGTAAAAAGCAGATAGAGGAAGCGAACGCTCGCAAGCTCGAAGCGCCAAAGGGCGGTTCGCCTTTTGGCTGATGCATGTGGGAGGCGGCGCGGGGCATGCCCTACGCCTTCGCGCCGAAAATCTCCTCGCATTCTTCGGATACGACGAAGCGTGCGGCCTTCGGCATGATGCGCGCCGAAAAAGGGGTCATGATGCGCGTGGCCTCGCCGTCGTATTGGACTTCCATAGGCGGGTCTGCCACCACGTGCACGCTGCGCGCGTGGTGTATTTCCAAGGAATCGGTGCGGTCGGGGAAATCTCCCGTGCGATCGAGCAAGCCCGCCAACACGGCGGGAATGAGCCCGAAGGCGTTTTCCGCATGCAAGACGACCACGTCCAAAAGGCCGTCGCGCGGCTGGTTTTCGTGCGTGACCGATATATCGAACTGAATCTTTGCGAAGTTGACGATGAGGATGCCTAGCCCCTCGCTCTCCACGGTCTTTCCATCTAGGTCTATGGTGAGCTTGGCGGTTTGCGGAAGGGGGTTTGAAATGGCGGCCGAGAAGTAAGCCATGGGGCCGAGCAGGCGCTTCGCCGGTTCGGCACCGTGCATGATGGCCGCGTCGTAGCCTGCGCCCGCCATGATGCCGAAACCGAAACGCTTTCCGCCCACCTCGATTTCGCCCAAATCGAAATCGAGCGTCCTTCCCGCACGCAGCATCTTGGCAAGCGCGTGCGGTTCGTTGGGGGACGCTAGGTTCAAAGCGAGCAGGTTGGCCGTTCCTGCGGGGAAGGGAAGCACGGGTATGCCTGTGTTCGCCAGAAGGTAGCTTACCGTGGCCACCGTGCCGTCGCCGCCGCTTGCCACCACGGCGTCGAAGCCGGGGGCATCATCGAGCATGGTGCGCAGGTCGGTGGTTCCGTCGGTCGAGCGGATGCACACCTCGTCGGAGTCGCGCACGAACGAGCGGATGAAGTCGTAGATGGCGCCTTCGCCGTAGCCGGAGACAAGATTGTTTATGATGAGAAGTTTCACAAAAGTCCTTTCTCTTGCTATTATGCATAGTACAACATTGCGCATGCCGATATGAAGGACAATCTGGTGTACATAGCAAACCAAGAGAACCTCGAAGCGTTCGTCGAAAGGGCACGGTCGTCATCGGTGCTGGCCATCGATACGGAATTCCTTCGCGAGAAAACCTACTACGCGAAGCTGTGCCTGCTGCAGCTTGCAACCGACGATGAAGTGGCCATAGTGGATCCGTTCGCGGTGCGCGACCTGAAGGTGCTTGCGAAGCTTCTTACCGATGCTGGCGTCATGAAGCTTTTCCATGCGGGGCGACAAGACCTTGAGATAATCTTGCGCGAGATAGGGGTTCTTCCGCATCCTGTCTTCGATACGCAGATTGCGGCGGCGTTGCTCGGGCACACGCAACAGATAGGCTACGCCGCGCTCGTGCATTCGGAATGCGGGGTCGCGCTCAAGAAGACCGATTCGTTCACCGACTGGTCAAAGCGCCCGCTGTCCGTTTCGCAGATGGAATATGCGGCAGACGACGTGGTGTACCTTCCGCGTCTGTACCGGGTTATGAGTGAAGCGTTGGCGAAGAAAGGGCGCCTTTCGTGGCTTAAGCACGATTTCGAGGAGCTTACTTCACCTTCCCGTTACGACGTGCAGGCTCGCGAGCGCTTTCGCAAGCTGAAGCGCGCTTCCCAGCTTACCCCGCAGCAGCTTTCCGCAGCGCGCGAGTTCGCCGCATGGCGCGAGCAGGAGGCGCAGAAGCGCGACATGCCGCGCAAATGGGTGGTAACCGACGAGCAGATAGTGGAGGCGTGCAAGCGCGAAGCGCGCACGATAGACGAGCTGTTTATGGTGCGCGGCATACGCGAGCGTTTGACGACGCGCGACGCCCGGCGCGTGGTGGCGCTTATGGCAACCGGCCTCGACGCGCCCGCTGAAACGTGGCCTGAACTGGACAAGGGCAGAAACGAACCGAACGTCGATGCCCAGCTCGACCTCATGTGCGCGCTCGTGCGCCTGAGAGCCAAGCAGAACGGCGTAGCCTTTCAGACGCTTGCGAGTCACGACGATCTGGCGCGCATGGCGCGAGGGTATACCGAAGGCGTCGATTTGCTGCACGGGTGGCGTCGTGCGCTTGTGGGAGAAGAACTGCTTGATCTTCTTTCCGGCAAAATAGCGCTCCGATTGAGCGGCGGCGAGCTGAAAATAGAGCGGCAATAGGACAATAGGGACAATAGGACAATAGGACAATAGGACAATAGGACAATAGGGCGGCAATTGGTTTTTTCCAATGATTCGCCAACGATTCTGAGACGGTGCTCTCTCTCGCGTATACTGATATGCGAAAAAAGAGGGCAACCGTAAGGCGGTTGCGATAGGGCGACCGTAAGGCGGTTGCGGAAACGAATCGAAAGGAATGGTTTCGCTTATGCTGAGTTCCGGCTACTTTCTGCTTATTGCCGTGACGTTGATCATAGGCCTTGGTGCTTCTGGGTACGTGAATTCGCAGCTCAAAAAATATTCACGTGTGGGAATATCGAACGGCCTGACCGGCGCGGAAGCGGCGCGGCGCATGCTCGCGTTTTACGGTATCCGCAACGTGGAGGTGCGCCGTGGAGGTGCGGGTCAGGATTTCTTCGACCCGCGCTCGAATTCTGTGACGCTTTCGCCGGAAGCCTACGACGGGCGCACCATCACCGCTACGGCTACCGCCTGCCATGAGGTGGGGCATGCCTACCAGTACGCCGAGGGATATGCGCCCATGAAGGTGCGCGGCGCGCTTGTGCCTGCGGTGAACTTTGCGTCGAACGCCTGGATTTTCCTGCTCATGATAGGCATATTCATGCAGCTTGCCGGCTTACAGATGCTCGCCATCGTGTTGTACGCCGTGGTGGTGCTGTTCCAGGTGGTCACGCTGCCGGTGGAGTTCAACGCCTCGTCGCGCGCTATGACCTACATGAACACCATCGGCCTGCCCCAATCGGAACAGGCCGGTTCGTACTCGGTGCTGCGCGCGTGCGCACTCACCTATGTGGCCGCCGCTCTGACATCCATCTTGCAGCTTCTGTGGTTGCTCGGTCAGCAGCGCGACTAGCAGACGGCGGGCGATTCATGAGTTGGGAAAGCGGCAGCGGGCACGCCGACGTGACGGCGGCTTTGGAACGAGCGCGTGCCGCATCGACGGGACATGGCGGCGCTGTGCACTCTGTTGCCTCGGCAAGCGCGTCGGGTAGGCCGCGCTCTGAAACCGTGTACGCCTCGCTTTGCTCGTCTGCCTCCTCTGCTTCCTCTTCGGGGGTTGCCGGCACAGGTGGTGCGCTTTCCGTTTCCGCCGCCATGGCGCTCGCGAAAGGCGCGCTCGAGGGTGTGACGGTGCGCATCGTGGGCGAGGTGTCCGAGCTTTCCAACAAGCCCGGCTACAAAGCGGTCTACTTCACGGTGAAGGACAAGAGCGCCGCCTTGCCGTGCATGATGTGGAACAACCGCTACAACGCATGCGGCGTGCAGTTGAGCGTAGGCGCGCTGGTCGAGCTTACGGGACGCTTTACTTTGTACGCCGCGAAAGGGCGCATGAACTTCGACGTGTCGTCGGTTTCGCTTGCGGGGGAGGGAAACTTGCGCCTGCAGGTGGCAAACCTTGCCAGGAAGCTCGAAGCCGAAGGCCTTATGAGCGCTGCGCGCAAGCGTCCGCTGCCGCTCTATCCTGAAAAGATCGGTCTGGTAACGTCTCCGCGCGGTGCTGCCGTGCACGATGTTCTGCGCACGTTGCGCCGCCGCTTCCCCTTGGCGCGCGTGCTTCTGGCGGGCGTGCCGGTCGAGGGGACGCAGGCTCCCGCCGGCATCATCGACGGCATGCGAACCGTGGTTTCCGCCGGTGCCGAGGTGGTTCTGGTCGTGCGCGGCGGCGGTTCCTTCGAAGACCTTATGCCCTTTAACGACGAGGCGCTTGCGCGCGCGGTTGCGGCATGCCCCGTGCCGGTGGTCACGGGCATAGGA
>JAEYEL010000027.1 GCA_023403475.1 Actinomycetes bacterium
TCATCAGCACCAGCGAGCTTGCGGGCACGCGTGTCGTGGGTGGCAAGAAAGCAACGAAGCGCATCGGCAAGGTGCGCTCGTGCGTGTTTCACCCCAAAGAGAAGCGCTGCGTGGGATTCATCGTCAAGCGTCCCGACCTTCTATGGATGTTTCGACGGAAGGACATGTTCGTATCCATCGACGGCTACGATTTCGAAGACGGGCGCATCGTCGTACACGACGATGCCGAGGCAACTGATCGCGGTGCTTGCAAACACTTAGGTGTGAACTGGGATGACTGCGTGCTCTGGGTGGGCATGCCGGTTATGACGCAAGAGGGCGACGTGCTCGGAATGGTCGGATCGGTTTCGTTCAGCTTCGTGACGGGCGCTGTCGAGTCGCTTGAGACGAGCGCGGGGGCGACATCGAACGCTCTTTTGGGGAAACGGACCATTCCGGCATCGCTTATCATGGGGTTTCGGCGCGGTATGGGAACCAAGCTTTCGCAGTCGGCCGAAGCAGGTGGCAAGGCGAACGATGAGGCAAACAGCGAGGCGGAACTCGGTGCCATTCTGGTTGCAAAAGAGGCGGAAGACGTTGCCGCCGAAGGCGGCTTGGCCGAACAGGCCGGCAAGGCAACGGCGGTCGCCATGGACAAGGTCCATACAGCTGCGGACAAAGTGAAGCCCAAGGTGAACGAAGCTGCCGAGGTTACCGGCGCTGCCATCAACAAGGGAGCGTATGCCACCGGCAAGCAGATTGGCAAGGCGAAAACCATGTTTTCCGACTTCAAGGACGAATACGACAAGGCGCGCGGAGAAAAGCCCCGCGCCGAAAGCGGCAAGAAAACGAGCATCCAGAAGAAGAAAGCGGGCGGTATGTTCGCGTCGTTCAAGGAAGAATACAATAAGGCGCGGCACGGCGAATAGACGATCGATTCGGGCGGAATTTCGGACAAGTCCGTTCGCTTGCTCGTATACGACAAGGCGCGGAGAATGGATGGCCGGCTGCGGCTGGTATTGCATATGATGAGGTGAAATGTGACAGACGGGGAGAACAAGCGAAAGCATGTCCAGCAGATTACCGGCTCGTTCGAGGCGGTGAAGGAGAGGGCTCACGAGAAGACCCATGAGGAAGTGAGCGTTCGTGGACATGAAATGGAGAAGGGCGACATTTTCAAGTTCGCGGGGCTTATCGCGTTTTTCCTGCTCATGATCTTGGTGTGCCTGCTCATTTGGCCCTATGTGCACGCTCTGTTCGAAGAAGGCGGGCTTGACCTTATTGTCGAGCGAGTGCGCAACGCGGGGCCTGTGGGCTTTCTCATTCTATTGGGAATGCAGTTTCTCCAGATTGTGGTTGCGTTTATTCCCGGCGAGGTGGTGCAAATTGCGGCAGGTATGCTGTTTGGCCCATGGGTTGGCGCTCTGCTCATACTGCTCGGCTGCGTTCTTTCCAGTGCGTTCATTTTCGTGCTAGTGCATAAACTGGGGGCACCGTTCGTGCAGAACATGGTTCCCTCCAAGTATCTTGATAAGTTCCGGAAGTTCGAGGATGCCGGCAAGCTCAACATCATCGTGTTTGTTCTGTTCCTTATTCCTGCAATGCCGAAGGATGTGTTCACCTATTTGGTTCCCCTGACCGATATGAATATGCGCACGTTTTTGCTCCTTTCCAACATCGGGCGCATTCCGGGCGTTCTCGTTTCAACGTATGCGGCCGACAAGCTCATTGAAGGTCGTTTCGCGGAAAGTGCCATCATCTTCGGCGCAGCGGCGATCATCGCTATTCTGGGCGTTTTGTTCCGTGAGCGCATTATGAAGCTGCTCGAAAGTCATTCGCGGAAGTGACGTTGCGCACCCGCCTTCGGGTTCGTGCGCTTCATCTAGTCGTGCGCTTCATCTAGTCGTGCTCTTCGTCGGGTTCGGGTTTGTGCTCGTCTTCATCTTCGGACTTGTGTTCGCGATATGCGCTACGTTTACGAAACCGTGACGGTTTCGCTTCGGCGGCGGTAGGGTAGCTACTATATTGCTGTTCAAGTTCTATCGTGTCCGTTTCGGAGACGCTGTCTAATTCGGGTTCGTTTCGGAAAAGCTGCCCGTTTCGGAAGGGTTGAAAACGAAAAGCTTCGGAAGGGCTGAAAGTTGAAAGAGGTCGCTGAACATGAATTCCACTACTGAGTCGAATGTGAGTCAAAACGACGTTAAAGTAAGCATCGAAGACGAGATAGCCGCAGCAGAAAAGGAGCTTGAGGCCGCGCAAGCGCGGGTTGCCGAACTAAAGGCGAAGTCTTCGCCTGCAAGTTCGCCGCAATCGGGTCAATCTGAGCCTGGTCAACAAGCGCAGCCGCAGTCGAGCGAGCCTGCATCCAGCCAGCAAGCGCAGCCGAGCGTCTCGCCGAAGTTTCAGCCGCAGCCGCAACAGCAGCCGTCCGCTTCGCCGCAGTCGCCTGCTTCATCGCAAGGATATCAGCAGCCAAGCTATGCGCGCCCTTATCAGCCGGCTTCGTATCAGTCCGGCCAGCCGGCATATCAGCAGCAGACGGCAGCTCAACCGTCGTCGTACTGGCAGGCGCCCAATCAGGCTGCCGGTCAGGTTGCCGGTCAAGCTGCTGATCAGCCTTTCGGTCAGGCGCACCCTTATCAGCAGCCGGCATACACCTACCAGCAGCCCAGCCAGCCCCCCTACGCGCAGCCTGCCTACGCGCAGCCCGTCGCCTATTCCAAAGATCACGTGGCAGCAGGCTTGCTCGCTATTTTCCTTGGGGCATTGGGTATCCACAAATTCTATTTGGGATACAACACCGCCGGCTTCATAATGCTTGCCATTTCCGTTGCGGCCAGCTTTATCACTTTTGGAGCCGCCGCTGTTGTTATGGCCATCATCGCCATTATCGAGGGCATCATTTACCTTACCAAGTCGCAAACCGAATTCGAGCAGATATACGTTTTCAACAAGAAGGAATGGTTCTAGCGCGGTTTCGAAAAAGCCTTTGTGGTTGCTTTTGCAAAAATATACTTTGAACTGCGAAAATAGGCTGTATTCTCTGTTTTTTTCGTGCGTGGTTGCGCCCTTGACGATGCATCGCTCATGTAGAGCACGTCAAATTGAGTGATGGTTGTATAAGGGTGGTGTTTGCCGCAGATATGTGGTGCTCGTTCATATTGACGGTTTTCTATTTTTGCAATACAATTATGCAATGCGAAAAAGGGGGAATCGATGTAGAGAGTTAGAGCACACAGGAGAGTGCACCTTAGGCATCCCGAACTCGAGGATGCAGATGTGATAACAGCATGGGAAGGTGCCATGATGTCGGCTCCTAGGATTCTCAAGAACCCAGATGAATACGTTTCCCTCGGATTCGACGGCAAGGAAGGCTCATAGAGATGGTCGCCGCAAGGGATGAAGCGGGCAGATGGATCATATTCCACGCAACAACGCCGCCATCCGAAAAAACCTTCGAGGAATTCGGGATAGGAAGATGATGAGCATGGAGTTCAAAGACAGAAGCGGGGAGGTTATCACGGACGAGCGCTTCGATGCCATGGCGGAAGAGTACGAGGCCGGAACTTGGGGTGGTATCGGAGAAATAACCATGGGAAGGCCGAAACTTTATGACGAGGATCTTGAAACCGTTTCGTTCCGGCTGCCTAAGTCTCGCATTGCGGCGGTAGAGGCTGTTGCGAAGAGGCGCGGGGAATCGAAGTCCGACTTCTACAGGAAAGCGGTGGACAGGGCGCTGCTGCTAGCGGAAGCATAGCTGGAACAGGATCTCGCGCTTGCCGGCATTGCGTAATGGGCGCACCGGGCGCAGATAAGCATCTGGGTGCAGCACCCTTTCAGGGGTTTTCCTGTGGAAGGGAAGAAGGGGTGGCGTTTTTTCGCTAGAATAGATGCATCTTTCGCCCGTGCGCAAGCGTTGCGGGCGTTTCGCGACATATCTCTTTAAGGAGGATCAACATGCCCACCATTACTCGTGATCAGGTGAAGGTTCCTGCAGACGTGATGCCGGAATCGCGTGACGAGTACATCGAGAACTACTTGAAGGCAACGCGCGGCACGGGGCGTCTCATGCTGTTTGCGTGCGACCAGAAAATCGAGCATCTGAACAAAGACTTCTACGGCGAAAACATCGACATCGCCGATGCCGAGCCGGAGCACCTGTTCCAAATTGGCCGCCAAGGGGTTGTTGGCGTGTTGGCCGGCCAGCGTGGGCTCATTGCCCAATATGCCGCAGATTATCCGGAAATCAACTATCTTGTGAAGATGAACTCCAAGACGAACCTCGTCAAGACGAGCCAAGACGACCCCTATTCGCCGCAGTTGTACGACTTGGATGCCGTGCTGGCCATGCGCGAAGCGGGCGTGAACATCGTCGGCTTGGGCTACACCATCTATCTTGGCAGCGAATACGAATCGACCATGATGGCGGAAGCCGGCCAGCTTATCGCTCAGGCGCATGCGAACGGCCTTTTGGTGGTACTGTGGATATATCCGCGTGGCAAGGCTGTTTCCGCAGAGAAAGACCCCGACCTCATTGCTGGCGCTGCGGGCGTGGCGCTGTGCCTTGGGGCCGACTTCGTGAAGGTGAACCCGCCGAAGCCGGAAGGCGAAGACACGCGTACTCCCGCCGAGGCGTTGAAGATTGCATCCATGGCAGCTGGCCGCACGGGCTTGGTGTGCGCCGGCGGCTCTACGGTGGACGCCCCCACGTTTCTCACGCAGCTGCACGACCAGATTCACATCGGTGGCGCCTGCGGCAACGCAACGGGTCGCAACATCCACCAGCGCTCGCTTGACGAAGCCGTGCGCCTGACCAAGGCCATTAGCGCCATCACGTTGGCCGACTACTCGGTCGAGGATGCGCTGGCCGTGTTCAACGGCGAAAAGGACTTCGCGCTGTAAGGTTTTCAGAAGCGTGCTTTCGGAAGAAAAGAGCTCTTTGCAAAAGAGTCCCCTGCTGCAGTTCGCGGAAACAGGGGGCTCTTGCTTTGCGGATGGTGCCCGAGGCGAGAGTCGAACTCGCACGTCGTTAGACAACGGTTTTTGAGACCGCCGCGTCTGCCATTCCGCCACTCGGGCGCAAATAAGCAGTATACCCGAATACGCTTGCCGCGTCGAGGGGTCAATTTCGAAGACGGAAACGGGTGCCTGCGAGACTTGCTGTGCTAAGCCTGCAGACATGTGCCCTCGTCTCATCGGTGATCACCGCGATAGGCGACTGCTGTGACAGCGGCATGCCCGAGCTTGGCGTTCGGCCATTTCCTGTTCCTCGTAGAAAGAAAACTAACGCTTGTTCGCTTCCTGCCGGGCAGGGTCGACAAGCCAGGCGGGCGCGTTTCGAGATACAGGAAGCGCGTGCTGCAGCAAGGGTCGTACGGGGACGGTCGAGAGGTCTGTTGATTTTAATCTCGTCAAACGAATTGCATTCAAGTCACGTTAATCTAATCATTGAATTGAATAAAGGTCAATGAAACAATTATTGATGAGTTTATGACGAGAATAAGATATAATGAAAACAGAAATTATCGGGAAGGCAGGAGGTTCTCATGAGTGTCAGACGATTCGACATCGCCGAGTTCGTTGACCTCGCCAGACGAATCGACAGCGACATGGTCGATGTGGAAATAAAGACGGCGGCAATGGGTCTGCCCAAAGACGTTGTCGAAACAATATCGGCTTTTGCGAACCGCTCGGGCGGCACCATCGTATGCGGCCTCTCGGAAAAGGACGGCTTTGTCCCGGCGGAGGGATTCGACGCGAAAAGGATCTCGGAGGCGCTTTCCCAAGCGTGCTCGGACAAGATGGAGCCGCCCGTGCGCGCCGATGTGCGCATCAAGGAATTCGAGGGATCCCTGGTCGTCGTCGCCTCGGTTCCGGAGACGGAGCCGTTCCAGAAGCCCTGCTACGTCAAGGCGCGCGGCCCATATGACGGATCCTTCTTCAGGACGGGGGAAGGCGACAGGAGGCTTTCCCGCTACGAGGTCGACCGCCTGACCGAGGAACGCCAACAGCCGCACTACGACGCCCAGGTGGTCGAACACTCCGAAGTTTCGGAACTCGATCCCGAGCTTGT
>JAEYEL010000036.1 GCA_023403475.1 Actinomycetes bacterium
GCCGTCACCACAACCGCTATCCTTTCCGGCGTAGACGGCCTCGTGCGCAGTGGAAGATCTGCGAACGAGACTCCCGCTTTGCGATGAAGCGGGAGTGCGGATGGAATATCAGAAGACCCCAAACGGCTGTTTAATTATTTTCGACGCGATCGAGCGACTTCTGTTTCATTATGGTGATTGCCTTTGGCGGGCTATCGCATCGTTTGGGCTTTTATTATCTTGTTGGCGGTGAGGTCAGCTCTTGACCGCACCGCCCATCATGTGTTGCGTCTCACCTTTGGTTGTGCTGCAGGGCGCATGTGCCGATATTCGACACATGATTAGGCTCTGAACAGCGGCGCTGAATGGCTATTCTAGCAAAAATGCCATATAGTACGGCAGCGTTAGTTTTTCGCCGGAGTTTCCCACATTGTAGTTTCCCAGCTTTATGCAGGCGGTTGCGCCGTAACGTTCGGGGTTTCCCATAACCGTGTCGGCCGACTTCGTGCGACCGGTAGTCGATTTCACTTCAATTAACGTCGCTTGCCTGTTCAGCCGTGTAACAAAGTCTATTTCCAGCCCGCTATCTTTGTGAAAATAGTACAAAGGACGTCCGTTTTTCGAGAAGGCATCGGCGACGATATTTTCGTATATCGCGCCCTTGTACGAGCCAAGGTTTCCCATGAGGATGTCTCCCGCACTGCCCTCTTCCAACATGGCCACAAATAGGCCGGAGTCTTGAAAATAAAGCTTGAATATACCCTCTATCGCGTTGCCCTCGAGGGGCAGTTGGGGTAACTCGAGGTTGTGGCAGCGAACAACGAGGCCGGCATCGCAAAGCCACTGGATTGCGGCCTGGTAGGTTTCCGACCTGCCTTTTTTCTCTAGCTTCGAGTACTGGAATTTCTTGTTTTCCTTTGCCAGCTGCATCGGGATGGAGTCGAACACGCGATTGACGCGAGCGAGCAGCGTTAAGTCGGTGGCTTCGCGCTCATTTTCGTCCAAGTGTTTGCCGAAGTCGTCGCGATACTCCTCGATAATATCCAATTGTTCTTGCCGCACCGCGCCCATGTTGTTGGTTTTCAGGAATTCGCGCACTACAGCGGGCAATCCTCCCACGCAGATATATTCTCGAAAGTAACGCATAATGCTTCGGTGGACAGCTTCACGAACGGGCTCGCGTTCCAGATAGCAGGATTTCAGGTGGTCAATCACTTGGGCGTTGACCCCCTTTGCCCATAGGAACTCTTCGAAATCCATTGAGTGCATATACACGATGCGTTCAAACCCCGTAGGAACGCCTTTGCCTTGCTTGCGGTTGTATCCCTTAATGCCTAAAAGAGAGCCGGTGCAAACCACGTGGTAGCGCCCGTCTTCAATGAAAGCCTTTATGCTTGCTCGAGCATTTGCGCACTCCTGAACTTCATCGAATATTATCAGCGTATCGTTTGCAACAAACTGCGTTTCGGGCATAACGGCTGAAAGGTCTATGGCTATGCGGTCAACAACCAGATCTCCCTCGAATACCGCCTTTGCCGATTCGTTGTTCTTGAAATTTATGTATATCGAATTATCGTAGTAGCGACGGGCGAATTCTTGCACGATAAACGTTTTGCCTATCTGGCGAAGTCCTTTAATCACCAAAGCTTTTCTGTTGCAAGTGCCGCTTATCTTCCACTGAACCAACGTGTCCATTATCTTGCGCTCGTACATACAGTCCCCTCACTCACTTCCAATGCACTTTTTCAAGGGAATTATTCCACTTTCGACGCACTTTTTCAAGGGAATTACGATAGCAGCGACGCACTTTTCGAGTTCGCAAGAAAGAAATTGGCGCTTCCAAAGACGGAAATCCGGGCTTCCGTGTCTACGAAGACTCTAGCAGCAAACTGCCAGAATGCCTTTCCTTGCATAGCTTTCCACTATTGCCCCAAGATCTCCGCAATGATATTCCAGCAACAAGTGCATCTCGTCGTCCATAAGCAATGCTTGGCGATCCTTGAACTTTTCATGCGCGAAATCGATGCTGACGGTTCTTGACTCGCGACGGATGCTGTTAACGAGTTCGTAGAAGGCTGCGCAGGCGCGGTCGGAAAACGGCGGATCTTGCAAAGTCAGCTTTACGAACTCATTGTTCTGGATAAGCTTGCATTCGCCCACAAGTTGATCGTAGTCGGAAAGTACCGACTGTATGCCGCTCAGGAAATGGGATCCTTCGTCGGTGAGATAGATACGGTTGCCCTTCTTGCAGGTCAAATTGAACCCTAGGTCGCCGTCGAGCTGCTTGAGGTGCTTGCTCAGGTTCGATTGGCTGATGAACAGCACGTCCGCCGCTTTCGAAATATTGAGATATCTTGCAAACGTTACAAACTCGCGCAGTTGAGTCAAACTGATCATGCGTTCCCCCAGCAATATTGATCTTCAATGGCGAGTAGTAGCTTCCTTTGGCACCGCGTTCTGTCGACTCTAGTGCCAGCCAGGGCTGCTACTCATTCAATGGCGGTACCTTTCGGCAATGGTACCATATTAAAACTCTCCAGCTGCAAACTTTTGAAGTTCCCGACTTTTCCCATCCCGGTGGTTGATTGCAAATGTAACCGAAACTTCGTGTGCGGTACGCTTGCGTTCACAACTCCACCATAGCCGGAAGGAGAAGGGAGCCTTTTCCCCCTGCGTTCGCTATAATGTAGGGAATTGCGCCGATGTTGTACCGATGTTTGCGCACCGACGTTGCGCGGGGGAATTGCGCCGATGTTTGCGTGCCGGTGTTGCACGGTGTCGTTCGCCGCGTTGGGGAGTGCGGGTTGCGCTTCGCGAGATGCACGATTGCCCTGCGTTATGCGGAGGCGGGCGGCGAGGTTTCCGCTGCGCGGCGGCGGGTGACGAATACCGTTCGAAAGAAGGGCTGCATGATAAGCGGTGACTTGGAGAAGCTATACCCGTCTGCGAAGACGCTTGTGAAAGAGTGCGTGGCCAGCAGATTGCGCGCGAAGGACGTGAGTCTGTACGATTTCAGCGACGAAGCGCGAGAATGCGCGGGGAAATACATGGGGTGGGTCGATCTTGCCACGAACCCGCCGTATCCACTGGAAAAAATCAAGGAGTTCGCCGACAAAGCAGTGGCCGGCGGCGTCGAGACCGTGGTGCTGGTGGGGCAGGGCGGCTCCACCCAAGCGCCTATGACCATCACCAAGTACAACAAGGAAGACCGCAACCGCGTGTCGTTCAAAACGCTCGATTCCGATTCCCCGGTGCGCATGCGCGAGTTTCTGGCCGGCGCCGACCTTGAACGCACGTTGGTGGTGGTGTCGTCGAAAAGCGGCTCCACCATCGAACCACGGCTGCTGCTTTCCGCCTTGCGCGACGCGTTTCTGGAAACCATGCCGCTTAAGGAAGCGGCGAAGCATGTGGTGACGATAACCGACCCGGGTTCCAAGCTGGAACAGCAGGCGCGCGAAGAGGGCTGGACGGCAATCTTTCACGGAGAGCCCTGTGTGGGCGGGCGCTTCTCGGCGCTTTCGGTGTTCGGGCTTTTGCCGGCGGCGCTTGCGGGCATTGATGTGGACGCGTTCATGGCTCATGCGGTGGAGGCCGAGCGTCAGTGCAGCGAAGATTCCATCGACAACCCTGCCGTGTGCCTGGCGGCGTTCCTCTTCGACAACTACCGGAGCGGACGCGACAAGTTCGCGTTCCTCACGCCTAAGCGCGGCCGTGTGCTGGGGCTTTGGATAGAGCAGCTGGTTGCGGAAAGCCTGGGCAAAGACGGCAAGGGCATTCTGCCGAATATCGAGGTCGATTCGCTGCTGTTGGGTCGCGACCCGGGCGATCGCGTGGCCGTTGTGTACCAAACGAAGACCGATCTGTGGGACGAGCGCAAGAACTTCGAGTTGAGCTTGGCCTACATCGACCCCGCCATCCCGCGCGTGAACTTTCGCATCGACACGGTGGAAGAGCTCGCCGAGCATTTCGTCATGTGGGAATACGCCGTGGCCATGTGCGGCTACCTTATGAAGGTGTGCCCGTTCGACCAGCCCGACGTGGCGTCTGCGAAGGCCGCCGTGCTCGATATTCTGCGCGACGGGCAGCCGCAGCCGAACTTCACGCAAGACAGCATTGGCGATGTGCGCCTTGGCGAAATCGAAGTGCGGCTGGCTCCGTGCTTTGCGGAATGCGCCGATGTGCGCGAAGCGTTGCGGGCGCTGCTTGGCAGCGTCAAGCAAGGCGACTACTTCGCCCTGAACGCGTTTCTGCCTTTCACGGGGGAAGGCCGTCGCGAGGCGCTTGAGGCGGTACGTCACGGCGTTGCAGAAAAGCTGGGCGTTCCGTCGTGCCTGGAAATAGGGCCGCGCTATCTGCACTCTACGGGGCAGCTGCACAAAGGCGGCCCGAATACGGGCGTGTTCCTCATCGTTTCCGCAGACGAGCTGAAAGACATCCCGCTTTCCCAGGAAACGGAAAGCTTGGGAACGCTTGCGAAGGCGCAGGCGACAGGCGACTTGCTCACGCTCGCCTCGCGGGGGCGGCGCTGCATGCATCTGCATCTGCCCGACAATTCGAGCGTGACGCTGCGCGTGCTGGCCTCCGAGGTCAACGAGGTGCTCGACGAGCTGAAAGCGAAAGGCGCGACGAAATAGCGCAGACGTTTGGCTGCTGCGTCCGTGCCGTCCCTTGCGATTTCGCGGTTGCCGTTTGGGAAAGGTCCGGTCGAGGGCGCAGGCGCAAGCACAGACGCAAGTGCAAGCGGCGCAAAATGGAAAGGTTGTTCGATGATCGAGGCGCTCGACATACAGGTGACAGGCATCGTGCAAGGGGTGGGGTTTCGCCCTTTCGTCTATCGAATGGCCAAGAAGTACCTCGTCAACGGGTGGGTTCTGAACGCCGCCGACGGCGTGTTCATTCATGCAGAGGGCGAAGGGAGCCTGCTCGACGAGTTCGTGCTCGAGCTTTCCGAAAACCCGCCTACCGCTGCGCGCGTGGAAGAGATCGATCTGCACGAGGTTCCGCTGGAGGGTTTCACGTCGTTTGAGATTCGCTATTCTGACGAAGGCGCTGTGGAAAAGACCACGCTCGTGTCGCCCGACCTAGCCACCTGCGACGATTGCGCGCACGAGTTGTTCGATCCTGCTGACAGGCGCTATCGCTACCCGTTTATCAACTGCACGAACTGCGGTCCACGCTTCACCATCATAGAAAAGCTGCCTTACGACCGCGCAAGCACGTCCATGAAGGAATTCCCCATGTGCGAGCGTTGCGCCCGCGAGTACGCCGATCCGCTCGATCGCCGCTTCCATGCCCAGCCCGACGCTTGTTTCGAGTGCGGCCCTCATGTTTCGCTTGCGTGGCACCGGGGGAGCGTTGTATGGGGCACCACGCGCGAGGAAAGCGACGCCATCTTCGCGCGGGCGGTTGAACTTCTTTGCGCGGGGAAGATTCTGGCGGTGAAGGGCTTGGGTGGCTTCCATCTGGTGTGCGACGCGGGGAATGCTCAGGCTGTGGCGATGCTGCGCACGCGCAAGCGCCGCGAGGGCAAGGCGTTCGCCGTCATGATGGCGAACGTGGAAGACGTGCGGCGAGTGTGCGAAGTAGGCAATGTCGAACAATCCATTCTGGAAGGCTCGCAGCATCCTATCGTGCTTCTGCGGAAACGCCCAGACGCTGTATTCACGCCGAAGCTAGCCGACAACTTGCCCGAACTAGGCGTCATGCTGCCTTACACGCCCGTGCAGCATCTGCTTTTGCACGATTTCGCCCAGGCGAAGCGTGCGGCGGAAGGCAAGGGGGAAAACCCTCCCATGCTCGTTATGACTTCGGGAAACCTGCACGACGAACCCATTGTGACCGGCGACGTTGAAGCCTACGAGAAACTTGCCTGCGTGGCTGATGCGTTTTTGGGCAATGATCGCGCAATTCTCGCTCGATACGACGATTCGGTGGTGCGCGTGGTTCAGGCCGGATGCGCCGGCGAAGCCGTGCAGTTCATCCGCCGTGCTCGCGGCTATAGTCCTGTTCCGCTTGAGGTTCCGGCAGCCTGTCGGCCGTCGGAGCAAGCCGACGCTGCGGTTTTTTCCAGCGCCCGGTCTTCGCGCGATTTCGGAACGCTCTGCCTCAGCGAAGCGGAGCAGGACGCGCCCGCTCGGGCGCTTGGCGCGGAATCGAACGAGCCACTCGCGATTTTGGCGGTCGGTCCTGAGCAGAAAAACACGTTCACGCTTACGCGGGGAAAAGAAGCGTTCGTTTCGCAGCATGTGGGCGATATGGAAAACGCCGAAACCTACGATGCGTGGCTCGACGCGCTGAAGCGTTACGAGAAGCTGTTCGAAGTTGCGCCCGCGCGTTTGGCATGCGACCTGCATCCCGAGTACCTCACGACGAAATGGGCGCATGAGCGAGCACGCGAGCTTGGGCTTCCTCTTGAGGAGGTGCAGCACCACCATGCGCACATCGTTTCGGCCATGGCGGAAAACGGGCTTTTCGGCCCTGTGTGCGGCATCGCGTTCGACGGAACGGGCTACGGCGGAGACGGTGCCATTTGGGGCGGGGAAGTGCTGCTTTCGAACTTGGAGGCGTTCGAGCGCGTCATCAACTTCGCCTATGTTCCCATGCCCGGCGGCGCGGCGGCGGTGAAGCACCCGCTGCGCATGGCCTACGGCGTGCTGTGGGCGTTCGACCTGCTCGATCATCCTGCGGCGAAAAGCGCCCTTGAAGCGCTGGGTGCGCAGGCCCAGGTGTGCGACCAAATGATCGAGCAAAGCATCAACACGCCTGTGACCTCGTCGGTCGGTCGCCTCTTCGATGCCGCCAGCGCCCTTCTGGGCATCTGCACCGAACCTCTCTACGAAGGGGAACCGGCAATCCTTTTGGAGGCAGCGGCTTTGAGTTCCGCTGTTCTGCCGAACAGCGGACAGGCCGACGCTGCGGGCGCCCCAAACACCCGATTTTCGCGTGATTCCGGAAACTCGCGTACCGAAGTACGCTTCGCTTCCGAAATTCCACAAATCTCGGGCACCGGGGAAGCCCTCGCTGACTTTGGCGAACCTGTGGTGGCGGGAAACGAACCTGTGGCTTCTGGTGAACCTGCGTCGGAAGGGTCTTCTTCAACCTACGCTATCGACATCGTGAAGAACACGGCCACTTCGGAAAGCACGGCGCAGGATACGTCGGTGGTGCTTTTCGATGCGGCGCCTGCGTTCAGAGCGCTGCTCGACGACAAAGCAGCCGGCGTTCCCGTTTCCGTTATCGCGCGGCGGTTCCATGACGCGTTCGTGCAGGCTATCGTGAGCGCGGCGGAGCTTGTGCGCGGGCTTTACGACATCGAGACGGTGGTGCTTTCGGGCGGCGTGTTCATGAACCGCTATCTGACGGAGCATGCGCTCGCGGCGCTTGAAGCCGCAGGGTTCACCGCCGCCATCAACCGCGATCTGCCGCCGAACGACGGATGCATTTCGTTCGGCCAAGCTGTGGTAGCATGGACGCGTGCAGTGAAGTGAGACGTTTTCCGTGCGGATGCCAAGTTGGCGCGACGGCGACACGGCGCTGGGTCGGCGCGAATGCGGCTTCGACGCGGCGACGCGGCTTTTGGCGCTATGCCAGCGCGGTTATGAAAAGAGGAAGATATGTGCCTTGCTATACCGGCGATGATAACCGAAATGAAGGGTGACGGGCTTGCTACCGTCGATATCTTGGGTGTGACGCGCGATATCGCGCTCGATCTTACGCCTCAAGCGAAAGTGGGCGACTACGTGCTTGTGCACGCAGGGTTCGCCATCGAAGTGGTGGACGCCGAGTACGCTCAGGAAACCATCGACCTTATCAACGAGTTCCCCGATTTGGCGAACGATGATCTAAGGGAGTCGCTATGACGGAGCAGGCAAGCGCCCTTGACATGAAGGCCGAGCTGGCGGCGTTCAAGGATCCGAAGCTGGCGCGCGGGCTTATCGAGTCGATACAGAAGCTCGCGCCTGCGGGTGGTGCCACGCTCATGGAGGTATGCGGAACGCACACGGTGGCCATTGCCCGCAACGGCATTCGCAACCTCATGCCCGAAGGCACGCGGCTGGCATCGGGGCCTGGGTGTCCGGTGTGCGTGACCTCGAACAAAGACATCGACGCGGTCATAGCCCTTGCTCGCATTCCGGGTGTGACCATCGCCACGTTCGGCGATATGACGCGCGTTCCTGGTTCTACGTCGAGCCTGCTCAAAGAGCAGGCGGAAGGCCGCTCCATCAAAATCATCTATTCCCCGCTCGATGCGCTCAACTTGGCGGAGCGAAACCCGGATGAACAAGTCGTGTTCGTGGGCGTGGGCTTCGAAACCACCACGCCGCTTGTGGCTGCCGCCATCAAGCGCGCCGCCGCTCGCGGACTTGAGAACTTCTCGGTGTTCGCGGCGCACAAGAACATGCCCGGTGCTCTGGAGGCCATCGTGAGTGATCCGCGCCTCAAGGTGGATGCGCTCATCCTTCCCGGACATGTGAGCACCATCATCGGCATAAAGCCTTATAAGTTTCTTGCGGAAACATACGGCGTACCCGGCGTGATAACGGGCTTCGAACCGGTTGACGTGCTGCAGGGCATTGCCATGATCATGCGCCAGCTTCACGAGGGGCGCTCCGAAATAGAGATAGCCTACGCACGCGGCGTCATGCCGCAGGGAAACCCCGTGGCGCTTGCCGCCATAGACGAGGTGTTCGAGACCTGTACGGCCACGTGGCGCGGCTTGGGCGACATTCCTGGTTCGGGCTACCGCATCCGCGAGCAGTATGCCCGCTTCGATGCGGTGAGGCGCTTCTCGCCGGAAGTCGAACCCACTCGCGACCCCAAAGGCTGTCGTTGCGGCGACGTGCTGCGCGGCATCATGGCTCCCAGCGAGTGTCCTCTGTTCCGCAAAGTGTGCACTCCCGAAAACCCCGTAGGGCCTTGCATGGTGTCAAGCGAAGGCAGCTGCGCCGCCTACTTCAGGTATTACTAGCTAAAGCAATCTGACCTGCGGGTATGTTTCAATTCTTCCTAGCTCTGCCTAGCTTTGCCCAACTTTGTCCTAAAAAAATGCCCAACGAATTTACCTGCGGTTTTGTTTTTTCGCCCAGCTTTGCCTAACACGCGATTCCGCTACCGCGCGTGCCAGCGATTCGGATAGGCTCTCGACTCTTGGGCGCAGGTGGTGCCTGCCCGTCGCGGTTGGGATGGAGCGGCGAAGGAGGCTGCGAGCTATGACAAAGCGAATCGATGAGATGACGGCGGAGGAATTCGACGAGTACTTCGACGACGGAGGCGACGTGAGCGCCTTGTTCGAGGTCGGGCCGATCGAGAGACCGGTCAGGGAGGCCGCCCCAAGGCAGATCAGCATCACAGTGCCCATGTGGCTGGTCGAATCGCTCGACGCCGAGGCCGAGCGGCGCGGCATCGCCCGCAAGGCCGTCATAAACACCGCGCTGGTGGAATGGACGGACGCTCTTGCCGAACATAGGCGCGGGTGCGTCGCGTAGTACGACAAGTTTGCGTACAGGTTTGGTGCGGCTTTTCGGCTTTTCGGCGCACGATGTCGAATCGATTTTAAGCTGTCAGGCTGGCAACTAGTATATAATTTTCCAATACGATTCGCGTATTGGAAAACTGCCTACGGGATAGGGGGCTGGACATGCTTGATCGTCGTGCTTTTGTAGCTGTTGGGGCGTCTACGCTGGCGGGTATCATGTTGCCGCGGGTTCCGGGTAGCTCAAACGCCTTCCTACTGCCGTTCGCGCCCACGGAGGCCTATGCCGACGAAGACGACCCCTTCAAAGTGCTGGTGCTCTCGCGCACCATGTTTGGCGTGGTGGTAGTCGACGTCGCCAACAAGAAGAAGCCCATCGCAGGCGCCCAGGTCACACTGACATCGCGCTATGCCGCAGGCAAGCAGCTCACCGCCACCACCGACGATGAAGGCACGGCCATCTTTGAGGTCGCTCCGCTTTCGGAAGGCTACGTGGACGAGGCAACGCTCCTTGACGCGTACGACTTCAACGGCGGCGTCTCCATCAGCATGGCGGGCTACCGCGATGTCGAGATTCCCCTCGCGCGCATTCAAGGCGGCACCGCCATAACTGCGCCCACGCGCCCGCTCTCCGACGGAGAGCCGTACTTTCGCCAGCTCACGTTCGATGAATGGGATATCCAGTACGCCGAAGCTACGTTTATGGCGATGCCTCAGGACGACGCGGCAAACGAGCAGCCCGAGACGCACACCTTCACCGTACAGGCCCACCTGCCGCAGGGCGGGCAGGCAACGCTGCACATCAACAAAGTAATGCCCGCTGCGGGCGGTTCACCCGAAACCGTCACGCAGATTGGCCAGGTCAAGGCCAACGCATCGGGCGCAGATAATCTGGCGTCGTTCACGTTGGAAGACAAGTTCCTCGATGCGGCGTCAGGTCTTCTGGAAGAAGGATGCAAGCTGCGCTTTGTGCTCGACTACCAAGGCAAAACCTACACGCTCTCATCCCCCATGGGCATTGCCACCGCACCGGCCTCCAAGGCAGAATCGGGCTCGACCACCATCGTCCCCACCACCATGGATCAAGAGATCACCCCGCTCGATTTCCCTGCATCGTTTCCCGGCATCGGCGGCAACAAGTTCACGTGCTGGATGCCCGCGTTTCCTATCCTCTTCGACTTCTCGTTTGCCGGATATGTACTGTTTGGTGGAGGAACCAAGCCGGTCAGCTACAAGAACGATTCGGGTGACCTCGATCCGGAGTACTGGAAGAGGTCACCGCGCGAGACGGGCGCCCAGCAGGCAAACCGCTACCTCGACGAGATGGAGGGGAAGTGGGGTCAGTACAAGAGCATGAGCGCCGGTTCGGGCACCGATCCAAGGAACACCAAGCTCCTTCGCCACCATTGCACGCTGCTGTTCACGATGGATATCGCAGTGCAGCTGTACGGATCGCTCGCCTATGATTGGGTGGGTAAAACCTGGGGCAACAACAACGATCCGGCGTTCGGCAATATTAAGGCCCTCTTCCAAGTAAAAACCGACCTCAACTGGACCGAGCAGTTCACCTTGGGCCCGGTGCCGTTTTTCCTGAACGTCAACCCCTGGGTGCTGGCAAAGCTGGCGCTCGCCGTAGGCGCCCACACGCACGGCAGCGG
>JAEYEL010000037.1 GCA_023403475.1 Actinomycetes bacterium
TCGACGTGCCCAGCTTGCCGGCATCGTACACGATAACCTTTTGCGGACGCACGCCCACGTGCGCTTTGATGGCCGCCATCGTGCGCTTCGCCACTTCGTCGTAGGGCTCGTCGCTGCCAAGGGCGCGCTCCACCGAAACCTCGTACTTGCAGGTGAAATCCTTCTCGTACACGCGAATGGAATATTCGCCGGTAAGCCCGTCAAGCCCACGCACCACGTACTCGATGTCGGTGGGAAACACGTTCACGGCGCTCACTATGAACATCTCGTCTTTGCGACCGGTCACGTGAATACGCGCCAGCGTGCGCCCGCATTCGCATGCTTCGGTGCTCACATGCCCGATATCGCCTGTGCGGAAGCGGATCATCGGCCGCGCCTTCTTGGTAAGCGTCGTATACACCAGCTCGCCTGTGCTTCCGGGAGAGAGCACCTCGCCTGTCTGCGGGTCGACCGTTTCCACCAGAATCTGATCCTCTACGATGTGTAGGCCGTCCTTCGCCTCGCACATTGCGGCGCACGCTCCGTAAATGTCGGAAAGCCCGTAGAAGTCGACGACTTTCGCACCCCACAGATTTTCGATGGCCTCGCGCGTCGAGGTAATGGAACCACCCGCTTCACCAGCCACGATGATGGTATGGATGCTGAAATCCTTCTTCGGATTGTAGCCCTTTTCCTTCGCTATCTCGCCCAAATGCCATGCATAGCTTGGAGAGGTCCAGATAATCGTGGGCTGATACTGTTTCAGCACGAAGAGCAGACGGTCGGAAGGCACCGCGCCCACCCAAATGGCCAACGCGCCCAGCCGCTGTGCACCTATCACGTCAGGGCCGCCCACATACAGCGCGAAGTTGAGCGCATGCACGTAGCGGTCGTTCGGGCGCATACCCGCCTGCCAGAACAGCCGAGCTTCCGTATCTTGCCACAGGTCGAAATCTTCCTGTGTGAAAGGACTCACCGTGGGAACGCCCGTCGAACCGGAAGAGGTCGCCATGAATATCACGTCCTCTTCGGGAACCGAGCACATCTCGCCGAAGAAGCTGCCCACATGCTGCGTCTCTCGCTCCGTCTTCTTGTCGATAAACGGGAACTTTGCGATATCTGCCAGCGTTTCGATGTCTTCCGGAGAAACGCCCGCCTCATCGAACGCTCGCTTGTAGTACACCGTGTTCTCGTAGGCGTACTTCACCATATCCTTCAGCCGCTGCAGCTGAAGCTTCTCAAGTTCTGGGCGCGGCATGCACTCGATTTCCGGATCGTAATACTTCTGATCATAAGGAATGTCCTTCGCCATGTCTCTCCTTCTTCTTTCCCGCGCGAGTACCAAAATGTTTCACGTGAAACATTTTGGCTCCTTACAGCAAAAGCGCCGCTTCCAGCGCTCTGCCCGAATATTTCACGTGAAACACTCGGGAGTCCGACTAACCGGAAAGTCCGGTTGGCCGCCCGATAGGTCGCGCATGCCTTGCGAAAACGGCGTATTGCATGAAACCACTAAACCGCCGCGAACACAACCTATAAAGCCATTCGATGTTTTGATGATTTGCTATCTATACAAGCGATAACTGGGTAAAATACTCGAAAGAACGCTTCGTTCTAGGCGATTCCGAAACGGAAGGCAGAAAGGCGGCAACCTATGACTTTGCAGCAGCTTCGCTATCTTATTGCCATCGCGGAATACGGCTCCATCAACGCGGCGGCGGGAAATCTCTATGCTTCCCAGTCAAACCTTTCGACAGCCATCAAGGAACTCGAACAGGAACTGAAGATCACCGTGTTCACACGAAGCAATCGCGGCGTTTCGCTCACGAACGACGGCACCGAGCTGTTAGGCTATGCACGCCAGGTTATCGAGCAGGCCGACATGCTCGAAACAAGATACGCTCAGAACAAACCTACGCAGCTTCGACTTGCCGTATCCACTCAGCACTACGCGTTCAGCGTGCAGGCGTTCGTGAACGTTGTTGAATCATGCGAAGGCGAAGAGTACGATTTCATTTTAAGGGAGCGAGCAACAGGCGAAATCATCGAAGATGTGCGCACGTTCCGCAGCGAAGTGGGCGTTCTCTACACCGATTCGTTCAACCAGCGGGTGCTGCAGAAAGCCTTCGACGATGCCAATGTGACGTATGCCCCGCTGTTCGACGCCCATGTTCATGTTTTCGTCGGCGAGCATCATCCTCTCGCGGGCGCTTCCCTGCTCAAACCCGAAGACCTTGCCGACTACCCGCGCTACTCGTTCGAGCAGGGAACGGAAAACTCCTTTTACTATTCTGAAGAACCGCTGAGCTATCTTCCCCATAGGCGCAACATTCGCATCTCCGACCGAGGAACGCTTACCAACCTGCTCACCAGCTATAACGGATATACGCTGTCAACAGGCGTGCTTTCTGCCGAAATGCATTCGGGAATCGTTTCCATTCCTCTTGATGCCGCAGAAACCATGCAAGTCGGCTATATCATGCATAGCGAACGCAGGCCGAGCAAGCTTTTGCTCCGTTATATCGAAGAGCTGCATTCGGTTATCAGGAAAAACCCCACGGTCATGCCTCACTGACATTCGCAGACCCCTTCGGCGCCGATTCCGCCGAACGACAGCAGCCGAAAGACGGCGACCGAACAGCAACAGCCGAAAGGCAACTCTCTTAGCCGCTTCGCTAGAACTCTATCAGATCGCACACTTGCACGCCCAAGCCCCCCGCGATTTTGTACAGTAGGTTGACGGTAGGGTTCTTCTTCCCCTGTTCTATACGGCTCAGGTAATCTTGGCTTACGCCTATCATGTCGCCAAGTTTTTCCTGCGTCAGATTCTGCGACTCCCGAAGTTCGCGAATCTTCTGCCCGAGTTTTCCGTTAATTTCATCCATGTCGCAAGCGTATGCTATACAATGCGATAGCAATCGACTTATAGAACATATTCGCAAACATCATCGGAGAATCACTTATGGGAGTTACATCATACATGGGAAGCCAATCCTTTCTGGAAACCGTGAGAGACTTGGAAGCATCCCTTGATCGGCTTTTCCAATTCGCTCGAACCGCTGAGGAAATAGAAGAGCTCGATGCCTTCGCGAAGGACAAGATAACCTATCGTAGCGGCATCGCACTGAGCGAACTGGTCAAGCCTTCTCAAGGATGGGATCCCCTTGGACGTTAATTCCCCGCACCCGTCCTATTGCTTGGTAAAAAGAGAAAATCACGAAAAAAGCCAGCCCCTTCTCTGAGGGAGCTGGCTTTTTGAGCAACTCGACACCGTGCCCCACGTACGGTCAACGTCGGGGGCAGGGTAAAGCAGGTGCGTTACTTGCTGGCGCCAATGCGGCAAATCGTGGTGCCGCAGTCGGGGCACTTTCCCTTAGTGATGGGCTTCCCATTCTTCGTTACGCTCTCAACGGGGTCCTTCATCGTCTTTTTCGCCTTGCACTTCACGCAATAAGCTTCAATTGCCATAATGGTAACCTCTCTTTATCGAACTTCCCAAGCAGGAAGGCGCCCGTTGGTTCATTGCTCCGTCCCGCAAAATCGAGCGTCCTGAAGAACGCACGCGACGTTGGATTATACTGCACTCTCTCGAAAGACCCGCGAAAATGATACTGTCTTTAGATATTCTTTAGCAATTCCATAACGAAATCGCTGTTGCGCAGCATTTTTTCTTCGTCGATATTTTCAAGCACGTCATCTGCCTGGGCGTAAAAAGCCGGTTTGGAGCCGTCCATTCCCGCCAGATGCATAGCTTGGAACCCGTGCTTCACAGCTTGTGCTGCAGCGCCGTTCTTCCAGCACAGCTGCACCGAAGGCACGTCCATTGCAAGCGCCTGCGAGGCCTTTTTCATATAGCGTCTCATGCGCGACGAAGAAAAAACCGTCTTGTAAGCGCCTTCGCGCTCGACGAAAGAAAGCTCGCCTGCCCCCATGCCTTCCAGCTCGATGATAATGGCGCCTCTCAAATCTTGCGAATGCTCGGCAAGGAAGGCGTTCATGCCTCCGTTTTTCGCCAGCTCGGACCCAAGCGCCACGAACCACACCTCGGTGTTGATGCTCGCATACCTGAAACGGCGGATGCTTTCCGCCGCGCTCGGCACCGTCCCCAGCTCGCCTTCGGGCGCACCTTCGTAACCGGCCTCTTCGTAGCCTTCGTAGTCTCCGTAATCTTCGTAGCTGCCTTCTTCGTAAACGTCTTCTTCGTGAGCATCCTCGATGCGCTCTTCATGCCCGCCTTGCGACTTTCCCATCATGCGCCGAGAGAAAGCACCACCGTGCCAGCGCCGCTTCTTTCCCTCTGCCGGCTCTTCGTTCGCATCATAGACGGGAAACGCCTGGGTGGAACCAAGCTCGGGCTGATCGTCGTCTTGCTGGAAGCTTTCCCATCCGCCTCGCGCCGCTCCGACCGATCGTGCGTCGAACGACTCATCGACATGAAGCCATTCCTGGGGCGTTTCCTCATCGTTCTTCTTGTTCTTGCCGAACCGGAATTTTCCGAACAGTCGGTGGGCGCGCGACTTCGGCATGTCCACGTAGCCAGGTCCTGCGAACGCTCCCGTTTCGGTAACGCGCCCTTCGTAACCCGAATCGTCGGCGTCATCCACATATATATCACTAGGGTCGACATTCTGCAGAAGCTCCTCGCTTACCGGCGCGAACGCTCCCGTTGCTCCTGCCACGAAAGATCCCGTCAGACCAGCATCTGCAAAAGAAACGCTTCCCACTTGCTCTTTGTCCTCACCCGAAGAAGAGGAAAAACTTCCCCGAGAGGAAATAGCCCCCGAAAGCGAAGGGAGGGAATTCCGCAGCGCAGAACGGTTCCAAGAAGCAGAAGCCGCCTCGTCGCCTGCGCCTTCGCCTTCGCCTGCGCCTTCGCCTGCGCGCATCGAAGCTTCCGGACTGCCTAAGTCGATGGAAGGCAGCGTGTTGAGCAGGCTTTTCGCATTCGGCTTTCCTGATTCTGCAGCTTCGGCCAAAGGAGCGCGCTGCTTTTGCATTTCAGCGAGCGGAGGAAGGGCGGATGTCGCCCCTATCGAGGGCAACGTAATGGCACGACGGCCGGCGGGCTTGTCGCTTTCCACGAAAGCAACCTGCTCGCCCGCTTCGACCGTAGACGTCATAGGGTTGGGAATTTCCAGCGCCTTGTGCGCATGTTCGGAAATGCTCGGCGCCGCGTTTTCGCTCGACGAGACTGCAGAAACCTCTACTCTGTTCATAGTGCGCCCAGCAACTTCTCCCCTATCGCGAGCCGCTCGTTCGCGCAGGAACGCGGGCACTGTAAACGGCTCCGCCGCATCTCGGCTTTGCCCGCACGCATCGGCATCGGATTCCTGTTCCGGCGCAAAAGCGCCGGCATCTTCCCCGAACGTACACGCGCCAAAAGCAGAGCCGTCGGCCTGTGCATTGAAAGATGCCTGGCCCGTTGCAGATTCCGCACCAGCCTCTTCGCTGCTGCGCTGCGGTCTCGCCTCGAAATCTCTCGCTTCGGCAAGCCCGGCACCCTCCTGCCGGAAGCGCTGCTGGTCCTCAATGGATGCACCTTGGAGCGCACTTTGGGATCTGGCTTGGAACCCAACTTGGGGCGCACCTTGGGACTCAGCTTGGGACCCGGCTTGCGCTGCGTCGGAGGAATGTTCGAAAGTTTCCTGCAGCGCCGCGTCGAGCGCGTCGGCATAGCGGGAACGCTGAACCGGAACGCCGTCGTCTTTCGTCCTTTTCGCCTTTTCCTGCGCCTTCTTGAACCAAACGGGAACGCCGTCATCCGCCGCAGGAGAAAAAACGGACGCTCCTGCCGGAGCGGAAGCGCCAAACGGAACAACACCAGACGGGGCAGCGCCTGATGTCGCAACCACATCCGCCGCCACAGCAGCGCCCGCCGCCACGGCAGCGCCCGCCACCGCAACCGGAGCGGCGCCTGCCGAGGAAAACTCCTGAACGCCGTCTGCCCGAGTCTCGAAACCCACTTCTCCCGCAACTTCCTCGTCATCGAATTCCGAGCCGAACCACGAAGAAACGACACCCGCATCATGAGCGGAGCCTCCCCGAGCAGCCGCGTTCGCGAGCGCCTCGTCCACGGTTCCGGCCGGAACCGACACGAATGCCTCGCGCGTTTCCGCTCGCATGGCACTCACATCATCGGATGTTGGAGCTGCAAGAGGGGCATCCTTCACCTGCACAAGCTGGGAAGATATATCGTATGGAGCAGAAGTCACCGGCTTTCCCGAAAGAGCGGCCACGGCGGCCTTCGCGGCGGCAAGGCGCATTTCGGGAGACTGGTCCGCAAAGTCGGGCGGCTCCATTGCCCCGGCCTCGTACACCAAACGCGCGCCTTCCGGCACCAAGCCGGAAGCACGAGCAGCG
>JAEYEL010000063.1 GCA_023403475.1 Actinomycetes bacterium
ATCGAGGTATGTGAAGTGCGCGTCGAAGCGATCACTTGCTTCTATGGCTCCCGGGGTCGCGGCGAAATCGCCCGGATGCACGTCGCTTGTGCTTACGCCGCCAAGGTTCATGGCTACGCGGTTGCCAGCATGCGCCGCTTCCACATTCTCGTTGTGCCGCTGAACCGAACGCACGCGGCAGGACATGCGCTGGGGCAGAATCTCCAGCGTGTCGCCCGGGTGCACGGTTCCGCTCCAGAGCGTTCCCGTTACCACGGTGCCCGCGCCTTTGATGGTGAACGCGCGGTCTATGGGAAAGCGCACGGCAACGCCTGCGTGCGCATGGCGCGCGCCCTTGCAGGCGTTTTGCAGGGCGAGGCGCAAATCGTCAAGCCCCGCGCCTGTTTTCGCGGACACGGGCACGATGGGCGCTTTTGCATACGGCGTGGTTTTCAGGAACGCGCACACCTCGCCTTCCATGAATTCGACCCATTCCGCATCGACCATATCGGTTTTGGTGAGCGCCACCACGCAGCGGGAAATGCCCAATGTTTCGAGCACGGCGGTATGCTCCACGGTCTGCGGCATAACGCCGTCGTCGGCGGCAACGACCAGAAGCGCCACGTCGATGCCGGTGGCGCCTGCTATCATGTGGCGCACGAAGCGTTCGTGCCCCGGCACGTCGACCACGCCCATGGTGCGGCCGTCGGGCAGTTTGAGCTGGGCGAACCCCAACTCTATGGTGATGCCGCGCTTCTTTTCCTCTACCAGTCTGTCAGGGTCGGTGCCGGTAAGCGCCAACACAAGCGACGACTTGCCGTGGTCGATGTGCCCGGCCGTTCCCAAAACGAGGTCGAAGTCGGTTGCGTTTTTCTGCTGCGCCGTACGTTGTGCCATAGCTTTCTCCTTGCAAATTATGCGCGAATCCTCGTTGCCGCATACGCGAACCTTCGTTGTCGCCCTTGCTGCGTTTGAAGCCAAACGTTTCGGGAAGTCCGTCGCGCCTTGCTGGGAGGTCCGTCGCGCTTTGTCGCGGTTTCCCAGCGGCCGACAGGCGTTCCGTTAAACGGAGCGTCGCGCCACGTAGTCGAAGTAGCGGGCCATGCCGGTGGCTATCTCGCCTATCTCGCCGGGCAAAAGCGTGCGGGCGTCGAAGAGCAGCGCGTCGTGTTGGATGCGCGCCACGATGGCGACCGCGTTTTTCTGCACGAGGTACGTTTCGCAGTCCTGTGCGCCTCCGCGTGCGAACTCCGTCTTCACGGCGAACGTGGGAATGTCGCACATGGGAAGCGCCCCGCCGCCCGCACGCGCTATTTCCTCCACAACGCTAAACTGCGCGTTCTCGATGGAAACGGACGCGACAAGCGCCGCCGCCAGGTCTTTAGCGCGCTTTCGCACCACGCTTGCGTCCTCGGTGAGCATGCGCACGGTGGGAATGGCCCGTCTGGCCTGCTCGGGCACAAGGTAGAGGCGCAGCGTCGCCTCAAGTGCGGCAATGGTCATCTTGTCAAGGCGCACGGCGCGGGCAAGCGGGTTCGCCTTCAGGCGGTCGATGAGCTCTTTCGAACCCACGACGATGCCCGCCTGCGGCCCGCCGAGCAGCTTGTCGCCCGAAAACGATACGAGGTCGGCGCCTGTTTTGAGCGAGTGCGCCACGGTGGGCTCGGCATAGCTTCCGAAACATTCCAGATGAAGGAAGGCACCCGAACCTTGATCTTCGTACACGAGCACGCGGTCTTCCTTGCCGCGCTTTTCGTTTTCGGCGTTCGCCAGCGTACGCAGTTCGGCGAGTGAGACCGATTCCGTGAACCCGATCATACGGTAGTTCGAGGGGTGAACCTTGAGCAGCATGGCGGTTTCGGGTGCAAGCGCACGGCGGTAGTCGGCCGGGTGCGTTTTGTTGGTGGTGCCCACTTCTACCATGTGCGCGTGGGAAAGGCGCATGATGTCGGGGATGCGGAACGAGCCGCCTATTTCCACCAGCTCGCCGCGCGAGACGATAGCTTCGTGTTCGGCGGCGAATTCGGAGAGTACGAGCATGACGGCCGATGCGTTGTTGTTCACGGCGATGGCCGCTTCGGCGCCGGTGAGCGCGCAGATGAGCCGTTCGCAATGGGCGTGACGGCTGCCGCGCGAGAGCGTTTCGGTGTTGTATTCCAAAGTGGAGTAGCCGCGTATGACCTCGTTCACGGCCGCTGTGGCCTCTTCCGCTAAAACGCTGCGCCCTAAGTTGGTGTGGATGACCACGCCGCTTGCGTTGATAACGCGCCGCAAGCTGGGCTTCTGGAGCGCCAGCGCCAGACAGGCCGCTGTGTTGGCTATTTCATCTGCGGGTATCGCCTGCCGCTCGTTTTCTGGCGCATCCAGAATGCGCTTGCGCGCTTGGTCGACCGCCTTGCGTGCTGCATCCACCAGGAAGGGGCGCGGCACCGCTTCTCCCAGCGCGGCCACGGCGGGGTGTGCGAGCACCTCTTCGATGGCGGGAAGTTCCCGCAGCGGGTTGGTTTTGCTGTGCTGTGTCATTGCGTTTCCTTTGCTGGAAAACCTTACTGCAGGCGGAAAACCCTACTGTAAGGTGTGCGAAAACCAGCGTCCATTATACCCGATAAGGCGAAGCTGCGTGCCCATTGTATCCGATAGATGCCGCTTGCCGCGCGCAGGAAATTTGAAATCTTTATCGCAGGTTCGCGCACTCGCGCACTCGCCTCTCGCTTAGTTGGGTGTTGCTTTGCGGCTTGCCGCTAGAAGTCTTTGCGGCAAGCTCCAGAAATGAACGTTTCTTTCGACTAATCGAAAGAAACGTATCAAATTCGCTGTAGGCTACATGCTGATTTATCTGCGCTGCGTCCTTTTCGTGGCGAACGTGGTAGCGAACGGTGCGGTTGCTTCTTTTGTCATGCTGCCGATATGGCATCTGGGGGGGGGCAGCTTTATATGAAAAAACTGTGAAATTGCGGGGCATGCAGGAATGTGTTGCGCGGGTTTTCGGTATCTGCGGCTTCTATCAGGTGTTTCCCGATTGCAAGAAATAGACACTCCCGGGTGCGTGGCGTTTGACAAGCTGCGAAAAGGAGGGTAGTATGCTCACT
>JAEYEL010000068.1 GCA_023403475.1 Actinomycetes bacterium
AGCGAGGCGTTGCCCTGCTCAAGGCCGTTCAGGTGATGCTTGCGGAAGCCCAGCAGAAGATAGACGTGCTGCAAGGGGAATTCGTTGCCGAAGCGGACGATGCGGTGCGCGACACCAACCTGTCCTAGACCGTCGATGACGCGCGAGCGAGTCGTGCATCGTTGACGATGCACGTGGGCGTGCAATATCAACCTGATTCGAGTCAAAGCGAAGGAGATTACCATGAGCAAGAAAGACGATTGCCTGTTCTGCAAGATTGTGGCAGGAGAGGTTCCCTCCACCAAAGTGTACGAGGACGAGCGCGTGCTCGCGTTTGAGGACGTAAGCCCGCAGATGCCGGTACACACGCTCATCGTGCCGAAGAACCATTACGACAACATTGGCGATAACATCCCCGACGACGAGATGGGATACCTGTTCAACACCGTGAAGAAGGTGGCCGAGCTCAAAGGCGTCGCCGAAAGCGGTTACCGCGTGATCGTGAACACCGGCGACGACGCTCAGCAGTCGGTACATCATATCCACGTCCACGTCTTAGGCGGTGCCCCCATGAACTCCGGCAACCCGTCTGCATAGGAAAACGTCGACCAATCGCGATGGCGATTCCGTATATGCCAGCCTCGAAGCCGATATCCAGGGAGGCATTGCTTGCTCGTGGGGCGTTTTCGACGGGCGGCGCTCCGCTCGCCGAAAAGGAGGTGGTTGGGAGCTTAGGGGTTCTTGCGACTGAGTAAAATGAACACTTTAGTTGCGAAAAGGAGGCAGGCCGTTGAACGTACTGGTTATCAATGCGGGATCATCTTCCTTGAAATATCAGCTTGTGAACGTGGAGCGCCATGAGCTTCTGGCGAAAGGGATCTGCGAGCGCGTTGGTTCGGCGGAGGCGTTTCACAAACATGGCCTTGACGAGAACGAAGTGGTCATCGACGCGCAGATGGCCGACCACGACGCCGCCATGGCGCTTGTTCTGGAATCTCTTACCGAAGGTTCCACGAAGGCCATCGATTCGCTTTCCGAGATAGACGCGGTGGGGCATCGCATCGTGCAGGGCGGAAAGTACTTCGATCGTTCGGTGCTCATAGACGACGACGTCATAGCGAAAATAGACGAGCTGGCCGAACTCGCGCCTCTGCACAACGGCGCGGCGCTCATGGGCATCCGCGCGTGCCTCAACCATATTCCGGGTGTTCCCATGGTCGCCGTGTTCGACACGTCGTTCTTCCAGACGCTTCCGCCGAAAGCCTATATGTACCCGCTCCCGTACGAAATGTACGAGAAGTACGCCATCCGCAAGTACGGTGCGCACGGCACATCGCATCGCTATATAGCGGAGCGCGCGGCGGCGGTGCTCGACGAGCCGCTCGAAGACCTGAAGCTCATCACGTGCCATTTGGGCAACGGCTGCTCCATTTCGGCCATCGACCACGGCGTGGCGGTCGACACGTCCATGGGGCTTACCCCCTTAGACGGACTTATGATGGGCACGCGCTGCGGGGCGATCGACCCGGCGTGCGTCACGTTCATCATGGAGCACGAGGGGCTTTCCGCCGCCGAGATGAACGATCTCATGAACAAGAAGTCGGGTCTTCTGGGCATTTCGGGCGTGTCGAACGATCTGCGCAGCGTGCGCGATGCGTCGGAACAGGGCGATGCGCGCGCGATGCTGGCCTACGACATGTACTCGAACTCCGTGAAGAAGTACATCGGCAGCTATATTGCCGTCATGGGCGGGGTCGATGCCATCGTGCTCACGGCCGGCGTAGGCGAGAACTGCGAGAAGATGCGCCGCATGATTTTCGCCGGACTGCAGCCGCTCGGCATCATCTTGGACGAGGAGAAGAACAAACACCGCGGTTTCGAACGCGAAATCTCCACCGACGCATCGCCGGTGAAGATCATCATCATCCCCACGAACGAGGAGTACATGATAGCCCGCGATACCTATCAGATAGTGCACGAGCGCGAGGTTCTGGAAGGCGGCGCGCGGTAGCCGAATGCTTCAATACCGCTCTCCGTAAACGGTGGGGGGGTGCAGGATCGCCGTCGAAAAGCTGAATGCGGTCGAAAGCGGTGTTCTCGCCCTCGTCTTTCCGCTAACCTCCCCCCTCCTTTCGAAGCGTCCTTTGTGTGCCTTTGGCGTGATGGGTAGACAAAGTGGCAGATTAACCGCACAATGGCTGGGTAAAGAACGCAGAAGGCGCGGCTTTTGACCGCTTACGAAGGGAACAGAATAGAGGACGTGTGCGCATGATCGAGATCGTGCAGTCTCCCGACCCCATTTTGAACACGGTGTGCACGCCGTGCGAGGTGGGCGACAAGAGCCTGAAGAAACTTGCCAAGCAAATGGCGAAGGCCATGTACAAAAACGACGGGTGCGGGTTGGCTGCTCCGCAGGTGGGCGCGACATTGCGCCTCGTGGTCATAGACTGCGACACCGAATCCGACAAACAGGATCCCCTTGTTCTGGTCAACCCCGTCCTTATGGAAACGAAGGGCGATCCCGTTACCGAAAACGAAGGATGCCTTTCGTGCCCCGGCATCTCCGTTCCCATTACGCGTCCTCCGTGGGCGCGCGTCCGCTACTTCGATTTGGAAGGCGAAGAATGGGAGATAGAGGGCGACGGTTTGCTCGGTCGCTGCCTACAGCACGAGATAGACCATCTTGACGGCATCACCATGTTCGAAAGGGCAGATCCCATCGCGCGCATCGAGGCGCTTCGGGCATACGAGCAGGCTCGTGCCGCAGGTGCTAGACCGGGGGAGACCTCGGTGGAAGCGCGGGTGCGCTGATGCGCATCGTGTTCATGGGAACGCCGTCGTTTTCGGCATCCATTCTCGACGACTTAACGCAACAACACGAGGTGGTGGCCGCGTACACGCGCCCCGATGCCGTGCGCGGTCGGGGGAAGAAGCTCGTTTCCTCGCCGGTTCGACAAGTGGCCGAACGGCTTGGCATTCCGGTTCACACGCCGAAAACGCTGCGCGACGAACAGGTTCAAAGGGAGCTTGCGTCTTATCAACCCGACGTGATATGCGTCGCCGCCTACGGGGCGCTTCTGCCATCAGAGGTGCTAAACCTGCCCCGTTTCGGATGTCTGAACGTGCATGCCTCGCTTTTGCCCCGCTGGCGGGGAGCCGCACCGGTGGAGCGTGCCATTTTAGCCGGCGATGCGGAGACGGGCGTGTGCATCATGCGCATGGAGGAAGGTCTTGACACAGGCCCCTACTGCGTGTGCCGTACGCTGAGCATAGAAGGCAAAGATGTTCGCGAACTGACCGGAGAGTTGGCCGCTTTAGGGTCGAATGCGCTGCTCACAGCTTTGGTGCATGTGGAATGCGGCGCTGCAGACTGGGTTTTCCAAGACGATTCGGCCGCTACGTACGCCCACAAGGTTGAAAAGGGCGAACTCGATTTGGATCCGGACGATAGCGCAGCGCTGCTCGCACGCAAGGTTCGCGCCTCAAGCGAGGCACATGCTGCCCGCTGCGTGCTCGACGGCCGGGGCGTGACGGTGGAGGGCGCACGCGACGTTTCGGACGAGAAAGCCGCCGCCGAGCTCGCAAGAGGGCTTGGCGCGGGCGCTGCGCGTTTCGCGGGAAAACGCTTGTTCCTAGGTTGCGCAAAAGGAACCTTCGAAGTGCTTGCGCTCAAACCCGACGGAAAAAGAACGATGGATGCGCAAGCGTTCGCCGCAGGCTGTGCGGCGCTGCGCGAGCACGATGTGACATGGGAGAAGAAACATGCCTGATCAGAAAAACGAGGGAAAACACGAACAGCGTGAAGGGGGCTTTTCGCGTCCGCCCGCGCGGTCAGGGAAATACTCGGGCGCGCACTCGGGCGCCTCTTCTTCCCGTGGCGATAAACGAGGCAAAGCCCAAGGAGGCTTTCGCGGCAAGAACGGCGGTGCCGGCCGCGGCGGTCATGGAGACAAACGCGACTATCGCGACAGGAAGCCTTACGGCGACCGAGATGGGCGCGGCGAGAAGGGTGGCTACCGCAGCGGGAAGCCTTACGGCGACCGAGGCGAGCGCGCCGAGAAGAGAGATTATCGCAGCGGGGGAGGGCGCGACGGAAGACGCGACTATCGCAGCGGGGGAGAACGAGGCGACAGAGGCGGGCGCGACGGAAGACGCGACTATCGTGGCGGGAAGCCTTATGAAGATCGAGACGAACGCAGCGAAAAGAGAGATTATCGCGGGGGCAAGCGTGATTACCGCGGCAGTGGCGGACACAGCGAGAAGCGCGGCTACCGCAGCGATGATCGCGCTCGCGAAAACGGGTCGCAATCAGGTTCATGGAAGCCGCGCGGAAACGGCCGCTCCTTTCCCGATCGCCGTTCGGGAGACGAGGGGAAACCTTACGAGAGCAAGAAGCGCTACGACGAGCGGCGATCTTACGACGGCGGGAAGCCTTACGATAACGAGAAACCCCGGCAGAGCGGAAAGCCGTACGAGCGCGACCGCAAGCCGTATGAGCGCCGCGACGACGACGAGTTCGACGAGAGGCCTCGTCGCTACGAAGGGAAACCCTACGGTTGGAGGCCGCGCGACGAAAACGGGAACCCTCTTGACGAGGAGCCGCCAGCTAACGATGCCCCTCACAGCCTTTCGCGCTCCTTCGAGAAGGATTCCCGCTTCGATGCGCCTCGTCGCTCAGGCGGCAAGGATCGTCGCGATTCGCCGCGCTTTTCAAGCGGGCGAGACGCGTCTTCGAACCGTCGGTTCTCGAATGACGGAGGCTCGCGCGGCAGCAGAAGCCGCGACGGCGAGGGTCGCGGTGATAGGCGCCTACGCGACGAGCGTGCGAGACGGGATGCGGACACGGTGCGCGAGGAGCGCAAGTTCGATGTTTCCCCAGCGCGAAAAGCGGCTCTTGAAGTGGGGCGCATGATTCGGGAGCGCGATGCGTTCGCGCAGGACCTCATCGCCTCTCATATCGATAGCTCGCGTATGAGCAGGGAAGACAGAGCGTTTGCGGCCAAGCTCGTCCTAGGCGTGGTAAGCGCGAAGGGCACGCTCGACGAGATCATCAACCGCTGTCTGAGCTCTCCGGACGACGTGCAGGAAAACGTGCGCGATGCCCTGCGCATCGGCGTGTACGAGATATACTTCCTCGACAAGTCGCCCCATGTCGCCGTAGACGAGGGCGTCGAGCTCGTTCGCACGTTCGAGCCTAGGGCATGCGGTGTCGCGAACTTCGCGCTTCGCAAGGCGGCGACTTTGAAGGGGGAGTTTCCTTTCGGAAACCCGAAGGCCGACCTTGAGGCGTTCGCGCGTCAATACGCGTTTCCCGTATGGCTTGCCCGCCGCTTGGTGGCCGATCTGGGCCTTGAAGCGGCGTGTGACTTCATGAAGGCGTCGAACGAACCGGCACCGCTTTTCGCAGCCGTGAACGCCGTACGGGCGCTTGACGACGAGGTATGCGCAGAGCTTGCCGCCGCGCACGGCGACCCGAAACCGGTTGCGGTTGCGGTCGCTCGCGACAGCGTGCAGGTCGAGGGCGATGTCTCCGCCGAAGGCGGCGCTGCACAAGCGCCCGACGCCGCAGCTTCCGCCGAAGGCGCGCAAGCGCTCGAGGCTTCCTGTATTCCGGGATGTTACCGGCTCTCAAGCGGGCGCGTTTTGCAGGACGGCCGCATCAAGCGCCTCATCAACCAAGGGAAGCTGTTCGTTTCCGACGCTGCCTCGCAGGAGATAGCGTGCCTTGTGCTTCCCGAGCGCAAGCCCGCCTCCTTCTTGGAAGTAGGGGCGGGTCGCGGCACGAAGACGCTTCTTCTGCAGGAGCACGCGCTGCGCATCTACGGTGGGCAGATAGAAGACTACGTGACGCTCGATAGCCACGCGTACAAAACGGAGCTTCTTGCAAAGCGCGCCGAAACGTACGGCATCGACGTTGCCGAACCTTGCACGGGTAACGCCGAGAAGCTTGACGAGGTGTTTCCCAACAGGGAGTTCGACGTGGTGTTCATCGATGCGCCGTGCTCGGGGTTAGGCACGCTGCGCCGTCACCCCGAGATTCGCTGGCGGCTCACCGAGAAGGCCATCTCGACTATGGCCGGCGCAGGGCTTGCCATGCTGAAGGCGGCGGCTTCGCATGTGGCGGTGGGCGGCACGCTGGCGTACGCCACCTGCACGGTCACCCACGCCGAGAACAACGGCGTGGTCATGAGCTTCCTGAAAAGCCCCGAGGGGTCTGCGTTCAAGCTCATGCCCATTGCGGGCAAGGGATGCTTCGCTACGCGGCTGCAGCCAGATGGCGCTGATGCGCATTTCGCGGTCAAAATGGTGCGCATGGCTTAACGCTGGTGTAGAATCTGGAGAGTTGAGACCAACTACGAGAACCAAGGAAGGATTCCATATGCAACCCGCACGAATCATGGAAATACTCGGCGTGGCGGAAAAGGCCGCTATTGCCTGTGCTGCTTGGAACGGCAAGGGCGACAAGGTGGCCGCCGATCAAGCGGCTACTACGGCGATGCGCGAGGCGTTCAACGAGATAGACTTTTCCGGGCGCATCGTCATCGGCGAAGGCGAGCGCGACGAGGCTCCCATGCTTTTCATCGGCGAAGAGCTCGGTCGCGGCGGGGAAGAGATAGACATCGCCGTGGATCCGCTGGAAGGCACGAACCTGTGCGCTGCGAACAAGCCCAACGCGCTCACGACCATCGCCATCGCGCCGCGCGGCGCCCTTCTGTTCGCGCCCGACACCTACATGGAAAAGATAGCCGCAGGCCCTGCATGCGCGGGGAAGGTGGGCATCGAGAAGACGCCGGCGGAAAACATTGCGGCGGTCGCTGCGGCTTACGGCAAGCCGGCGAGCGAGGTGAGCGTGTGCATTCTCGACCGCGAACGCCACCAAGACCTTATCGCCGCCGTTCGCGCTGCCGGGGCGCGTATTCGCCTTATCGACGACGGCGACGTGTTCGGCGCTATCGCCACGGCGGTTCCCGGCACGGGCATCGATTTGTACATGGGTTCCGGCGGCGCACCGGAGGGCGTTTTGGCCTGTACGGGGCTTAAAGCCATAGGCGGCGTGTTCGAAGGGCGCTTGCGCTTCGACTTGGACAAGCACGGAGCTGAAAAGCGCGCTCGCGCCGAGAAGACCGCCGAGCTTGAAGACCTTGACGCCGTGCTCACCATGGACACGCTCGTGCGCTCCGACGACGCCGCGTTCATCGCCTGTGGCGTGACCGACGGCGAGATGGTTTCCGGCGTGCGTTTTGCCGACGGCTCCGTCACCACCGAGTGCGTAGTCATGAACGCCGCCGATAGAACCGTTCGCTTCGTGAAAACCTGCCATCGCGGCGAGAACGGCTTGGTAAGGTTTAACTAACCTGTTGTCTTTCGCCAAGCTCTCGTGACGGCATGGGCGATGCATCTCGCCTCATCAAAACCGCCCGGCTTCATGTGAAGCCGGGCGGTTTCGTGATGATTTGCACATGATGAGGGGGAATTGCAAAGATTGCGTGGGCGGCGGCGGGAGGGGGTGGCGCGATAGGCGGGTTGCGCTAGAATGCGAACCTGTTCGCGCATAGGAAAGCGCGCGGAAAACGCACAGGGTTTGAAAGCCGAAAAAGAGCGCCGATGACCGAAGAGGCCGATCGTAACGGGATCGTTTGGAAAATACTGTGCCTGCGCCACCATATGAGCGACGACGAAAAGATGCGAAGGACAAACGAGACAAAAAGGAGGTCTGTCGTCTTATGGAGCCGAACATCAAAGAGGTAGCTGGCCGTATTCGCGCGCTGCGCCAGGACATGGACCTCACCATGCAAGAGATGGCCGACGCCACCGGGCGCACGCTTTCGGAATACGCTGCGCAGGAATCGGGCGAGCACGACTTGTCGTTCACGTTTCTGTACAAGTGCGCCGAGCGCTTGGGCGTTGACGTGATCGAGCTGCTCACCGGGGAAAACCCTCACCTTGCCGGCTATTCGCTCACCCGCGCCGCCGACGGGCTTTCCATCAAGCGCCGCGCCGGGTTCGAGTATCTGCACAAGGCGCCGCACTTCAAGAACAAGCTGGCCGAGCCGTTTTTAGTCACGGCTCCCTACCTGCCAGAAGAACAGGACGCGCCCATACACCTTTCCTACCATAAGGGTCAGGAGCTCGACTACATCATATCGGGGCGCATGCGCTTCGCCTACGAAGACCACATAGAAGAGCTTGAGGCCGGCGATACGCTCATGTACGATTCGGGCCGTGGGCACGGTATGATCGCTATCGGCGGCGAACCGTGCGTATTTCTGGCCGTGGTCATGAAGCCGCACGAGGACAAGATTATCTAGGCGCCGCCTATCTTCGGCTTCTCGCCCATGGGTCGCGCCTAAAATTCGCAAAGCCGCCTGCGGAAGCGCACGCGGCCTCTGTGCCGTTTCCCTTCACCTTGAACACTGCGGCCGAATTGGCTCGCACGCAAAAGAAAGATGCCCGAACATGAGGAACATACATAAGCGCTACGTGCGCGAAACCTATAACGAGCAGGGTCTTCTTACCGACTTCGATGTGGTGTGCCCGCCCGATTTCAACTTCGGCTACGATGTGGTCGACGATATAGCGAACGCCACGCCCGAACGACGCGCCATGGTATGGTGCAACCCCGAAGGCGAGGAGCACGTCTTCACCTTCGCCGATATGAAGAAATGGTCCGACAAGACGGCGAACTTCCTGGCATCTTGCGGCATAGGGCGCGGCGACTTCGTGATGGTCATCCTGCGCCGCCACTACCAGTTCTGGTTCGTGGCCACGGCGCTCGCGAAACTGGGCGCGGTCATGGTGCCCGCCACGTTCATGCTCAAAGAGCACGACATGGAATACCGCTTGAACAGGGCTGACATCAAAGCTGTCATCGCCACTTCGTGCGGCGATGTTGCCCAGGTGGTAGACAATGTGGCGTCTGCGTGCCAAAGCCTTGCCGCGCGCATCCTTGTGAACGGCGCGGGCGGCGGCTTGACGCCGCTCGATGAGAACGGGGTTCTTTTGGCGGCGCGGGCGAAAGGGCCTGTGGGGGCCGTGCTTTCGGGAGACGCGGGCATATGCGCCGCGCCGGTAAAGCGCGCCGGCTGGGCGGACTTCAACACGGGAGTGCGCGAGGCGAGCGAGATTTTCGTCCGTCATGAAACGGCTGCCGCCGACCCCATGCTCATGTACTTCTCGTCCGGCACGTCGGGCAATCCCAAAATGGTGCTGCACGATTCCGCCTATGCCATAGCGCACGTGGTCACGGCGAAGCACTGGCACAACGTGCGCCCGGACGGCATCCACTTCACCATCGCCGACACCGGCTGGGGCAAAGCCGTGTGGGGCAAGTACTATGGGCAGTGGCTCATGGAAGCATGTGTGTTCACCTACGACTTCGACCGCTTCCATGCAGGCGAGATCTTAAACCTCATCGGGCGCTACGGCATCACGACGCTGTGCTGTCCGCCCACGATGTACCGTCTCATGATGCAAGAGGACATAGACGCCTTCGACCTTTCGACGCTTCAGTACTCCACGACGGCGGGCGAGGCGCTGAACCCCGATTTGTTCGACTTCTGGAAAGAGCATACGGGCCTTACCATCTACGAGGGCTTCGGGCAGACCGAAACGCCGCTCACGGTGGCGAACCTTACGGGCACCGTACCGCGTCCCGGTTCCATGGGCAAGCCCATTCCGCTTTACGATGTTGAGATACAGCGCGAAGACGGCACGCGCTGCAACACCGGCGCAACGGGCGAGATATGCATCCGCATGGAGCCGCGCCCGGCGGGCATCATGATGGAATACTACCGCGATCCCGAAAAGACCGCCTGCGCCATCCGCGACGGCTGGTATCACACGGGGGATACCGCCTGGTGCGACGAAGACGGCTACTTCTGGTACGTGGGCAGAAACGACGACGTCATCAAGTCGAGCGGCTACCGCATAGGGCCTTTCGAGATAGAAAGCGTGCTGCTCGAGCACGAAGCGGTGCGCGAGTGCGCCGTCACCGGCGTGCCCGACCCGGTGCGCGGCACGGCGGTGAAGGCCACGGTGGTGCTTGCGCCCGGTTTCCGCGGCGGCGACGATCTTACGCGCGAGCTGCAGACATGGGTGAAGCGCCGCACGGCGCCCTACAAGTACCCGCGCATCATCGACTATGTGGACGAGCTGCCGAAGACCGTGAACGGCAAGATCCGCCGCGCGGTCATTCGCCAAGCCGACGACGCCTCGCACGGGGCATCGGGCGCAGGCGCGCAGGCAGAGGGTTTGACATGATGCTCAAAGCCCCTGTCGTGGTGGTTTGCGGGCACTACGGCGTGGGCAAAACGAACTTCGCGCTGAACCTGGCGCACGACGCTCGTGCGGCCGGATGCGCGGTGACGCTTGTCGATCTGGACGTGGTGAACCCGTACTTCCGGTCGAGCGACTACGCGAAGGAGCTTGCGGCGTGCGGCGTTCGCGTTATCGCGCCCGTGTTCGCCGCCCTGGGCACGAGCCTCGATGTGCCCAGCTTGACGGGAGCCATCGTGCCCGCCATAGAGGAAGCGCAACAAGCGATCAGAACGGATGCTTCCGCAGAATTTCCCTCCCGCATGGTCATTATCGACGCAGGCGGCGACGATGCGGGAGCTTCCGCCCTCGGGCGGTTTTCCTCCGCTATATCGGTGGGCGCCTATGAGATGCTCTACGTGGTGAACGAGCGGCGCAACCTCACGTATACGCCTGCCGAAGCGATTTCGATTCTGCGCGAGATAGAAGCGAAGTCGAATCTGCACGCCACGGCAGTGGTGAACAACACGCATCTGCAGAAGGAGACCGACGCGAGCGTGGTGGAGCGCGGCATCTCGTTCGCAAGGCAGACGGCCTTGCAAGCGGGTCTGCCGCTTGCGTGCACGACGGTGCCGCCGAGTGTTCACGGCCTTGCCCAATGCCGGAAAGATTCTAGCGTTGGGCAAAAAAGGGCTAAACAGGAATTCTATCCTGTGCGAATATACGTACGTACACCGTGGGATGTTTGACCACATCGAGAAACGTTCGAGAATGCTCCGCCCGCGCTTGCACGGGCGGCGTGCGCAAGGCTTACGCGCATGGGCGGCGGGCAGCACGGGAGAGCGGGGCAAAAGGGCGGGAACAGGACGAGAAAGGCTGGAACATGGCGAGAATAACGGTGGACGAGGGCTTCTGCAAAGGCTGCGGCCTGTGCGTTGATGCTTGTCCGGTCCACATCGTAGAGCTCGACCGCACGCGGATGACGCCGAAGGGCTACCATCCCGCGCATTGCGTCGAGCCTGAGAAGTGCACGGGCTGCACCTCATGTGCGCTTATGTGCCCCGACGTGGCGATCACGGTTGAGAGGTGAGGAACATGGCGGAAAAAGTGCTCATGAAGGGAAACGAGGTTCTGGCAGAAGCGGCGCTTCGCGCGGGCTGCCGGTTCTTCTTCGGGTACCCCATTACGCCGCAGACCGAGCTTGCAGCGTACATGTCGAAGCGCATGCCCAAGGTCGGCGGCACCTACCTGCAGGCCGAAAGCGAGGTGGCGGCCATCAACATGGTCTACGGCGCGGCGGCGGCCGGCGCGCGCGTCATGACCTCCTCCTCGTCGCCCGGTATATCGCTTAAGGGCGAGGGCGTGTCCTACATGGCCGGCGCCGATCTGCCGGGTGTGATCATCAACGTGCAGCGCGGAGGCCCAGGGCTTGGAAGCATCCAGCCTTCGCAGTCCGACTACTGGCAGGCCACGCGCGCGCTCGGACACGGCGACTTCCACATGGTCGTGTTCGCGCCCTCCACGGTGCAGGAAATGGCCGACTGTGCCTACAGTGCGTTCGACGTGGCCGACAAGTACCGTACGCCCGTGATGATTTTGGCAGACGGCATGCTGGGCCAGATGATGGAGCCGGTGGTGCTTCCCGAACCGAAGGAGGCGCCCGCAGACAAGCCGTGGGCGACGACCGGCCACAAGAACAAGCGGCCTCACAACGTGGCGAACTCGCTCTACCTTACCGCCGACGAACTGGAGCGCCTGAACCGCGAGCGCTTCGAGCGCTACCGCACCATCGAGTGCGACGAGCAGCGGGCCGAAAGCTTCATGACCGAAGACGCCGATATCGTGGTGGTGGCGTTCGGGGCTTCCGCGCGCGTGGCGAGAAGTGCTGTGGTTTCCGCCCGCGAAGAGGGAATACGCGCCGGCTTGGTGCGCCCGGTAACGCTCTGGCCGTTTCCCGTGCGCGCCCTTGAGGCGTGCATGGGCACCGCGAAGGCTTTCCTTTCCGTCGAGATGAACATGGGGCAGATGGTCGATGACGTGCGCCTTGTGGCGAACGGGCGTGTGCCGGTCGAGTTCTACGGACGCACGGGCGGCGTTATCCCCGAGCCCGCCGAGGTCCTGGAAAAGATTCGCTCGATGAGCGGAAAGGCGGGTGAGTAGCATGGCGGAGGAAACGAGCGCAAAGACGAAGGTCGTGTTTTCGCGGCCGCATGCCCTGCTTCCGGTGGTGACGAACTACTGCCCGGGGTGCGTGCACGGCATCGTGAACCGCTTGGTGGCCGAAACGCTCGACGAGCTGGGCGTTGAGGGCGATGCGGTGGGCGTTGCCCCCGTGGGTTGCTCGGTCATGGCCTACGACTTCTTCGGCTGCGATATGATAGAGGCCGCGCACGGGCGCGCCCCTGCGGTGGCGACCGCCGTGAAGCGCGTGCTTCCGCAAGGCGTGGTGTTCGCCTACCAGGGCGACGGAGACTTGGCCTCCATCGGCATGGCGGAGACCGTGCATGCGGCCACGCGCGGCGAGCACATTACCATCATATTCATCAACAACGCCATCTACGGTATGACGGGCGGGCAGATGGCGCCCACCAGCCTGCCGAACCAGGTCACGCAGACTTCGCCCTACGGGCGCGACGTGGCCACCGCAGGCTACCCCATTCGCGTGTGCGAGCTTCTAAGCTCGCTTGACGGCGTAGCGTATCTGGAGCGCGTGACGGTCGATACGCCCAAGAACGTGCGCAAGGCGAAAAAAGCCATCAAGAAGGCGTTCCAATACCAGATCGACGGCATTGGCTACTCGCTTGTGGAAGTGGTTGCCACCTGCCCCACGAACTGGGGAATGACCCCGCAGGACGCGTTTTCGTGGATGCGCGATAACATGCTTCCGTACTATCCGCTCGGCGTGTACAAAGACGTGGTGGCGGAAGGCTTCGCAAACGCGGCGGAGGCCGCTTTGGCACGCGCGGCGGCATGTCCTATTGCGAACCCTGCGGCTGCGCAGGCACGCGAAGGAGGTGCTCGATGAGCATGAACGAACGCGTGGTGCTCGCCGGATTCGGCGGGCAGGGGCTGTTGTTCGCGGGCAAGGTCATGGCGTATGCCGGCCTTATCGAGGGGCGCGAGGTTTCGTGGCTTCCGTCCTACGGCCCGGAAATGCGCGGCGGCACGGCGAACTGCTCGGTGACTATTGCGGATGCGCCTATCGGGTCGCCTTTGGTGACCGATCCCACGGCGATCATCGTCATGAATCAGCCCTCGCTCGAGAAGTTCGAGGGCAAGGTGGTTCCGGGCGGCCTTATCGTGGTGGATGCGACCATGGTTCCCACCATGCCCTCGCGCGAAGACGTGCGCGCGATCGCGCTTCCCGCAACGGCCATGGCAGAAGATGCCGGCATCAAAGGTTTGGCGAACATCATACTGGTGGGGCGCCTGTGGGCCGAGACGCGCTTCTGCGCCCGCGAGACCTTGGATGCCGCCATCGAGAAGTGCGTGCCTGCCAAGAAGGCCGCGATGGTGGAGAAGAACAAGCAAGCGCTCAGGCTCGGCTTGTCGGCCGAGCTTTAAGCCCGTGATACGGAAAGGAAGCATATGGTAGAGGCATTGCACGAAATAGGCTTGCGGCTCAAAGGCCTGCGCGAGGCGTGCGACGTGACGGCCGAGGATATGGCCGCCGAGCTGAACGTTCCGCTTGAGAAGTATCTGAGCTGGGAAGAGACGGGCGAGGACGTGCCCATTTCCGCCATCTACCATATGGCCTGCAAGTTCGGCGTGGAGTTCACCGAGATACTTACGGGAACGGCGGCGAAGCTGCAAACGTACCAGGTGGTGCGCAAAGGCGAAGGCCGCGAGGTGGACCGCTATCCGGAATACCATTTCGAGGATTTGGCGTGGCGCTACTTCGGCAAGATCATGCAGCCGCTGCTCGTGGTGCTCGACCCGTCCGACGAGCCTGCGAAGATGGTCACCCATTCGGGGCAGGAGTTCAACTTGGTGCTTGAAGGCTGCGTCATTGTGACGTGGGGCGACAAGGAATTCGAGCTGCATCCTGGCGACAGCATGTACTTCAACCCGGAATGCCCGCACGGGCAGCGCTGCGGAGGAGACGTACCCGCCAAGTTTGTAACGGTCATTGCCGAATGAGCTAACAGGCGGGCACAGGGCCGTGAGGCCTTTCCGGTGGGCTTCGTTTGCTGCCGAGAGAACCAGCAGGCGGGGTTGGGCCGTGTGGCCTTTCCGGTGGGCTTTGCTCAGAAGCTTCGCAGCCTTCGCTCCGCCTGCCGGAAAACCCTGCAACCCTTGTTGCCGGCTGACACAGGGCGCTGCGTGATTACGAACTTGACGATGCTGTTGGAAGGAAAGAATCTAGAAGTGGACTACCTTTTGAAGAAGTACTGCCCCCGTATCGAGTTCGATTCCTACGAGGACTTTTTCGAGAACTTTGAGATCAACGTGCCCGAGGCGTTCAACTTCGGGTTCGACGTGGTGGACGAATGGGCGCGCGTGGAGCCACAGAAGCGAGCGCTTCTGTGGTGTGATGATCATGGGCAGGAGCGCATCTTCACGTTCACCGACGTGTCGCGTCTGTCGAACCAGGCGGCCAACGCGTTCGCCAAGCTGGGCATCGGCAAGGGCGATGTGGTCATGATGATTCTGCGACGCCGATGGGAGTACTGGATATGCGCGGTGGCCTTGTGCAAGCTGGGCGCCACCATTATTCCCGCCACCTTGCAGCTGACGAAGAAGGACATCGCATACCGCGCAAACGCCGCGCAGGTGAAGATGATGATCTGCGTGAACGACGACTACGTATGCGCGCAGACCGAGCTCGCGCTGCCGGAATCTCCCTCTATCGAGCAGCGCGTGGTGGTTGCCGGCGCGCGCGAGGGATGGACGTTTTTCGATGCGCTCATCGAAGGCGAGTCGGACGTGTTCGAGCGCCCTGCGGGAGACGCCGGCGTGACGAGCGCAGACATCATGCTTATCTACTTCACCAGCGGCACGACCGGCATGGCGAAAGCGGTGTGTCACAACTTCGCGCATCCCTTAGGGCACATTATCACGGCCAAGTACTGGCAGCAGGTGCGTGAGAACTGCCTGCATATGAGCGTGACCGACAGCGGATGGGCGAAATTCGGCTGGGGCAAGATCTACGGCCAGTGGATAGCGGGTGCCACCGTCTTCGCCTACGACATGGACAAGTTCGTTCCCGCGCACTTGCTGCAGAAAATACAAGACTACCGGCTCACCACGTTCTGCGCACCTCCCACGATGTATCGTTTCATGCTGCAGGAAGACGTAGCCTCATTCGACCTTTCGAGCGTGCAGAACTTCGCCACGGCAGGCGAGCCTTTGAACGCGGAAGTGACCATACAATGGGAGCGTTTGACCGGCAAGAAGATTCGCGAGGGTTTCGGGCAGACCGAAGGGCCGGTTCTTCTGGCAACGTTTCCGTGGATGGAGCCGCGTCCCGGCTCCATGGGCAAGCCGTCCCCGCTTTTGAACATCAAGCTCTTGGACGATACCGGCTGCGAGGTTCCCGACGGCGAGGAGGGCGCCATCTGTGTGACCGGCCTTAAAGAGGCGTACCCGCCGGGGCTTTTCGTGGGCTACTACCATGACGAGGAACGCACGCGCGAAGCCGTGGGAGGAAAGTACTACAATCTGCACGACATGGCGTGGCGCGATTCCGACGGCTACTGCTTCTTCGTGGGCAGAAACGACGACGTCATCAAGTGCTCGGGTTACCGCATAGGGCCTTTCGAGGTGGAAAGCGCGCTCATCGAGCACCCGGCCGTGGTGGAATGCGCCGTCACCGCCGCGCCCGACCCTATTCGCGGCAAGGTGGTGAAGGCCACCGTCGTTTTGGCCAAGGGATGGAAGCCAAGCGACGATCTGGTGCGCGAGCTGCAAAACCACGTGAAGAAGACGACCGCTCCCTACAAGTACCCGCGCATCGTGGAATTCACCGATGAGCTTCCCAAGACCATCGGCGGCAAGATAAAGCGCAAGCTCATCCGCACTCAGGACGGCATAGAGGACTGAAAGCCGCTGCCAGAGGGCAGGCGCAAAAAAATGGTGAAAAACACCCCTTTATGTACGGATTGATACGGAAAAATGGCTGAAAACACCCCCTTATGCATGGATTTCGCAAAAGAAACCGTGCATAAGGGGGTGTTTTTCACCAAAATGATCAGACGTGCACGGATGCAGGCGCAAGCGCTCGGTTGTGGCGTATAATGCCACATCGTATCGCATCATGTCGCATTATGCCGTGTACCCTTGCGCAAGAGCCGTTCGCGGGCTGCGTGCTACAATAAAAGCCGTGCCTGTATTTCGAGGAAGGAGCGCAACCTATGGGAATCGTCGCCGCCTACATCGTGCCGCATCCGCCGCTTATCGTGCCGGAGGTGGGGCGCGGCCAGGAACGGGTCATACAACGCACCGTCGATGCGTATCGCGAGGTGGCGCGGCGCATAGCCGCCCATGCCCCCGATACCGTCATCGTCTCCTCACCCCATGCACCTGCACACTACGACTGCTTCCACATCTCGACCGGCGACGTCGCGCACGGCGACATGCGCTCGTTCGGCGCCTTCGAGGCCAGCCTCACGGTTCCCTACGACACCGAGTTCGTCTTGGCCGTCAACGCGTGCGCGCGCAAGCACGGCATTCCGCTTTGCGGCAGCGGCATGCGCGACGGCGAGCTCGACCACGGCACCTTCGTTCCCTTGCATTTCGTAAGCGAGGCGCTAAGCGAATATCGCTTGGTGCGCGTGGGGCTTTCGGGTTTGTCGCCGGAGGGCCATCGTCAGCTGGGGCGTTGCATCGCCGAAGCCGCGAAAGATTTGAGGCGTCGCTGCGTCTACATTGCGAGCGGCGATCTTTCCCATAAGCTTCTGGCGTCCGGCCCTTACGGGTTTGCTCCGGAAGGCCCGGCGTTCGACCGCGACGTGACGGCGCTTATGGAAGCCGGCGATGTGGAGGGCTTTTTCGACTTCGATGCGGCGTTTCTCGACGCGGCGGCGGAATGCGGGCTGGGGTCGTTCCAGATCATGGCCGGCGCGCTAGAGGACGCTGTGTTCACGCACGAGCTTTTAAGCTACGAGGGGCCTTTCGGCGTGGGATACGCCGTGGCGGCGTTCGAAGTTAAGGATCCCGAAAGCGATGAGGCAGGCGACGTTTTCTCCAAAGAGAGCGCCGCAGACCCCTTCGTGGCGCTTGCCCGCGCGTCGGTGGAGGGGTTCGTGCGCACGGGGCGGCCTATAGAGGTGCCGGCGGGCCTTCCGCCCTCGCTTGTGAAGGAGCGGGCGGGCGTGTTCGTGTCGCTGCATGCGCACGGTGATTTGCGCGGGTGCATCGGCACCATCGCGGCAACCACCGGCAGTGTTGCCGAGGAGATAATCCGCAACGGCGTGGCTGCCGCAAGCGAAGACCCACGTTTTTCTCCGGTGCGCGAAGACGAGCTTGCCGCGCTCTCGTACTCGGTGGACGTGCTCTTCCCGTCCGAACCCGTAACGAGCGAGGCCGAGCTGGACGCGACGCGCTACGGCGTCATCGTGACCAAGGGCTTCCGGCGCGGCCTTCTGCTGCCCAACCTGGAAGGCGTGAGCACGGTCGCAGACCAGCTATCCATTGCCAAGAGGAAGGCGGGCATCGATCCGCGCGATACCGACGTGCGACTTGAGCGCTTCGAAGTGGTGCGCCATACGCGCGGCGGCGAGGCGCGTGCGGAACGTGCCTGAAACGGAAGCTTTGCGTCGCGAGGGCGGTTCTTGGGAGCACGTGACGCCGGGCGGGGAAGGAGGCGCCATGTTGGAAGCGGAGGGAACCGTGCACGTGAAAGAAGCAGCAAAGGCCGCGCGGGCGACCTGTCGCATCTGCCCGCATGCGTGCTCGCTTGCCGAGGGGCGCCGCGGGCTTTGCCGCGCGCGGGTGGCTCGGGGCGGGGAAGTGGTGGCCGAGAACTACGGCCGCGTGACCTCGCTTGCGCTCGACCCCATAGAGAAGAAGCCGCTTGCGCGCTTTCGACCAGGTACCCAAATTCTCTCGGTGGGGTCGTACGGCTGCAACCTGCGCTGTCCTTTCTGTCAGAACGCATCAATCGCGAGCGCAGGGGCAAACGACGTGCCCTGGCGCGAAATTCCCCCCGAAAGGCTCGTGCAGCTGGCGCGGGAAACCCCGGACAACATCGGGCTTGCCTACACCTACAACGAGCCTTTCGTCGGCTTCGAGTTCGTGCGCGACTGCGCGCGCCTTGCCCGTAAGGTCGGCCTTGCGAACGTCGTGGTGAGCAACGGCATGGTGAACCCCGGCCCGCTCGCCGAGGTTCTTCCGCGTCTTGATGCCGCAAACATCGACCTCAAGGGTTTCACGCAGGGATTCTATGACCTTGTGGGAGGCAGCTTGGAAATCGTCAAGGGAACCATCGCCGCCATGGCCGCGTGCCCCACCTGCCACTTGGAAGTGACGACGCTCATCGTCCCCGGCTTGAACGACTCCGAAGACGAGGTGGAGGCCGCCGCCGCCTGGCTCGCCGCGCTCGATTCGCAGATTCCCTACCATCTCACGCGCTTCTTCCCTTGCCATCGCATGACCGACCGCGCTCCCACGCCGGTGGCGACCCTGCGCCGCTTGGCCGTTATCGCCCGCAAGCATCTGGAACACGTATACGTGGGCAACTGCTGAAGCGAGGGCGGCGGGAAGATGGCGCGTCGCATAAGGGCTCGCCGCGCCATGCGTACGCCTCCTTGTTGTGCGCTGGCGCACGCTCCTGCAAGGTAACGTCTGCAAATAGGGGGTTATCAAGCGGTCTGAACGGGAGTATACTGCAAAGCGTCTTTAAAAGCGGTACAGAGAGACCGACAAGGCAGCTTGGCGCCCGACGGGAAAAGGGCGCGCATATGCAAAGCCTTTGTCTGTCGCGGAGGCTTTTTTCATGCCCGAGCGCAGGCAAGCGAACGCAGGCGGTTCCCGCCTGCGGCTTCGGCCAGAAAGGGCGAGGCTGCATGGCGACGCGTCCGGCTGCGCGCAAGGTCAGTCTGTACGCACTCGAACGCGAAGGGAGTGTGTATGAACGACGCAGATACGAAAGCCGCCGCAGATGCGGGCGGCGCTGGAACGAGGGAAGACGCAGGCGCGAAAGCCGTCAAATCGGTCTGTATGGACGCGGCCGAGATAGAGCGCTCGCTCACGCGCATGGCGCACCAGATTCTGGAGACGAACCACGGAACGCAGGGAATCGTGCTTGTGGGCATCGTCACGCGAGGCGACCTTCTAGCCAAGCGTCTGGCCGATAAGATTGCGGCTATCGAGAAGGTGCGCGTTCCTTTGGGCAGGCTCGACATCAGCTTCTATCGCGATGATTTCGCAACCTATATCTCTCCCGAGGTGCTTTCCACCGAGATTCCCTTCGACATAGACGGCAAAACCGTCGTGCTCGTGGACGACGTGCTGTTCACGGGACGCACGGTGCGTGCAGCGCTCGATGCGCTCATGGACATTGGCCGCCCTTCCTGCGTGCAGCTGGCCGTGCTTGTGGATCGCGGGCACAGGCAGCTTCCCATCCGCGCCGATTACGTGGGCAAAAACGTGCCTTCCGCCGGCAACGAGAGCGTGCGGCTCTACCTTGAGGAGGCCGATGGCACTTCGGCGGTGGAAATATGCGAGATAGGGCCGGGCGAGCGGGCGGGTTCCGCGCCGCTTGCGCACAGGGCAAGCGAGAGGGGTGAATAGCCATGGCGTTTTCCCACAAACATCTCATAGACATCACCGAGTATTCTGCTGAAGACATAACCCTCATCTTGGACACGGCACGGCGCTTCAAGGCGGTGAACGAGCGGCGCATCAAGCAGGTTCCCACGCTCAAGGGAACGACGATAGTGAACATGTTCAACGAACCTTCCACGCGCACGCGCTCGTCGTTCGAAATGGCCGAGAAGCGCCTGTCCGCGAACAGCCTCAACTTCGGCGGCTCGTCTACCTCCACCGTGAAGGGCGAAAGCCTGGTGGATACCGTGGAGACGCTGTGCGCCTACAAGGTGGACATGATCGTGGTGCGCGACAAGCACGCCGGCGTGCCGAGGAAAATAGCCGACGTGTCGGGCGTTTCGGTCATCGACGCGGGCGACGGGAAACATCAGCATCCCACGCAGGCGCTGCTCGATTTGTACACCATCCGCGAGAGCAAGGGGCGCTTGAGCGGACTTTCCGTGGGCGTGGTGGGAGACATCGGCCACTCGCGCGTGTGCGGAAGCCTGCTTCCCGCGCTTGCGACCATGGGCTGCAAGGTGTGCGCCATAGCGCCGCCCACGCTTCTGCCGGCACGGCCTGATGTGCTGGGGGTAGACCAGGTGACAAGCAACCTTGACGAGGCGCTGCCCGAACTCGACGTGGTGTACATGCTGCGCATTCAGCGCGAGCGGCTGGAAGGAGCGCCGTACCCCAGCTTGCGCGAGTACAACCTGCTCTACGGCCTCACGCGCGAGCGCGACCGGCTGATGAAGCCCGACGCCATCGTGTGCCACCCAGGACCTGTCAACCGCGGGGTGGAGCTTGACAGCTTCATGGCCGACCATCCTTCCCGCTCGGTCATTCTCGATCAGGTTTACGCCGGCATCCTTGTGCGCATGGCTGCCCTGTATCTGCTGCTAGGAGGTGCCGACGATGGCATTGCTGCTTAAGAACGCGCGGGTTGTAGACCCGCAGGTGGGGCTCGACGAGGTGTGCGAAGTGCTCGTGCGCGACGGGCGCGTGGA
>JAEYEL010000099.1 GCA_023403475.1 Actinomycetes bacterium
CTTTCGAACATACCGGCTTGGGTGTACAAGGCTCTCATTGTTCTTGCCACCATCATCTGGGGCTTCAGCTTCGTGGTGATGAAGGACGTGGTGGCGGTGCTGCCGCCTGCGTGGCTTTTGGGCTTCCGCTTCACGGCGGCAGGACTTATTCTGCTGGCTGTTCTGTGGAAGCGCGTGCGGCGTGCTTTCTCGGTCAAGGCGCTTTCGGCCGGCGCCCTTCTGGGCGTGTTCGATTTCGCGGCGTTCTGGACGCAGACGGTTGGGCTTGAGCACACTACGCCGGGCATCAACGCGTTTCTCACGGCCACGTACTGCGTCATAGTGCCGTTTCTGTGGTGGGTCATCGCGCGAAGGCGTCCCACGGTGTTCAACATCGGCGCGGCGGTGTTGGCGGTTGCGGGCATCTGGCTCGTTTCCGTGAGTGCGGGCGGCGAGGATCTTGCGCTCGGCTTCGGCGAGGGCATGACGCTTCTTTGCGCGCTTTTGTTCGCCGTGCACATAGTGTTCGTCTCGAAGTTCTCGCTTGTGCATGACGTGCTGGTGCTCACCGTATTTCAGTTTCTAGCGGAAGGCCTGCTGGGCCTTCTGGTGGGTGCCGGCTTGGAAACGCTGCCGCCGCTTGACCAGGTCACGCCCTCCATCATAGGCAACATGGCGTTTCTCACGGTGTTCGCCTCCATTGTGGCCTTCGGCATTCAGAACGTGTCGCTCGCGCATGTTCCCCCTGCGCAGGCGTCGTTGCTCCTCAGCCTGGAATCGGTGTTCGGCGTGGTGTTCAGCGTCCTTCTTTACGGGGAGAGGCTCACCTTCCGCCTTGTTGTTGGCTTCGCCCTCATCTTCGCGGCCATCGTGGTAAGTGAAACCTTCCCGCTGAGGAAGAGGGGGTGACCGGCTTACCGGAAAGCGGCGATGCGGAGAGTGTTTGCTTATTTCAATCCAGCCCTGTTCTGGAACGCATCCATTTTGGATGCATGGGGTTTTTGGGCGAAGAATTCTTTCCGACTATCCACGAGAACTTTGTTGCTCTATCATAGCGTAGAAGTGGGTGGGTTTTACGACTCAATTGGAATGTGATGCAAGTGATAAAGGCAGTGAATCATGATCGGGAGCCACTTTATCTCATGGCGAAGCGAGTAATATTGCAGGGCATCGTATCGGGTGAGCTTGCGAAGGAAGGAAAGCTTCCTTGCGAAAGTGACCTGTGCGACATGCTTTCTGTGTCTCGCTCGACCGTGCGAAGTGCTCTTCGCTCGCTTGAAGACGACGGATTGATTACTATTCGTCATGGTCTTGGCTCGTATGTCAACTATGCAGCTACTGCTGGTTTGCGTATGCGTATTGATCTTGCGAAGGGATATTACGAACTCATTATGGATAGCGGACACACGCCTTCCATGAGGAACATTTCCGCCGACCACGAACCTATTCCCGAAGAAATGCGACGCAACCTGCTTCTTCCCGAAAATTCGGATGCATTGGTTTTGAAGCGCCTCTTTCTTGCCGATGGCAAGCCAGCTATCTTTGTTTTCGAATATATTCCCGAGAGTGTTTTGACGCAGCCCTATTCATCATTTGAGGAAATGGAGTCGATTTACGAGATTTCACGTGATTGCCTTACGGATGAGATTTCCTACAGCAATGCCGAGATTAGCACGGAACGTATCAATGATTTTTTGGAAAGCATGCTGGGTTCATCCAAGCAAACACTGTTAAAGCTCAGGGAGATACATTATTCTGCGGACAACAAACCCCTCATGTTTTCCATCGCATACGTCAACGATGACATCATCCGCTTCCAAGTGCGCAAAAAAAAGCCGCTATTGTAGTCAGTTTAGAGGGAGGGTTTCTACATGTTCTCTCTGCGACGTACCTGGAAATGAATCAGCTCATCATTAACGAAGACATCGGAATACACTATAGGAACGTTTCCGTCAGAAAAATGCACTTCCTTAAGTTCGAGCACCGCAGGGCGGTTCTTTATATGCATCATATCGGCAAGGGCTTCTGTTGACGCGGCAACTTGGATTATTGTGTTGGAATACGCGATACGATGCTTGCAATAGCTTCGAGCTATTCCGTATATCGATTCGGGAAGCTGGTTCACATCTATATCTTTTACAAGATATCGTCTCGGAATGTATTCGCATACGTAAAAGGCCGGCTCGCCGTCTCCCAGAAAAAGTCGCCTGATTTGCAGAACCCTTTCATTCTCTTCCAGAAGAAGGCTTCGTGCGACCTCTTTTGGTGCTACGCTTTCCTCTACCGATGCCGAAGCTATAGAAGGGACGTGTCCGCTATCCATGATTAGATTGAAAAAGCCCCGTGCCTGGGTGATATTCATGCGCATGCCGACAGAAGTCCCGTAGTTGACAAACGATCCGTAGCCGCGACGTGTGAATATCACGCCGTCCGATTCGAGTTGCTTGAGTGCGCTACGAACGGTTGCCCTAGAAACATTCAGCATCTCCGATAACTCGTTTTCCGAGGGCAGTTTTCCTCCTCGTGGAAAGAGACCGTTTTCTATGGCCTTAATGATAGAGTGCTTCACCTCAAGGTAAAGGGGTGTTTCCTTTTTGATGGGGTCGAGTCTGGTCATGACTGGTTTCCTCTTGTTCAGATACCTTTTCCTTTGACAGTATAGCGCATTTATCCGAAGACTGACAAGTTAGAATAAAAAGAGAGAAAAAAGAAAGCAACTAAAATCATATTTCATTACTGCATATTGAAAAAGTGCAGGTAAATATAGAAAAATGTAGGAAATAGATTGCTGGAGGCAAAAAAATTTTATAAGAAGAGTATTGACATAGGATGTCAGACAAGTTAATAATGAACCCAAGCTTAATACCGGGAAAAGCGAGTAATGATTCTTCGGATTTGAAAGGAGGCTTGCTCTTTCGGGAAGTTGAGCGCCGCTTTACCGCAAAGCGGCACGAAATGAGTCCGCAGGTTACCTAGGCGTTACGGATTTCATAATTCTAGGAGGGTTGTTACATGTTTAAGCTTAGCATTAAACATATTGTTGCATACTTGCTGTTAGGGCTGGGGTTTGCAACGATCATGGGCTTTATGTACATGCAGTACGTTTACTATGATGCAATGATCGCTACTTTGGAGGTTTCAAATGCCGAGCTTGGTATGCTAATTACCATTTTGGGCATTACTGCACTTGTTACAGGTATTCCTGCTGGTGCTGTGGTCGATCGTTTCGATTGCCGCAAATCGCTTACGTTGAGCCTTCTTATCATGATGGTGTTTGTGGCGTTGTTCGCCTTGTTCCCGAAATATCAGATTGCGCAGGTAACTTGGCTGGTTGACGGCGTCGTTATGAGTTTCTGGTATGCGTCTATTTATAAGGTAGTGCGTGTTATAGCGCCTCCTGAGGCCGTAGGAAAGTCTTTCGGCATGTTTGGAATCGGCACGGCTATTGGCTCCATTGTCGTCAACGTTGCGGGTCTTGCGCTATACGATGCGTTTGCGACCGTAAGTCTCCAGACGGGGCTGAGTGCCATCCTTTGGGCGTTCTTTGCTGCCGGAACTATTTCTGCAGTGGGAAGCTATCCTCTGATCATGAAGATGAAGATCTAGGGCGAGGCAAAGAACACCGAAAAGAAGGAAAAGAAAGCCATAAAGGAAACCGTGGACAACTTCATTACGGGAGTGAAGGATCCCGGCATGTGGCTTTACGTTCTCGGCTGCTTCTGCATCTACTCCTTCCAAGTTTCCATTTCCTACTTCACTCCGTATTTCACGGCGGTTCTTGGGGCTACCGTGGTATTTTCCGGCGTGATCGCCATCTTCCGCCAATATGGTCTGCGTATTATCTCTGCGCCGATCGGCGGTATGCTCGGCGACAAATTTGGAGGGACTGCGAAAGTGATTCGCGTTTCGTTCGCCATTCTGTTCGTCTTCGTCCTCATAGTTCTGTTCCTCCCTGTCTCCACCCCTATGGCTGTGCTCGTTGCGCTTGTGTTTGCCATCGGTTTGCTGGGAACTATGAATATTGCGCTTCAGGCCTCCATTTCAGAAGATGCGATGGTTGCTCCTTCCAACATGGGTCTTGCTGTTGGCATGACGTCTGTTCTTTCGGCTGACCTGTTCCAGGCAACGCTGTTCGGCTCTTGGCTCGATGCGTTTGGCAACGGTGGCTACACCATGATCTGGATCTATACGCTGTGCATTTTGGCTCTTGGCATGACTGTTCTGACGATCATGATCAAGCGCAAGAAAAAGAAGACTGCTGCTGTTGTTGCGTCTGAAGCCGTAGCGACGCAGGGGGAGGCGAGCTAACAGCGACGTTGGGTTGTGCTGGAAGGAATGAACTGTTAAAGGGTTCAACGAGAAACGCTCGTTGAGATAGCAGTAATCGCAACAAGGAAAGGAAAGAACATGACCATCAAAGGAAACGCATGCGTCATCGCTATCGATTGCCAAGGAGGTCCGCTGAATCAGGACAGCAAGTTCTACGATCCTGAATACGTTGAAATCATCAAACGCGACCGCAAGCTGCTTGATCGTTGCCGTGAAATTGGTATTCCTATCATTTACCTGCAGGAAGTGCATCGCGATAATGGCTTCGATTTCGGTCGCGAGCTTGAAGGCGATGAAAACAAGCACTGCTTGGAAAGCAGCCCCTATACTGCAGTTGCCGAAGAGGAGCTGGGTCGCATCCCCGACAAAGAGCCTTTGGTTCAAAAGCGGCGTTACAGTGGTTTTCTTTACACGGAGCTCGAAGTATGCCTTTCGGCCTTCGGCGTGCATCCGAACGATACGCTCATTTTGATCGGAGGGTTTACGGATGTGTGCGTTCACTACACTTTTGTAGACGCACACCAGCGCGACTACCGTTTGCGCGTGGTCAAGGATTGTGTGCAGCCGTCTACCCCCAAGGCGGGAGAATCCGCCCTTGAGGCGATGCGTTATCTGCAGCACGAGGCACCGGTCACCTTCGACGAAATGATGGCGGAGCTTGACGAATACGAGGCTTCGCATAAGGAATAGCGCCTCTTGTGCGCAAGGCATATGTAGCTTTGCCTCGATCTATTGATGAGCTCAACGCAGATCCCGCCCCGTTCATGTGGACGAGGCGGGATTCCTGCCATACGCTAAAAGCCTGATAAAGGGGGTAGGCGTGAATTTGAAAAGCGATTTTGCGATTTTCGCAGGGAATCGGGGGAAGCGTTTGCTGCTTGCTTATTTTGCTATTGGGTTTGCCCATCCGGCAATGATAAGCTTTGTGTTCATGCAGTACGTATTCTACGATGCGATGATTGCCGTCATGGGCATCACCAACTTCCAGCTAGGATTTCTCATTACCATCGAAGGTGCGGGAGCAATTATTCTTGCTTTGCCCATAGGGATGCTCGTTGATCGCTTTGACTGCAACAAAGTTCTCTATGCATCTTGGATGGCATCTGCGCTGGCAAGCGCCGCCTTTGCCCTTGTGCCCACTTATGAAGTTGCCTTGGTGGCATGGGCGGTTCTCTCGGTGACGATGTGCGGATTCATCCCAGGAGTCTATAAAATTGTAAGAATAATCGTTCCCGCAGACAGTGAAGGCAAATCGTATGGCGCCTTTGGGTTCTTCACGGCCATAGGGTTTATGGTTATCAATTTCGTCAGCTTGGCCGTGTACTCATGGGCTGCCGATGAATTCGGTTTGGCCACGGGTCTTTCCATAGTGCTATGGCTGTTTGCTATCGTTCTTTCCGTTTCTGCCACAATAGCATTTCTTGTTATTCGAACGCTTGATTATCCGGGCGATGAGGCAAAAACGGTTAAGAAGATTTCGCTTCGCGATGTTGTCGGTGTTGCGAAAATGCCCGGAACATGGCTGGTTTTCATTATTTGCTTTACTATTAACACGCTGCATATGACCGTGAGCTATTTCACGCCGTATTTTACCGGGGTGCTTGGGGCAACCATTGCTTTTTCGGGTGCGTTCGCAGTTATCAGGCAGTATGGCGTCCGTTTGCTCATTGCGCCATTTGGCGGTTGGCTTGGAGATCGAATACGGTCGAACACCAAGATTATCACTGTGGCCTTTCTTGTTGCAAGTGTGTTGATTATGATCGTCATTGGCTTGCCCGCCGAGATATCAATTGCAGTAGTGGTGCTGGTTGTTTTGGGAATTGCGGTCGTCGATAACCTGCTCATTCCCATGCAATACGCTGCTTGCAGGGAAGCTCTTATTCCCCCCAAATATATGGGTACCGTTGTTGGTCTCACTACGATTATCTTGCCCGATTTGTTCGTTCCGTCTATGTATGGGAACTGGCTCGATGTGTACGGGAATGGAGGATATGTCTATATCTTTCTTTTCTCCATCGCGCTTAATCTAGTTGCAGTTGTTGCGGGTGTTGTTATTCTTCGGCGTTTCAAGAAAGCGGGGGAGGCAGAAAAGAGAAGCGTTGGCCTTTGACGACCGCGTGCGCTGTTTCGGCAATGCCTCTGTTGCAAAGCCCCTGTTCGGTCGAAAGTTCTGTCTTTTGCAGACGGCTTTCTCTTGACAGGGGCTTTTCTGCGGCTATAATATTAAAAGATATCAGACAACTGACAAGTAGCAAGTATAAGAAATTTGAGAAAGATCGAACGTGGGAAGCTTGTGGGCTGTCTGGTTTCCAACAGGTTGGAACGTCGGAAATAATTAGGAGGCTGCAAGTGAAGAACATATCGGGAAGGCAAGTTGCTACTTACTTGCTGTTAGGGCTTGGGTTTTCCATGGTCATGAGCTTTATGTACATGCAGTATGTGTACTATGACCCGATGCTTGAGGTGCTGGGATGCACGAATGCGGAGCTCGGACTGCTCATTACCATCAAGGCCATTGGCGACTTAGTCATTGCCGTGCCAGGCGGTCTTATTGCAGACAGGTTCGATTGCAAGAAAGTCCTTACACTCTTTCTCGGCATTACAACGCTCACCTGCTTGATATTCTCGCTCTTTATGACTTATCAGGCGGCCTTGGTTATATGGTTCATATTGGCTATGGTCATGGGCCCTTGGTATTCTGGAGTGTACAAAACCGTGCGCGTGACCTCTACGCCCGAAACGATCGGAAAAGCATACGGCCTGCTTGGCATTGGCGTTGCTGTAGGTTCCATTATCACCAATACGTTGGGTCTTTCCCTCTATGACAACATCTCTGCCACTTCGGGTGCATCTGCGGGTCTCCACGCGATCCTTATGGTGTTCTTTGCTGCCGGACTTATTTCCTGCGTTGGCGGTTGGGCTTTGCTGCGAAACATGCCTGCCTACACGACGAAGGAAGAGGACACCATGAAGATCACGCCTGCGAATCTTTTGGCAGTTGCCAAAGATCCAGGAACGTGGCTTTATATTATCGGCTGCTTCTCCATTTATTCGTTCCAGGTTTCGCTATCGTACTTCACCCCGTACTTCACGGCCGTTTTGGGCGTGACAGTTACGCTTTCAGGATTCATCGCGGTTTTCCGTCAATACGGCTTGCGCATCATTTCTTCGCCTATCGGCGGGTGGCTCGGCGATAAGCTGGGTTCTACTGGAAAAGTCATTCGTGGATCCATGGTTATTTTGGGCGTGATAGTTCTCATCGTTCTGTTCCTCCCAGAAGGGGCTCCTCTTGGTGTGCTTGTGGCTATTGTCTTCATCCTCGGCTTGCTGGGCACGATGAACATTTCGCTCCAAGCGTCCATTTCGAAAGACTGCATGTTGCCTCCGAAACATATGGGCATTGTGGTCGGCGCTACTGCCTTGTTTTCCGCCGACCTTTTCCAGCAGACATTGTTTGGAAACTGGCTTGATACATACGGCAATGCTACTGGATATGATTACATCTGGATCTTTACGCTGTGCAACATAGTGCTCTGCATTACGGTTCTTAGCATCGCCATTGCTCGTCGCAAGCGCAAGGAAGCGGCAATGAAGGCTGCGGAGAGCGTGAATGGAGAGGTGCCTGCTTCTGCAAAAAATAATTAGGAAGCTCGACAGAAGATTGCGAACCGTTGCAAATGGGAGAGGAGAGCAGTATCTGCGTGCTCTCCTCTCGTATGATTGATGTAGATTTTAAAGGGGTAAGATTATGAAAAGAAAGGTAACCGCTCCTCAGGTATACCGGATCAACGATCAGGTTCTATGCTTCTATCTCGGTCGAAACGTTACTGGCCCTTCGCCAGTTGCCGACATCGACGGCAACTGGGTCGACCTTGACTGGGCTTGGGGCGTGTGTTCATACGCGATTTGCGATAGTGACGAAGCGCTGATATTCGACACCAACGTGTATCCTGACCAGGCGCTGTGGATTCGTCGATATCTGGAAGATCAAAGGGGAGTAAGGCGATTCACGGTCGTATTGAGCCATTGGCATCTGGACCACATCTCCGGTAACGAGCATTTTAGCGATTGTCACATAATCGCTTCGAGCCGCTGTCGCCAAGAGATGATTGCGATCAAGGACAAGGCTGAGGCGGGTAGACTTTGGAAAGAGCCTGCTATTAAGGTGGTGCTGCCCGATATAGTTTTCGAAGACTCCTTGAGCGTATATGTGGGAGATACTGAAGTTCAACTGAGAAGGTACGACATCCATACGCCCGATTCGATAGCGGCGTTCGTTCCAAAGTACAAGCTTTGCCTATGCGGAGACATGCTTGAAGATACCGTCGCTTTTGTCCTTACTATCGAGGCTCTTGTGGCGCAGCGCTCCGAGCTTGAACGCCTGAAAGAAATGGGAGCGGAAGTGTTTTATCCTGATCATGGCGATCCGGAGAAGATTTCCAATGGAGGTTACGGCTCTGATTTTATCGATGCGGTTCTCGAGTATTCCCATAATCTTGTGGAGTTGCATGACGATCCCGACTACGATAAGCTTCCCATTGAGCGGTTTATACCGAAGGCGCTAGAGAACGGCACTCTTTCGGTGTGGCCGCCTTACGTGAGCGTTCACAAGGGGAATGTCGAGCTGGTTAAAGCGTACTTCGCGAACAAAGCAGAGGAGGAAGCGAAAGGCGAATAAAGGAGGGGGGAAGCTGAAGCTTGGAGCAGTCGGAACGATTGCGGCACCGGTATTGCAATTGTTTGCGATAGACGCCACTCAGAGAGTAGCCCGCAGTTTTATAGAGCTGCGGGCTACTCCTCTTTCGAGATTCGCCTTTTGAGAATATCGAGGGCCGCTCATCAATCAGCTTCGATCATGCGGAGGCGCTTATTCTCTCGCACGATTAGAAACATGGAGGTAGCAAATGAAAGCGTCTCGCATACGGGCATCGTCATCCATACGCCGATATCTTTCAACCCGAAAACGCCAGTAAGTAGAAAAGCGACTGGCAGCAGGTAGATAACATTGCGACATAGGGCGGTAAAGCAGGCCAAGCCGTCTTTTTCGATAGCTTGGTAATACCCGCTTACAACAAATGATAGGCATCCGAAGGCGAACAGGCCAAGGTACAGATAGATGCGCGAAGATGCTGTCGCTATCAGATCAGGATCGTCTCCAATGAAGAAGAACAGGACGTAGTCTTTTGCAAGTAAGATGGCGATGCAGATGATTCCCATTATGATGACGGTGTAGAGCGACGTGAGATTGAGCGCCTTTCGCACGCGTTCGTACGACTTGGCGCCAAAGTTGAAGCTTGCAATGGGCTGCAGGCCGGGCGCAAATGCCAAGGTGACGATAAGCGTTAAAATGTACATGAGATAACCGTTCAGCACTCCGAAAACGGCCGTGTCGGTTGCGTCCGAATATTGTATCAGGAACGCGTTGATGATGACGGCAATAGCGGCGATGGCCATTTGCACGGCGAACGTGGCCAAACCAGCGATATTGACGTTCTTGATAAGTTTCATGTCGAGCTTTGCGTCGGATAACTTTGCTTTGAAAAGGGTTTTCCTGCTAAAGACGAAGTAAAAACCTATGAGAGCCCATGATCCTACCGTAAGCCCATATGCGGTAGAAGAACTTGCTGTGCCAACGCCCCACTGGAAGATGCAAAAATATTCAACTACTTCTGCATAAAGTGGGGGAATGATAAACGCGAGAGAGCCGATAAAGGGTTTCTCGTCCAGACGAACGAAGTAATAGAAGATGCAGCCTAGTACGTAGAAGGGAAAGAACATGAAGTATCGCTGCACATATGCGCTGCATGGCTCAACAAGATTGCCTGTCGCTCCCAGAAACACAGCAATCTGAGGCGTGAAAAGAAGCCCGAGAATCGTAATGACAACACCCGCAAACAGACCGTACCAGACGCATTGGCCGAAGAGTCTCCTTGCTTCTTCTCGCTCGCCCTTTCCCAAGTGAATGGCGGCAAGCGATGTTCCGCCTACGCCAATGAGGCAGCCGATTGCCATGGCGAAGCTGAGAAGGGGAACCACGATGGCGATGGTAGACAATCCTAACTCGCCAAGGCCGTTCCCCACCAGAAAACCATCGGTTGATATTTGAAATGCTTGGAACAAAAGACCTATAAGACCTGCTGCACAGTACTTTTTTACAAGGCTGTTTATGGGTTTCGTGCCGAGTTCTCGGTTTTCATTGACATCAGTCATGTTGTTGCTCCTTTGAACATATGCGCTCGAAAGGTGCGCATAGGTAGAGCTGCGATGCGCGCGACTTTTCGAGCTATTTCGTGAGGGCTGCGGGTTAATGCAGTTCGATTCGACTCCCCCTGTGTATGCGCCTCGTTGAAACACCTAAGATAGCCGGGACGCCAGGCCGGTTTCTCACAAACATTCGCTATGCGAGAAAAGATAGCTTCTACGCGAGGTTTGTTATGCCCGCTCTTCGGACAAGCCCAAGGGCTTCGCGCGAACATGATTTCAGAAGCTCCCTTTCGTTGATGCCCAGCAACACCCCTCCTTCCATGACAAGAGTGCCCTTCGCTATGACGGTAGATATATTTCGCGAGCTTGCCGAATATGCGAGCGCTGACACGGGATCATGCATGGCTGCGCCAGCAGCATCGGCAAGAGGGTCAAGAATAAAAAGATCGGCATCCTTGCCTTTTTCGAGCGAGCCGATACTGTCTAATTTTCCAAGCGCTCTTGCCGCGTTGATCGTTGACATTTCGAGTGCGTTTTGCGCAGTCATGATGGAGGCATCTTTAAGAAGAGCTTTTTGAGACAAGACGGCAATTTTAAGGGTTTCGAGCATGTTGTTCGAGTTGTTGCAGCCTGCGCCTTCCGTGCTTAGGCATACGTTGGTTCCGGCGTTCATATAAGCCGACAGGGGGGCGAAACCACTACCTAGATACATGTTGCACACGGGAGAAGACGAGACGGATACGCCACGTTGACGTAAGAGTTCCATGTCGTTTGCCGTGGCGGTGACGCCGTGAACCAAGAGGGTTCCATCTACGAGCAGTCCATGTGCATCGAGTGTTTCCAGTTCTGCTTTGCCGTGGCGCTTGCGTGTGGATTGGTCGTCGAAGGCCGCTTCCTGTGCGTGCACGGTAATGTGCAGACGGTGTTTCTCGGCAAGGCGTCGCGTGACTTCAAGGGTCTCGCTGCTATTGTTCCATACTTGAAAAGGGGCAAGCATAATTTCGGAATCCATGCCTGCAGCACACTCAATAAGCGATTCAAGCTCAGATTCTATACGGCGGGCGCCTTCTCTTGAATCATCGGACTGCATGTAGCCCGTCGCGAAAATGACATCGAGACCAAGTTTTCTATATGCCTGTATGACATGTTGATAAAGGGCTATATCGCGTCGCGGGTACATATCGACGATGGTCGTGACCCCCGTGTGGATGTTTTCCGCTGCGGTTATTGCCGCCCCTGCGAAAGCTGCGCTAGCTGTAAGGGAATTAGCGGCGGGAAGAGCTGCGGCGTTGAGCCAGCGATCTAGCGATTTGTCACAGGCAATGCCTTTGATAAGAGCCTGATAGGAGTGAGTATGTGTATTAATCAGACCGGGAAAGACGGCGCAGCCGGCCGCGTCGATAACGGTATCGGCTTTATCCTCAGAGAAAACGAAGTTTTCTTGGGATCCAGCGTAGGCGATTTTTCCTTCTGAAATTGCGACGATGCCGTTCGCTACAACGCTGCGATTAGCGTCCATGGTAACGATGCTGCCGTTTTTTATGATGATGTTAAACAAAGCGCTCCTTTTAGTGTTATATATCAGTTGTCTGACAAGATACCACATACAACTAGAGAAGGCAAATCAAAGGGAGCGACAATTATTTTGGAACGTAAAAATTCCCCACATATTGCGCAGGGCTAAGTTTCGCCCGAGAAGCACTATGGGATGATTGGGGTGTTTGTGGCGTCTTGCAAAAAGATTGGCCGCTTTCGATTCGCTCTCAGCGGGACGCTCGTCTCATCATTGTGTTTTTCGTTATTGACCCTAGCAGCCTGCTCCACGAAGCCGTCAAGCGCTTCTTTGTTGTGGATAAGGACGAAGTTTCACCTCGCCAAGTTGGCAGAATGCGCGAGGATGGGTTGAGCCGGCAGAAGATAGGAGGGTGTTTGCAGATGTTTCGTGCTGTTGAATGGCGGACGGAAAGAAGGCAGAATAAGGTTCGCAATTAGGTTCGTAACCAAGTTCTTGACCAGGTTCTTAAAGAGCATCTTTTTGAAGGAGGTTCGACATGCCTGCCATATACCCTTCGGTTGCTTTGAGAAACCGGCGACGGGAGATCAAGGCCATTGCGGATACGGAAATCGTCTACATTACTGAAAACGGACGCGGGAAATATGCTTTCATGTCCGAGGACGTGCTTCGGCGCACGGCGGATCAGGCGGTCGAAGAGGCTCTGTATGAGCGACGGTTGCACCAAGCGCTCCGAGAGTCCCGAAGCGACTTCGAGGTGGGACGGTTCTACTCCACACGTAAAGACTTGATGGCGGCGGTCGCATCGAAACGGGAGCAACATGCCTAAGCTCGAGTTCTCGGAAAGGATTGCGACGGATCTCGCTTTCGTCACCTCGCAAAACTTCGAAGCTCGCATCATGGAAAATCTCGACGACATCGAACGGTTCGCGGAATTCGGATCCGCCCTTGTCCCGGTGCCCATCAAGGAATCTTTCGGAAACGGCGTGAGGAAGGTTTCGGTCAATCCATTCGACCTAGCTTACACGTACTA
>JAEYEL010000101.1 GCA_023403475.1 Actinomycetes bacterium
GGTGGCCAGACCCGCCGCCACCGCCGCAGCGCTGCCGCCCGAGGAGCCGCCGGGCACGCGCCCCAAATCCCACGGGTTGTGCGTGGGGCCTTGCGCGCTCGTCTCGGTGGAACTGCCGAAGGCGAACTCGTCCATGTTGAGCTTGCCCAAGGGAAGCGCCCCCGCCGCAAGCGTGCGGGCAACGCACGTTGCGGTGTAGGGCGACACGTAGTTCGCAAGCATATGCGATGAGCAGGTGGTATGCGTGCCTTCCAGGTTCATGTTGTCCTTGAAGGCCACGGGCACGCCCGCGAGCGACCCTGCGGCGGCAAGCTTACCCGCCGCTATGGCGGCGTCCACGCGAGCGGCGGCTTGCAAGGCCAGCTGCTCGGTGGTTTCCACAAATGCGTGCACCTTGCCGTCGAGTGAGGCTATGCGCTCAAGGGACGCTTCGGCCACCTCGTGCGCGGAGAACTCGCGGGCCGCAAGACCCGCTTGCAGTTCGCGCGCGCCCATGCAGGCGAAAGAAGTCGCAGGAATCGCGCCCATCATCGATCGCCCCCTTCGCCTAAGATGGACGGGATGAGGAAGCTGCCATCCTGCTGCTTCGGTGCGTTCGCAAGCGCCTCGGCCTGCGTGAAACCCGGCCTCTCCACGTCTTCCCGCATGACGTTCGACAAGCTTCCGATGGGGTGGAACGTAGGCACCACGCCCTCAAGGTCGTATTCGGTGATGGGCGCCAGGCTGTCGATGATGGCGTTCAGATCGACGGTCATTCGGCCCACCTCGTCATCGGTCAGCCCGATGCGCACATATTCCGCGATGCCGCGCACATCGCGCTCGCTTAGATGCTGGGTCATGGAATGCTCTTTCCTTTTTTCGTTCGCATTTCGCAAAGCATAATAGCAAAGACGAGCGCCTGACACGCCGCGAACAGCGCTATCGGCGATAATTTAACACGATGGCAAGCATACCGTTCACCGTCGCCTCCCCCCGCACGGTAGAGCTCCAGAGGGCAGCCCGCCCATCGAAACCGGCGGGTGCGACGGTGGCATCGTGCCCGCCGGATCAGAACTTCGCGTCAAGGCGGACGCAGTTCACGCCGTTGTCCAGGCAGAGGTTCTGCTGTTTCTGGTCGAGTGTGAGCAACGTTGCCGCCTCGCGACGCGCCAAAACGAAGTAAAGCATATCGTAGACGGAGTGGTTAAGACGCACGGCCTCGGCGACCGCCTCGGTCAAAAAGTCCTCTTCCGACCGGAATCCATCGACGAGGTTCTCGGCCGCCCTGATCGCAGCGCCTACCTTGCTCTCCTCAATCTCACCCGCACGAGCATACTTGAATAGGGAATTTCCCAGCTCTGCATAAAACAAGTTCGGAGCGATAATCTTCTCGTCATCGGAAACGAGCTGCGATAAAGCTTGACCCTCTGGAGTTTTCCGCACTATAGCTATAGCGGCGCTACAATCGAGAATTATCATAGTGCCGCCGCCTCTTCAGCCTCTTGAGCACGCGGTTCGCCATAGAAACCGGCAGCCTGCAAAATGCGTTCATCCCGCTCCTCGTGCCCCTCCCTGATCGTCGCTACGATTTCCTCCGCAGTAGGCTTTGGGCCTCGCCATTCAATATTCTCTATCTCGGCGAAAATCGCCTTGCGCTTCTCGATGCGAGCAGCACGGGCGGATGCGGTGTCGAAATCGATGACCGTTGGCTGGCGACCTATGCGATGCAGCATTTTGCCGTCCCAATAATAGCCCGCGCGCATGTTCAAACTCTCTTCCACCAGAGCCACGGTCTGCTGGGCTATGCTTCGATGCTCAAGCGCAGCGCACGTCTTCAGACGCTCGTAAAGGCCATCGGGAAAAATCCCTCACTTGCAATGCAGGCACGACCGTCTTCCTTTCGCTTTCCAACAATGCATGCATTATACCTTTATTTTGCATTCATTGCAAAATAAAGGGCGCGAAAGCCGCGAGCCGAGCGCATGGCGGAACGCCGTGAGATATGGCGCCTCAACCAAACTGTACGCAATACGCTTGCCGGTTGACTATTATGGCGTGGTAAAAACGCCGTAATAGTCATGCCGTGTTCACCCTCCTGCACCTATGAACAAGGCCGGCCAGCGCTTGGGCGAGAGCGCAAGACACGTCGGGGATGGATGCGGAATCGAGGCTACCGTAGCTCATGACGAACCGGGCGCTTCCCGAAGCTTCAGCTTCAGCTTCAGCTTCCGCTTTCGCATCCGCATAGAAACCGGAAAGCGGGGCGAGGGCGACGCCCGTCCTTCGCGCGGCTTGCGTAAAGGCAGCCTCGTCCACGCCGTCAATCGCCATGACAAAGTGCAGACCGCCCTCGACCGCCTCGAAACGGAGCCGCGACCCCAAGCGCTTACCGAACTCGCTGCTTTTGAGCGATGCGATAAGCTGGTTTTTCACGCTTCGGTAATGGATGCGCATGCGGTTCACATGGCGCTCGAAGTTCCCGCTTTCCATAAACCTTGCAAGCACCAGCTGATCGACAGCGCTTACCGTACAAGAGTAGAACCCCAGCTTGGTGGTGAATTTTTGCGCCAGATGCCGAGGAAGTACAAGGTAGCCGATGCGGAAGGCGGGGCCGAGGCTTTTGGCGAACGTGTTCGTGTAGATGACGCGCTCGCTCGCATCGATACTCTGCAGCGCGGGAATCGGCCTGCCCGAAAAACGGAACTCGCAATCGTAGTCGTCCTCCACAAGGTAGCGGCCAGGTGCTTCGACCGCCCATTCCAACAGTTCGTAGCGCCGCACCGCCGACGTAACCAGCCCTGTGGGAAACTGGTGCGACGGCATGATGTGGGCGACGCTCGCACCGCTTGCGCGCAGACCGCTCATGGATATGCCGCCCATATCAAGCGGCACAGGGGCAACAGGCACGTCGTTCGCACGATAGATGCTGGCCAAGCGCACGTAACCGGGATCTTCCACAGCAACGGGAAGGTTTCGCCCGAGCAGCTGTACAACCATGTTGTACAGCACCTGCGCCCCAGCGCCCACCACGATGCAGTCGGGGTCCACCGCCATGCCGCGAAATCCGTGCAAATGGCCGGCGATAACCTGTCGCAAGCGAGAAAGCCCCATGGCAGGGGTCTCGCTAAGCAGCGTGCTTTCCGACTCGTACGAAAGCGTCTCACGCACCGCCTTAGCCCACGCACTGAAGGGAAACAGACCCGAAGCCACCGCACCCGACGTGAAATCGGCAAGAAGGGAAGGACATGGGAGGTCGTCGGCGGAAGCGGAGGAGGGGTCGGCAACAAGGTCGGAGTTGGCGGATGCGGGGCTGTCAGGGTCGGCGGCTGCGGAGGAGCGTGCGATGTCTGCAGACTGCACAATGCTCGTAGGTAGCACGACGTTCGCGGGCCGCGCGGCGCTTGCAGGCTGCGCAGTGTTCGCAGGCCGCACGCGTATCCCCGGCGCGAAACCTGCCGATGCGGAAATGCCGGAGCGCGCCCCCGTTAAGGCAGGCAGCGGCTCTGCGAAGTAGCCGCGACGCTCCTGCGCACGAACGTAGCCTTCGGCGATCAGCTGGGCATAGGCCGCCTCGACGGTGATGACGCTCACGCCAAGATGTTTGGCAAGCGCTCGCTTCGAGGGAAGCCTCTCCCCTGCCTCAATCGCACCCGCCTCTATATCGCGCCTGATACAGCGGTACAGATAGTCGTACATGCTGCACGCGCCGCAGTTCCCCATGTCGTAGGTTAGCATGCGAAGATGTTGCCGTTCCTTTCTTTTTGCCTTGCCAGCCTTGCCAGCCTTGCCAGCCTTGCCGATCCTCCGGGTTGCCCCGGTCCCCTCGATTCCCCGACCCTCCCGGTCCTCCTGGTTCCCCCCCGATTCCCCGATCCTCTTGGTCTTTTCAGTCCCCTCGATCTTTCTGGTCTTATTGTTTTTGCCATTTCTGGTTATATTACCATATCCAATTTAGCAGTAGC
>JAEYEL010000166.1 GCA_023403475.1 Actinomycetes bacterium
CCTTCAACCGAACCGCCGCCGTAGCCGCACGCTCGCGCAGGATATTCCGAGAAAAGCGCGTCAAGACCTTCGGGGGAAGCGAACTCGCCCGCCTGCGAGAGAACCTCTTCTATCGCCTCGTTCAGCAGGGCGCGCGCCTGCGTTTCGTCTATCACCGAAAACGCCGGGTCTATGCCCACTTCAAGCGCATGCGCTCGCAGCATGCGCGCGCACATTCCATGGATGGTCGATATCCATGCAGCATCGACCTTGAGCGCTTGGTCTACCATACCTTCGGCACGCAGGGCGCTCCTCACGCGCGACTTCAGCTCGGCGGCCGCCTTCGTGGTGAAGGTTATGGCAAGAACCTGCCCCACATCTTCGATAGCACCCGTCGAGAGCGCGTTCACGATGCGGCGCGTGAGCGTGAACGTTTTCCCGCTGCCTGCCCCCGCCGAAACGGCGAGCGGCGCATCGAGCGTTTGGATGCATTTCAGCTGACCCGGTTTGAGTGCCATTATGCCTCCCTGTAAACGCAGGCGACATGCGGACAGAACCTGCATGCACCGGGAAATGAAGGTGCAGGCTCAAGGCAGCCGGACGCAAGGCTTTCCGCCGCGCGGGCGCAGCGCGCCTCGGTTTCGTCGAGAAGCGCGGAAAACGAACCTTCGCCACCCCCGCATCGGCACCGAGCGTGTTTCATGTTGGGCAGATGGGCGGCCTCAAGCACGAGCCCATCGAACGCGCCCGCAAGCTTCGGCGTGCGCCCGTAGCCAAGATAGAGAGCACCCACCACGTCAAGCCCCAGCAAGCGCTTCACCACCTGCGCGTACACAAGCGTCTGCACCTTGCAAGGAGGTTTCCCCTCGCTACCGCGCAGTTCGTAGTCGGAAGAGACCGAGCCTTTGTAGTCTATGACGACCGCATGCCCCGCGTCGTCCACATCGATGCGGTCCACTTTGCCTACCAGGCGCACGCCCGCATATTCCACCTTCTCGTGCACACCTACCTCGAACTCGAAGTGGGCGGGACGAAACGTGGGCAGAAGCTGCGCTTCGAAATCGAGGAAGTCTATAAGCCGCTGCTTGAGCGCGGCCACCTCGCGCACCTCAAGCTCGGTACAGGGAACCAAGCGGTTGTCTGCGGGCTTCAGCTCGAACTGCAAGGCGGCTTCGGCATCGAGCACTTCCGCCATGATGTTTCGCGCCTGAGGAAGCAAAGCCGGGGTGACCTTCGGTGCGCCCGTGCGCTCTTGGAACGCTTTGTAGAACCCTTCGAGTGCATGGTGGGCGAAATCTCCCATCTGCAAAGGCCCGAAATCCTCATCGAGCGCTTCCGTGCGCAGCCGCCGCTGCACGAACCAAAGGTACGGGCAGGCCAAATAGCTTTCCAGTTGCGATGCCGACAAGCGGACCGACCCATCGTCTCCGGAACGCGAAAGCACCACAAGGGGGCGATGCAGGGGGGTGATCTGCCCCATGGAAGGGCGGTCGATGCGGCAAAGCAGGGGCTGTTCGGCGTGCTCGACGGCAAAGTTCTCGTAAAGCCGCTCTTCGCCGCGCTCCATCATGTTCCGCTGCAGCTGCGGCGGAAGCGCATAGGGGTTGTCTACGTCGTCGGTGCGGGAAGGGTCGGCACGGTAGCAATCGACAAGCTCTTCCACCACCATGGCAGGATACGTCGGCTCGGCGTTGGCGTCGTGCAGGCAGCGCTCCACGATAAACCGGCGGGCGGGCGCAGCCGCAAGGGCGCAGAACTCCCTGCGCGCAGCCGCAAGCGCGTCGTCGGGAACGGAAACGCCCAGCTTCCGCAGAAGCAGCGTGCCCGCATCTTCCCTTTCGGCCACAGGGCGGTTCGCGCTTTCGGCGTCGGCGGCTACGAGCACCTCGCACGATCCGGGCGCAAGCGCGGCGGCGGTTGCCCAATCGCACACAAGGACGTCGGGTGCGCTGCTTGCGGTGGCGCCGTTCGCAGGTGCAGCGTTCGCAGTGGCGCTGTTCGCAGGTGCGCCGTTCGCAGGTGCGGGTTCGGCGGCGGAAGGCGCAGACCCTGCGGGTTTTTCCGCAAGCCCTGCCCCAACGCCTGCTCCCGCAGCGCGCGCCTGCCCGCGCCATGCCCCGCCGGGCAGAAAGCACGATGCATCCACCGCAACGTCGGCGAGAACGTCGAGGCATGCCCCCATATCGAGCCTAAACCGGCTTGCTGCGCGCATGGTTTCGCGCACCTTGGAAAGAGCGCCCAGCTGCTCGCGACGATACGATTCCGAAACGCCCTTCATGCCGCGCAGCGCATCCTCCACCGCCCCTGCCAGAACGCCCGCCTCGGCATCTTGGGCCATGTCCTCCAGATACGAGAGCACCTCGCTTGCCGCGCACACCTCGGCAAGCGCCTCATCGATGCTCGCCAAACGATCGCCTCGCAGACGCGCATCGACAAAGCGCGCCTGCGAGACGGACACGCCCGAAAACGGAAGGTAGAGCACATCGACAAAGGCGGCGCGGTCCTCTTCTCCGTTTGCAAGGCGATGCAGGGTGCCAAGCGCGCGCGCCAAATCGGTCTGATCTGCCCTTGTGTGCGCTTGAAGCGAACAGGTGGCCCCGGCACGCGAAAGCGCCGGGGCTACCTTCGAAAACGTTTCCTTGGGGTCTTTGCATGCCAGCACAACGCGGGGAAAACCCGCTTGGCAAGGCTCCGCGTCCTCCGCAAGGGCCTCAAGTGCCGCATCAGCCAACAGCAAAGGACGCGCATAGCGCCCCGAAGGGAACGCGAAGCGCACGTCCACGCCTTTTGCGGGAGGCCTTGCCCCTTCGGCCCCAGGCGCGGGGCGCTCGCAAAGCTCTATCTGGGGACACTTCGCGAAAAACCGGCGCTGCTGTTCCGTAAGAGGGGGAAAGCCCTCCATCAGCACCGAAATGCCCTTGTTCGCAGGAACAAGCTCTGGAAGCAGTGCGAGCGCACACCCGGGCTCGATCAGCCGGTTCCGCTCGAGCAGAAGAAAGTAGCGGCGCACCCCTACTAGCAAGCGACGCTCCTGTGCGCTCAGAAAGCCGTAGTCGCCGCGCTCGACGGTCTTACCGCGCTCGGCATCCTCTCTGCGCTCGACGCATCCGGCACCCCCGCCGCCCTTGGCGGTCTTACTGCGCCCGGCGTTCTCGCAAGCGCTTTCGAACTCGCGCAGGCCGGAAGCCTGCTCGACAAGGCGAGCCGCAAGGCGCGACAACCCCCGTGCCGAAACGGAGGCTTCCGCACTGCCGCCCTCGCATTCGAAAGAGAAGGCGGCCAGCATGGCGACGGAACGTTCAACGGGGGAAACGAGTGCGCGACCATCGCCGTAAAGCTCCCATATATCCGCCAACCACGCGCGCAGGGTGGCGACTGTCGTCCCGAACGACGCGGCCTGCGCACCCGAAGCGTCGTCGGCATCCGCGCACCCACGCAGATGCGCCCGCCTTCTCGCCGCACGCTTGCGCCATGCGAGAACCTGCGCCTGAGTGGGCAGAAGAACCACATCGTATGTCTTTCGAACTTGCTTTTTCGTTTCGGTCATAGAAGGCATTGTAGAGCACAACATCGCCGCGCCACCCCTGAAACCGGCATCCAACGCCTATCTCCACGCAGGCGCCCCCCGCCCGAACACACCCATAGCGCCGGCCCAAGCATACGCGCTTAGATGCGCAAGACTTCATAAGCGCAGAAAGCGGCGAAACGGTGGCAGGGTAGATGTGCAGAAAATCCGCGAAAACAAGAATAATCACCGCCGTCCGATATTTCTCCTTGCAAAAAGGCTTTATCTTTGCCATAATGTTCAGGCTGTCCAGCGCAGCGGGGAAATGGCTCCGTCGTCTAGCGGTTTAGGACGCCGCCCTCTCAAGGCGGAGGTCGCCGGTTCGAATCCGGTCGGAGCTACCATGAGTTTTCGCAGGCCATCGGGCGTTTCCGGTGGCCTGATTTGTTTTTCCGGGCACAGATTGGCACACCAATGGCACAGTGCCCGTCGGCAAGCAGTCCCATAAACGCCTTCTGCAACCCCCGCCTCCTGATCGTTTGGCGATGGTTGTGGATTTTCCTTGGGCCGTCCCTCTGTGCCTTTTTCGCCGGTGAACGGCATAGTCGTCTGCCGGTTCGCGAACGCCGTTTCTACCTCGTGACGCGCCACGCCGGCGTTCACCGTGCGCGGGTTCGTGTAGCATCAGGAGAAAGACATGTGCAGAGATTGGAGCTACCAGATGCCAGACCTCAACGAAAGCGACGCCTTCGCTTCGAACGAGCCGACGACGACCGGGCCTGAGCCCTCCCCCGCCAAGAAGCCCGCTCGCCGCCCTGCCCGCAAGGCCGCCAAGTCGCCCGTCAACATCCAGGTCTCGCAGATGCAGGCGTTCCTCGACTCCTGCGTCGACACGTCCGGGCCCGGCGCGGCCATCGACGAGGTCCGAGACCGCATCGACGGTTCGGGCATCGCCTACCTCGCCGATGGCACCGACATCTACGGCGTCGCGCTCTCCCCTGCCGAGTATGACAAGCTCGTGGAGCGCGCGTCCAAGTAGCGAATGCCATCCCGGACGGGGCGGGGATGCCCCATCGGTTTCGCACCATCTCCGCAGGCCCGCAGGCATTGAGGCTTTGCATACGCGTAGATTCGCATTTGCGTAGATTCGCATTTGCGAACATGCGCGGCGGTCGGATGCGCAAACGGAGCCCGACTTTCGGCACCCACGGAGGCGCAAACGCGCGCCCTGGCGGCCGCCTCCCGCCTAGACTTCTGGCACGAAGGCAACAAGAGCAGACGGTCAGGAGGCAGCAAATGGCACAGGCGAGCGTGAGGGAGGAGCTTCTTGCGCTGCCGCGCTTCTGCACGGTCGCGCAGGCGTCGGATTTCCTGGGCGTCTCGCGCGCGACCGTGAGGCGCCTGTGCGAGGACGGCGACCTCGTCGCGTGGGCAACCGAGTCGGGCAGGAAGAGGGTCAACAGGGACTCCATAGCGCGTCTCGTCGGAATCGTGTGAGCGCCCCGCTCCCCGCCGCGGCCCTTTGCCCTATAATCGTCTTGGCGACGGCCCACCTCCGCCGCCCCTTCCTCTCCTGTAGGCCGCGTGCCCGCGGCCACTCGCCCGGCATCGGGCCAAAGCCTCCTGTCCGTGGGACAACATCCGACCGCAAGGACAGGGAGAGCCATGTCTGCCGAAGAGGAATCCATCCAGATGGCGCTAAGGACGGGCGAAGCCGTCATCAGCAGCGCCTCCCAGCTCGTCCAGCTCATCCTACAGG
>JAEYEL010000172.1 GCA_023403475.1 Actinomycetes bacterium
CGCCCGGTGCGGGCAAGGGGACGCAGGCGGCCAAACTTGTTGAGGATTGCGGTCTGTGCCATATTTCCACAGGCGACATTCTGCGTGCCGCCGTGAAGAACCAGACGCCTTTGGGCGTGAAGGCCAAGGGCTTCATGGATGCCGGCGAGCTGGTGCCCGACGATCTTATCATCGACCTTATGAAAGAGCGCATCCAGCAGCCCGATACCGAGCACGGCGTCATTTTGGACGGCTTCCCGCGCACTACGACGCAGGCCGTCGCGCTCGACACCATGCTGGCCGAGCTGGAGCGTCCGCTCGATGCCGCGCTGCTCATCGATGTTGATTTCGAGGTTATCGTTTGTCGCCTCACCTCCCGCCGCATGTGCAGGGAATGCGGCTACATCGGCTCCGAAGCCGATGCGCAGTGCCCGAAGTGCGCAGGCGAAATGTATCAGCGCGACGACGACAACGAGGCCACCGTGCGCAATCGCTTGGACGTGTACGAGAAGTCCACAAGTCCGCTTATCGACTACTATCGCGGCTGCGAGCTTCTGGTGACCATCGACGGCGACCGCGCCCCCGAAGCGGTGTACGCCGACGTGAAACAGGCGCTCGGGCTGTAAAGGCGGGCTCCCGGCCTGCAAGAGCAGGCGCTTGAACTTGTAACGAGGCGCTTGCTGCAACAAAACAAAGACTCGCGGCGCGACCTTTCCGAATGCCCTGGGGCAGCGATTCGCGAGGCCGTGGCGAACGCGTTCGTTCATCGCGATTACTCGTCGGTGGTCGCATCGGGGAAGGCGTAGGCTTGGAAGCTTTCTCCACTGCCGTTGACGATATCGAATCTGGCGGTCGGCTTCGCGATGGGCCAGGCGTCGTCGCTGGTCGTATTGGCGAACTGCAGATAGGCGATGAAAACGTAGGCCGCAGGATTGGTCGCTTTCGCTGCGCCCACGGCGACGGGGGCGGATACGGCCAGCTTGCGGATGTTGATGTCGCCTTCGTAATCGTAGATGAAGGCGATCACCTGCCGGCCTTTCTTAAGCGTCGTTTTCAAGTTTTTCTAACCTAACTTTATTGACTGAGTTAGTCTAGGTTCCGGATGAAGGCAAACTGGCTTTCGCTTCCATTCGGCATGCCGTATAATGGTTCTCCGTCATGCCGACCGTCCGACAGAACATACGCTACTTCTACGTTGACCGTGTGCGACCGCGCCGTAAGGCCATTGCGCATGCGGTGCGGGCAGTGCTCGCCATACTTTCGGTAGCGGTGCTTCTGGAAGTGTTCCTGTTCAACATGAACTATTTCCGGTCGCTTGATTACAACACCATCAATCTGAGCGACAAGCTCGACTTACAGCAAACCAAGGATGGGCGCTACAAGCTCACCACCGTCAACCACGTGATGGAATTCTCGAATCTCAACACCGAGGTGCACAACGTGCAGCTCGACTTCGACTGGACGCAGCCGGCTCAGGTGCTCAAGCTGAAAATCCAGTTCACCGACAGTGCACACCGCACGTACTTCGATTCGACCGAATACACGGTGGGCGTGCCTGACGCGTCGGTTTCAACCATGTCGTCGCAAAGCGAGTACATCTTCCTCAACACGACGGGGCTTACGAACAGCCTGCGCATCGAGGTGGTAAGCGACGACACGACGTATCCGGTCGTGCTCACGAGCGTGAAGATCAATGCGAAGGTGCCCTTCGAGTTCAACGTGGCGCGGTTTTTCGCCGCTGCCTGCGTTTTAGCGCTGGTATACGCGTTCAGGCCGCGTTCGAGCATCTACCGCGTGAGCATCGTGAAGTGTCCGCGCACCTCGAAGGCCGTCATCGTCGCCACCGTGGCGCTTGAGATATGCCTTGCTTCGTCGTATCTGTTCATGGGGTCGAACCTGGTGGGCGTGGCCACGCAGAGCTACAACTACGGATCATGGGACGGCCATAGCCTGGTGAACACCTACGAGGTGGGGGGCGACAACGCCCAGCAGTACGCCGATTTGGCACGCGCGATGGCCCACGGGCAGCTCTACCTCGAGCAGGAGCCTCCGCAATGGCTGCAAGATATGAGCGACCCCTACGACAAAGGCGCCCGCGACGAGGCGCAGAAGGAAACGGGGGAGTCCTATCTGTTCGACGTGGCCTACTATAGCGGCCACTACTACGTGTACTTCGGCGTTGTGCCGGTGCTTTTGTTCTATTTGCCGTTCTATGTGCTCACAGGCGCGAACTTCCCTACGGCCATAGGCGTGCTCGTTGCGGTAATAGCCTTCATCTTGGGAACATCGGCGCTGCTCGATAGGTTCGCGCGTTACCACTTCAAGCGGGTGAGCCTCGGGTTGTATTTGCTGCTGCAAATTCCCCTTGTGGGCTGTTGCGGCGTTCTGTATCTGCTGAAGTTCCCCACGTTCTATTCGCTGCCCATTGCGTGCGGGTTGGCGTTTTCGGTGTGGGGGCTTTACTTTTGGATGCGCGGGCGCCTCTCGCCTCGACCCGAGAGGTGGTATCTTGCCGGGTCGCTCTGCATGGCGCTCGTTGCGGGGTGCCGCCCGCAGCTTCTGGCGTTGTCGCTTTTGGCGTTTCCTTTGTTCTGGCGAACATACATTAAGGAAAGACGGCTGCTCACGGCGCGTGGTGCGCGGGAGTTCGCCTGCTTGGCGGCACCGTATCTGGTGGTGGCGGCAGGTCTTATGTGGTACAACAAAGCGCGGTTCGGCTCGCCTTTCGACTTCGGCGCGAACTACAACCTTACGGTGAACGACATGACGAAGCGCGGCGTGAACGTGGGCCGTCTCGCTCCGGCTCTGTTCGCGTACTTCCTGCAGCCGCCTTGCGCGACCGGCGTGTTCCCCTTCATCCAGGCTGCACCGTTCGACACCACTTATATGGGGCAGACCATCAAGGAGGCTACGTTCGGCGGCATCTTCGCGTGCCTGCCGCTTCTGTGGGTGCTGCCGTTTGCAGGGCGCCTGCTGCGCCTTCGATGCAGGGAACGCTCGACGCGCACGGTCATGGGCGTGGTTGTGGTCCTGCTTGCCATGGGCGTGGTGGTCGCGCTGTTCGACGCGGAAATGGCGGGCATCCTGCAGCGCTACTACGCCGACTTCAGCTTCATGTTTTTGGCCGCTGCCGTGCTTTTGGCGTTCATTGCGAACGAGAACCTAAAGCCGGGCGGCATAGCGCGCAACGTGCTCATGAAGGTGCTGCTCGTGCTGGTGGCGCTGAGCGTCCTGTACAGCTCGCTTCTGTGCTTCGTTCCCGAAATCGGCTGGTATTCCGACGTGTACGATTGGGCCTATCAGGATGTCATAGAAGCAGCGTTGTTCTGGACGTAGCCGAGGAGGGTTGACGGCGACGCGGATTCAGCGAACGGTTTTCCCGTCGGTTGGTCGCCCGGAGTGATCCTTCTCTGCCCGACGTTTGCCCTCTCCTCCGCGCGTTTTCCCGTCGGTTGGTCGCTCGGGCTGATCTTTCAGCTCTTTTCCCAGTTCCTTCGCTAGGATGGGGAAAAGCTCGGCAAGCGTTGCGTCGATGGCCTTTTTCTTGAGCTGACATTCCCAAACGGTGTGGACGGTCCAGCCGGCATCAAGCAGCGCGGCGAGGTTTTCCGCGTCGCGTTGCACGTTGCGGTCGAACTTCATGGCCCAGTACTCCACATGGCTTTTCGGTGTGGAGGGGTGGCAGTGCGGGCAGCGGTGCCAGAAGCAGCCGTTCACGAACAGCGCCACGCGCTTGCCCGGCCAAGCGATATCGGGGTGCCCCGGCGCCTTCCATTGCAGCCGGTAGCCGCCAAGTCCCGCAGCTCGCAGCCTTTCGCGCATGATGAGCTCGGGCTTGGTGTTCGCCCGCTTGTTCCCCTGCATCGACTTGCGCACATGTTCGTTGGAGGCCTCAGGCGCCGGAATACGTGAGGGTTTTGTTTCGCTGTCATTTTCCATGCTTCCCATCATACCGCAATTGTTTTCGCACGGGGCGCGAGTTTGCCGCGAGCGCTTTTGTTCTTTGCGTCTCCGTTCGGCCTTGTTCCTTCACAAGTCGCGCACAAATGACCCCGTTTGCCGACGTGCGCGCCACTCGTTCGCCGAAGGGAAGGATCTTTGCGTTGTAGCCCGCAAGTGAACTGGTATGATGATATCCGTGTAGCCTAAGGAGCGGGCGAGAGGCGAAAACGATGGGCAGGGCTGCTCGCTTCAAGGAGGATTTCCCTGAAAAGGAGAGGTGTATGACGAGAGAATTCAAATCGATGGACGGCAACAACGCCGCAGCGTACGTCTCCTATGCGTTTACCGAGGTGGCGGGCATTTATCCCATTACGCCGTCAAGTCCCATGGCCGACTTCGTTGACCAATGGGCGGCTGCCGGCAAGAAGAACATCTTCGGCACCACGGTGAAAGTTTGCGAAATGCAGTCGGAGGGCGGCGCTGCCGGCGCATTGCACGGCTCGCTTGCCGCCGGTGCGCTTTCCACCACCTATACCGCTTCGCAGGGCCTGCTCCTCATGATCCCGAACATGTACAAGATAGCCGCCGAGCAACTGCCGAGCGTGTTTCATGTGAGTGCGCGTACGGTGGCGACGCATGCGCTCAACATCTTCGGCGACCATTCCGACGTCATGGCCTGCCGCCAGACCGGCTTCGCTATGCTCGCCGAGGGCAACGTGCAGGAAGTCATGGATCTTTCCGCCGTGGCGCATCTTTCCGCCATCAAAGGGCGTACGCCCTTCATCAACTTCTTCGACGGCTTCCGCACCTCGCACGAGGTTCAGAAGATCGCCGTGTGGAATTACGACGATCTGGCCGAGATGTGCGACATGGATGCTGTGCGCGCGTTCCGCGAACACGCGCTTAACCCCGAGCGTCCCGCCATGCGCGGCAGCCATGAGAACGGCGACATCTTCTTCCAGCATCGCGAGGCATGCAACAGCCACTACGATGCGCTGCCTGCGGTGGTGGAAGACTACATGCATCAGGTGAACGCTCGTCTGGGCACCGACTACGAGCTGTTCAACTACTACGGCGTCCCCGATGCCGAGCGCGTCATCGTGGCTATGGGGTCGTTCTGCGATGTGTGCGAGGAAGTCATCGACTACCTGTGTGCCCAGGGCGAGAAGGTTGGCCTGGTGAAGGTGCGCTTGTATCGCCCCTTCGTAACAAGCAAGTTCGTGGCGACGCTGCCCGAAACGGTGAAGAAGCTAGCCGTTCTCGATCGCACGAAGGAACCGGGCGCCATCGGCGAGCCGCTCTACATGGACGTGGTAAACGCGCTGGCTGTGGAAGGTCGCACGGGCCTTACGGTCGTGGGCGGTCGCTACGGCCTGGGTTCGAAGGACACCCCGCCGTCTTCGGTGTTCGCCATCTACCGGGAGCTTGAGCGCGACGCGCCGAAGCGCGAGTTCACCATCGGCATCGTCGACGATGTGACGCACCTGTCGCTTCCCGAGGAGCCGTGTCCCAACACGGCGGCGGCCGGCACCATCGAGTGCAAGTTCTGGGGCTTGGGCGGCGACGGCACGGTGGGCGCGAACAAGAACTCCATCAAGATAATCGGCGACCACACCGACAAGTACGTGCAGGCATACTTCCAGTACGACTCGAAGAAGACCGGCGGCGTGACCATCAGCCACCTGCGCTTCGGCGATTCCCCCATTCGCAGTCCCTACTACATTAACAAGGCCGACTTCGTGGCGTGCCACAACCCGTCGTATGTGACCAAGGGCTTCCGCATGGTCAACGACGTGAAGCCGGGCGGCGCGTTCATGATCAACTGCCAGTGGACGCCCGAAGAACTCGAGCACCATCTGAATGCCGAGGCCAAGCGCTACATCGCCGAAAACGACATCAGGCTCTACACCATCAACGCCATCGACCTTGCCCAAGAAATCGGTATGGGCAAGCGCACGAACACCATCCTGCAGTCGGCGTTCTTCGCGCTTGCGAAGGTCATGCCGCAAGAAGAAGCCATCCAGTGCATGAAGGATGCCGCCACGAAGTCCTACTTGAAGAAGGGTCAGGACGTGGTGGATATGAACCATCGTGCCATCGAGGCGGGTGCTACGGCGTTTACGCAGGTGGAAGTTCCCGCGAGCTGGGCGCAGGCGGAAGATGACGCGGCGCAGCCCGAAATTGACGGGCCGGCGAAGCTTGTGGCGCAGGTGCGCGGCATCATGGAGCCGGTTGCCCGCATGGATGGCGACCGCCTTCCCGTTTCAGCCTTCGCGGCGCATGTGGACGGCCAGTTCGAACAGGGCGCGGCTGCCTACGAGAAGCGCGGCGTTGCCGTGAGCGTTCCCGCGTGGGAAGCCGAGAAATGCATCCAGTGCAACAACTGCTCGTTCGTGTGCCCGCACGCCACCATTCGCCCGTTTGCGCTTTCCGCCGAGGAAGCGGATGCGGCGCCTGCCGGCATCGCGCTTATTCCCGCGAAGGGGAAGGCTGCGGCGGCAGCGGGCTTGCAGTACACGCTTGCGGTTTCCCCGCTCGATTGCATGGGCTGCGCGGTGTGCATCGGGCAGTGCCCCACAGGCGCGCTTTCCATGGTGCCCACCGAAGGCGAACTGGCCAAGCAAGAGGTCTTCGACTGGTGTGTGACCAACGTGACCGAAAAGCCCGAGCTTACGGACGCAAGCGTCAAGGGTAGCCAGTTCAAGCGCCCGCTGCTCGAATTCTCCGGCGCGTGCGCGGGCTGCGCTGAAACGTCGTACGCACGCCTTGTCACGCAACTGTTCGGCGACCGCATGTACGTGGCGAACGCCACCGGATGCTCGTCCATTTGGGGCGGCCCTGCGGCCACCTCTCCTTACACGGCGAACGCCGAAGGGCATGGCCCCGCATGGTCGAACTCGCTGTTCGAAGACAACGCCGAACACGGCTTGGGTATGCTTTTGGGGCATGAGGCCGTGCGCAACAAGATTGCGGCCGACACCGAGCGTCTGCTTGCGGAGGACGTGAGCGAAGCGGCGCGCGTTGCCGCGCAGGCATGGCTCGATGCGCGCGGCGATGCCGAGGGCTCGAAAGAAGCCGCTGCCGCCTACATCGCCGAGCTTGAGAAGATAGCTGATGGCGACATGGGCGCTGCGGGTTCGGCGGGTTCGGGAAGCGCGGCGAGCGAGATCGCAGGCGCTATCCTCGAAAACAAGGAGTACCTGACCAAGAAGTCCGTCTGGATCTTCGGCGGCGACGGCTGGGCTTACGACATCGGCTACGGCGGCCTTGACCATGTGCTTGCCAGCGGCCAGGACGTGAACGTGTTCGTGTTCGACACCGAGGTGTATTCCAACACGGGCGGCCAAGCGTCGAAGGCGTCCAACATCGGACAAGTGGCGCAGTTCGCCGCCGCCGGCAAAGACATCAAGAAGAAGAGCCTTACCGAAATAGCCATGGCCTACGGATATGTGTACGTGGCGCAGGTGGCCATGGGCGCGAAGCCCGTGCAAACCCTGAAGGCCATTCAAGAGGCCGAGGCGTATCCGGGGCCGTCGCTCATCATAGGCTACTCGCCGTGCGAGATGCACTCCATCAAGGGCGGCATGGCGAACTGCCAAGAGGAAATGAAGAAGGCCGTGGATTGCGGGTACTGGAACTTGTTCCGCTTCAACCCGGCGGCGCAGGCAGGCAAGAAGTTCACGCTCGACTCCAAAGAGCCTGCAGGCGGCTATCAGGAATTCCTTATGAACGAGGCACGCTACAGCCGTCTGACCCGCGAGTTCCCCGAACGCGCCACCGAGCTGTTCGAGCGCAACGAACAGGCCGCTATGGAGCGGTACAACCACTTGGTGAAGCTCAAGGAAGTGTACGCGGAAGCTTAGAAGCGTCGCTGCCCGTCTTCGGCCAGCAAGCGATGCAATACCGAGGGGCGCCGAAGGGTGCCCCTCGGTATTGCTTGCGGGTGTATGATGCGCGCGCAAGCAAGGCGCGCGCGGCAGCAAAAAGCGCGCGCAAGCAAGGCGCGCACGGCAGCAAAAAGCACGTAGCAGTAAAAAGCACGCGGCGCGTTCGACGAGTGTCTTTCGTCGCTTCTCGGCTCGCTTCTGCGATCTTTGTGATTCTCTGTTGCACCGTCGGAAACGAGGTCGGATGCTTTTTCTCTCGTGCTATTATAACCGCTGCATAGGCAAAGGTTATCGAATGACGGCGGGCGCAATGGCAACAACGACAATGACTGCGGGAAAGCTTACGGCTGGCGAAGCATCGGTGCGGCTCGGTGTTTCCATCGACACCATACGCCGCTGGGCCAAGCTCGGCCTCTTGCGTTGCACGCGGGATGAGCGCAACGTGAGGCGTTTCGATCCGGCGGATATCGAGCGCGCCAAAGCTCAGCATCAGGCTCCAGAGAAGCTTGGCCGCCCGAATTTCCGCGTGCTGTCTTCCCCGCAAACGGAAAAGACCACCGTGGAGCTTTTCGCGGGTGCGGGCGGAACGGCGCTTGGTTTGGAAAATGCGGGGTTTCGAAATCTGATGCTTTCCGAAATCGATCCTGCGGCATGCACCACGTTGTGCAAGAACCGGCCCGAATGGAACGTCGTTGAGGGCGATGTGCATGATCTGGATTTTTCCTCCTATCGGGGAAAAGTGAATCTGCTGCAGGGTGGGGTTCCCTGTCAGGCGTTTAGCTACGCGGGGAAAAGTAAGGGGTTCGGCGACACGCGCGGGACGCTGTTCTTCGAGTTCGCGCGTGCTATCAGCGAGTGCAAGCCTGACGTCATCATGATGGAGAACGTGCGGGGTCTTTTAACCCACGACGAGGGACGTACGATACGCACGATGATTTCGCGCCTGATGAGCGAGGGATACCGCGTTGCGGCTAAGGTGCTACGCGCACAGTTTCTCGATGTTGCGCAGAAAAGGGAGCGCCTTGTCGTGCTGGGTGTTCGGAACGACCTTGATGCGCCCCTTCTGTTTCCGAGACAGGAAAGCGCTCTCATGACGCTTTGGGATGCCATAGGCGATTGCCCCAAGTCGGAGGGAGCTGCATATCCTCAGCGTAAACGCGAGATTTTAGAGCAGGTTCCGCCAGGTGGCTACTGGCGCGATCTTCCCGACAATTTGCAGCGGGAATACCTTAAGGGTTCCTACCATCTGCCGGGAGGAAAGACCGGCATGGCCAGGCGCCTTGCTTGGAACGAGCCATCGTTGACGCTTACCTGTGCGCCCGCGCAGAAGCAGACGGAACGTTGCCATCCCGAAGAGACGCGCCCTTTAACCGTGCGCGAATACGCGCGTATCCAAAGTTTTCCCGATGACTGGGAATTCGCCGGCTCGATGGCGAATCAATACAAGCAAATAGGCAATGCTGTTCCCGTAAACATGGGATACCATGTCGGTCGCGCGATACTGGCCATGATGGGGGAGGGAGACCCTTCTTCTTTCGTCGAGGCCGCACCGCTCTCAAAAGAGGATCTCGAGGGCGACGCGCTGCGCAAAGCCGCCTTGTCTTTTGACTAATCGGGATAAACGTCGTTGTACAGTTCGATAAGACGCTCGGGCGAGGGCATGTCTGCCGGAACGGTCAGACCGTGCTCCTTTTTAATGTCGAGGAACACTTCCGGCAGGGCAAGATAAAGCTCCTTCATAGCGGTAGGAATGCTAAACACAAGTTCGTATGCCGTAGCTCCGTCGCAAACGCGTATATGGTCGCGCGGCACGCGGTTCGAAGGCGTCCATTCCTTGTCATAGCGTTCAGGTGTTTTCGGGGTTATCTGAAATAGATAGCCTTGAGCTCCTCCCATAACTTTGCTCGCATGGTCTATTTTGTCCCAAACACCTGGCTCTTCAACTGCTTTCATAGTGTTGAATCGATTTTTCACTTCTGCTACTACGGGTTTTCCGAAACGCGGATGCAGGTATCCGTGGACGGTGCGCAGGTCGATAAGCCCGCCACTCGCGCCGGTGCTTTCCCAGTTTGGAGATAGGCCGAGTACGCGTTGATGAAAGTTACCGACGGCATTGGAAAGGGTTTTATTGGTTTTTCGAACGGTCTCGAACGCCAGATTTGCCTCGAGCGTGGTGTTGGTAACCATTGACTGAGCTACTATGGTAAACGGATCGGGCGGATTGTCTTTGTTTCCTTTCGACAACCCAAGAACTTTGGAAAAGCAGTCGAGTGTCGCTCGATAGAGCTTATCCTCGTCTATCCAAGAAAGTCCATACGAGTGTTTTCCGTTTTTCAGCATAGCGCATCTCCCTTCCCCCTTCTGTTTTTTTTTTGCATGATAGTCGAACTTTGGCGTTGCTCCAAGATGGGCAAGGGCTACAGCGCAAGGAGCTTTCGGATCAGCTGTTCTGTTGAGCTATGTGAAGAATCCGCATCCTGCGAACCTGCCTGCGATAGTTTCTCCTTACCTTTTCTGCATGCCTTGTAGGCTCTTGCCGCAAATTCCTGTACGGTTGCGGGGTTTTGTGGGACTGAATGTGCGCAAGGTGTTATAAAATACTCCGTTGCAGTTCTAGCGAACTGCCGTGAGTACTTGCGCTTGCGTGTGAGTGAGCGGGATTGAAGGAAAGGAATGATCAATGTCAGAACTACCCTTGATCTTGGGCCTTGTGGCCGGCATCGTTGCCGCCGCCTATGCAGGGACCTTGATCGCTCGCATCAACAAGTTGCCTGCGGGCAATGAGAAGATGCAAAGCATTGCGGCGGCTATTCAAGAGGGCGCAATGGCGTACCTTGGCCGCCAGTATCGCACGGTGGCCATTGTGGGCGTCATTGTGGCCGTCGTACTGCTCGTACCCGGCTTCATGGGCGTTGAGGGCTTCGGCGTGTGGACGGCGATCGGCTTTGTGGTGGGCGGCGCTGCGTCTGCCGCTGCGGGCTTTATCGGCATGCGCATTTCGGTTGCGGCTAACGTGCGCACGGCTGAAGCGGCACGCTCAGGTCTGGGTCATGCTCTGCGCGTGGCGTTCCAATCGGGCACCGTTACCGGCATGTTCGTCATCGGCTTGGGCATTCTTTCGGTGTCCATCATGTCGTTTCTGGTGTTTGCCGGCATAGCCAACTTTACCGCGCTCGTTGGTCTTGGCTTCGGCGGCTCGCTCATTTCGGTGTTCGCCCGTTTGGGTGGCGGCATCTTCACCAAGGCGGCCGACGTGGGAGCCGACCTTGTGGGCAAGGTCGAGGCCGGCATTCCCGAAGACGACCCGCGCAACCCCGCCGTCATCGCTGACAACGTGGGCGACAACGTGGGCGACTGCGCCGGTATGGCTGCCGACCTGTTCGAGACCTACGTGGTGACCACGGTTGCCGCCATGCTCATCGGCAACCTGGCGTTCGGTTCCGCCAATGCGGCTATCTCGCTCGGTTTTCCTGTGGTCATCGGTGCGGCTTCCATCGTTGCCTCCATCATCGGCACGTTGTTCGTGAAGATGAGCCCGAACGGCACCATCATGGGTGCGCTGTACAAGGGCCTTTGGATCTCGGCGGTTATCGCCATCATTGCGTTTTTCCCTATCACGCAGTGGATGCTCGGTGGCGTGCAGGTGGTCAACACCTCTTTGGCTCCGGCCCATCTTTCTCCCATTTCCATTTGGGTATGCGCGGTTATCGGCGTCGTGCTGACCGCCGCTATGGTCTATATCACCGACTACTACACGTCTTCTGAGAAAAAGCCGGTTGAATCCATTTCCGAGGCGAGCGTTTCCGGTCACGGCACCAACGTCATCCAAGGTTTGGCCGTGGGCATGGAGGCAACCGGTCTTCCCATTCTCGCCATTGTCATTGCGACGCTGGCCAGCTTCTTTTTGGCCGGCATCTTCGGCATCGCCGTTGCCGCCTTGGCCATGCTTTCCATGGCGGGCATCGTCGTCGCCATCGACTCGTTCGGGCCGGTGACCGACAACGCGGGCGGCATTGCGGAAATGAGCGCTCTGCCTGAAAGCGTGCGCGAAAGCACCGATGCGCTTGACGCCGTGGGCAACACTACCAAGGCTGTGACCAAGGGCTACGCCATCGCGTCCGCCGCTTTGGCCGCCGTGGTACTGTTCGCCGACTTCACGCATTCCATTGCCGATCAGACGGGCGGCGCGACCCTTTCGTTCGATCTTTCGAACCCGTTCGTGCTCATCGGCCTGTTCGTGGGCGGTCTTCTGCCATATCTGTTCGCCGCGCGCGCTATGACGAGCGTGGGCAAGGCCGCAGGCGACGTGGTCGAGGAAGTACGCCGTCAGTTCAAGGAGATTCCCGGCATCATGGAGGGCACGGGCAAGCCCGAATACGGCAAGTGTGTTGACTTGGTAACCCGTGCGGCTCTGCGCGAGATGATACTCCCGGCCATCATTCCCATCGGCACGCCCATTCTCATCATCATCGTAGGCTTTTTGCTGGGCGCCACCGGCTGCGTGGACGCGTTCGCATTCACTACGGCGGTGCTGGGCGGCGCGCTTGTGGGCACCATCGTGACCGGCCTGTTCGTGGCCATTTCCATGACGAGCGGCGGCGGTGCGTGGGATAACGCCAAGAAGCTCATCGAGGAAGGCAAGTTCGGCGGCAAGGGCTCTTTCGCCCATCAGGCCGCTGTGACCGGCGATACCGTGGGCGACCCCTACAAAGACACTGCCGGCCCCGCGCTGAACTCCATGATCAAGGTGTTCAACATTGTGGCGCTGCTTCTGGTGCCCCTGCTGGCGCTTATGGCTTAAAGAATTCGATTCCGGGAGCGTCTGTCTCTGGAATGTTCGGCTCTGGAATGTTCGGCTCTGGGAGCCGCACAGGAACATGAAGCTGTGCGCAGGCGTAACTTGCTGAATCGCGAAACGACCCGCTTGGTTAAGCGGGTCGTTTTTTGCTTTTCGATCACATAGGCGTTCGAAAAGCGTGATGCGGAAAGCGTTTTCGCTGCCGCTGCACCAGATCCCGCTTCGGCGGGTTTTTCCTTTTGAGCGGGGGAATTATTACTACTCAACATATAATTACGATGTCAGAAGGCTGTTTCGCTTTTGTGCGAATTTTGATACAAATGTTCGAAATTCTATGCTATACTTATCCCAACAAAAAGAGCCAGTGCAAGCGCTGCTTCCATGATTCTGATTCCGGCCCGCAAAAGGGGCTGAGCAGTCCAAAGCGGCGACGGTGCTTCTCGTTCGTTCGTGCCACGCTTGCAAGATACTCTCCATCAAGAAGCATTAGGAAAGAGGTGTCTTGCCATGTCCTTTTCTCGTGTCGCTGATTCTTTTGCGAATCGTTTCGTCCCGTTGCAGGATGCATTGCTCTCTTGCGAGCATGATGTGCTCGTTCATGTCATCATGCAAGATCACGTGCGATATGGGTTCCCTGCGGAAACCGATGCGGGATATGCCGCCATGCGAAAGCAAGTGGAGGCTTTTCTCGATGCCATGTGCCGCATGCGCATTCCCGATACGCTGCGCAACAGTGGCTATTTCCTGCTTCCTGAGACGTCCTATGCCGTTGACGTGCGCCTCCGGGTCATGAGACGCTGGGTTTCCGCATCGCTTGTCGATGCAGGTCGGGTTGACGAAGCTGTCGCGGTTCGCCTAGCCTTGGGCGATCGCATTTGCACCTACGACCAACTCGAGCAGATTCACCTGGGAAAAGATGCGGAAGATTTTTTGCAGAGCGAGATCTTCGACCCCGTTTCGTATTCATCGGTTCCGTGGGAGCAGGTTTTGGCGTGGAAAGTGTGGCTGCCTGCATCCCTTTGCCTCCGTGAGCGATACATGGTGCTTGCATCTGCCGTATGGGAAATGGCGTTCTACAACCTTGCATACGATTGGGCGAGAGATCGCGCTTTCAAAAAAAGCGCAGATCGCCAGCATGAATCACAGAATGCCAATTCGGAATACGATTCCGTTGCCGCAACGCTTGGCGGAAACCCCCTTTCGCCCGAGAGAGAGGGCTTCGCGCAAGACGAGCGCATCGGGCTGTCTGAAAGCTCTTGTAACTTGGACAACCGTATCGACGAGGAAGAAATGGACCGCGCATATCTTGAGCGCCTTGCACGTGATGTTGCTGTGCTGAACTATAACGCGCGTATCGACTATTTTGACTTGCAGATTCAGCTTGCCGAAAAGATGGCGCTAGGCGATGCCTTTGCGCCGAATGCGGCTCCAGAAGACGTCTTTGCGTCGAAACAGAATTGAAACAAACCGCATACGCGCATGAAACAAACGCCCCGTATCCTAAGTGCACCACAGAATGTGGGTGCCCTGCGTCTTCGTGCCAAGGATACGCGGCCCCGCATTTCTTTTGCAAGAACAAGAGACGAGGAGCAAGACCCATGCTCAGAGGGACAAGCCTCAGAGAAGGCGATGTCAGAATACCGTCAGGATGCGCCATAGCCGGCATCATGGACAGAAGCGGCACGCGTCATGACGGCAGCGATATTCTGAAATCGATCGCGCTGATGCACGATCGCAGCAACGGTTTGGGGGGCGGGTTCGCCGCATACGGCATCTATCCCGAATATAAGGATCTGTACGCGTTCCACATCATGTACGAGAGCAAAGAGGCGCGCACCGAAACCGAGGCGTATCTCGACACGTACTTTATGAGCGAGAAGCAGGAGCGCATTCCCACCGAGAACGTGCGCAGCATCAAGAACCCGCCCGACATATGGCGCTATTTTCTCGCACCGCACCCCGTGCGGCTGAACATGAGCGAGCTTGACGAGGCGGAATACACTATGCAGCATGTGTTCCACATCAACGGCCACATAAAAGGGGCGTTCGTGGCTTCGTCCGGCAAAAACATGGGCGCGTTCAAGGGCGTGGGATATCCGGAAGATATCGGCGAGTTCTATCGTATTCGCGACTACAAGGCATGGGCTTGGACGGCGCATGGCCGTTTTCCCACGAACACGCCAGGCTGGTGGGGCGGTGCGCATCCGTTCACGCTGCTCAACTGGTCGGTTGTGCACAACGGCGAGATATCGAGCTATGACGCGAACCGCCGCTACGTTGAGCAGTTCGGCTACGACTGCGAACTGCAAACCGATACCGAGGTCATAACCTATCTGTTCGACCTTTTGGCTCGCAGGCACGGGTTCTCGCAGGAAATGGCCGCGCACATCATGACGGCAAGCGCATGGGACGAGATAGACCGCATGGAGCCAAAACGTGCGAAATTCGAAACCGCCTTGCGCATGGCGTATTCAAGTGCGCTCGTCAACGGGCCGTTCTCGGTCATTCTCGGTTCCGATGAAGGTCTTTTGGCCCTCAACGATCGCTTGAAACTGCGCGCCCTCATGGTGGGCGAAAAGGGCAGCATGGTGTATCTGGCCAGCGAGCAGGCGGCCATCGAAATCGTATGCCCTGATGCCCAAAACATTCGCGCCGTTGACGGCGGTGTGCCGTTCGTCGTCCAGCTTGACGAGGTCGCCCGCCGCAAGCGCACCGAGTCGTCCGAAAACGAGCCGGCCGCACAGACGCGCCGTCTTCACAAGGTCGATGCGATCACGACGAAGAGGAAGGAGGCTTAAAGGCCATGCTCGACTACCTGCTTCCCCGTTACAAAGTGCTGCGCGATTCCGACCTGTGCGTGCAGTGCGGCGTGTGCGAACGATCTTGCGCAAACGAAGTCCATCATGTTGACGATGAGTTGGGTCGTGTGGTCGCCAACCATGCGAAGTGCGTAAACTGCCGGCGCTGCGTGGTCATGTGCCCTACGCACGCACTTTCTATTACGAACTGGCCCCAAGTGGGCAACGGCTCGTCGAACTGGACACTTCCCTATATGCAAGACATTGCAAAGCAGTCGCAGACCGGCGCGGTGCTGCTCGCCTCTATGGGAAATCCCGATCCGTATCCTATTTACTGGGATCACTTGCTGCTGAACGCAAGCCAGGTTACCAATCCTTCCATCGACCCTTTGCGCGAGCCTATGGAAACACGGGTATTTCTGGGCAGCCGTCCCGATGTGCTCAAGGTGAACGAACGCGAGCGCAAGGTGGTTACGCCCATTCCGCCGCAGATCAAACTTGATGTTCCGCTTATGTTTTCTGCCATGAGCTTCGGATCCATTTCGTTGAACGCTCAAAAGTCGCTCGCTATGGCGGCAAGCGAGCTGGGAACCTACTTCAACACGGGAGAGGGCGGCTTGCATCGCGATCTCGAACCTTATGCCGATCACGCTATCGTGCAGGTGGCGTCCGGGCGTTTCGGGGTTGACCCTCACTACCTGAACGCCGGTGCGGCCATCGAGATCAAAATAGGACAGGGCGCCAAGCCCGGTATCGGCGGGCACCTTCCTGGTGAGAAGATCAATGAGGAAGTGTCGCGCACGCGCATGATTCCGCAGGGTACAGATGCCATCTCGCCTGCTCCCCATCACGACATCTACTCTATCGAGGACCTGCGCCAGCTCATCTTCTCGTTAAAGGAGGCAACGCACTACACCAAGCCCGTTGCCGTCAAGATAGCGGCCGTGCACAACGCAGCGGCCATTGCAAGCGGCATGGCGCGCGCCGGTGCCGACATCATCGTGCTCGACGGTTTTCGCGGGGGCACGGGCGCCGCGCCCAAGCGCATTCGCGACAACGTGGGCATTCCCATCGAACTGGCGCTTGCCGCAGTCGATCAGCGTTTGCGCGACGAGGGCATTCGCTCGACCGTGAGCTTGGTGGCCGCCGGTTCCATCCGCAGCTCGGCCGACGTGGTGCGTGCGGTGGCCTTGGGAGCCGATGCCGTGTACTGCGCTTCCGCCGCGCTCATCGCCATGGGCTGCCATCAGTGCCAGGACTGTTCGAGCGGCAAGTGCAACTGGGGCATAGCCACGCAGAAGTCCGAGCTGGTGCGCCGCCTGAACCCCGAGATAGCCGCCGAGCGTGTGGTCAACTTGGTGCACGCGTGGAATCACGAGATACAGGAGATGATGGGCGGCATGGGCATCAACGCTATCGACAGCTTGCGCGGCAACCGCCTTATGCTGCGCGGCGTGGGGCTGAACGAAAAGGAACTTGAGATCCTCGGCGTGAAATACGCGGGAGAGTGATGACATGAAGAGGATTTACGCTATAGAGGCATGGTGCATCGACTGCAAGCGCTGCGAAGTGGCATGCAAGACGTTCCACTCGAAGAGCAAAGACACGGTGAAGGCGTTTACGGTGGAATTCCCCGTGCCTCAGAACCGCGTGCGCGTCGAAGGGGGCAAGCAGCTTTCCCTTGCGGTGAACTGCCGGCATTGCGAACATCCCAAATGCGTCGAGGGATGCATTTCAGGGGCTATGCGGAAGGATCCGGTGACGGGCGTCGTTACTTCCGATCCCGAAAAATGCGTCGGATGTCGCACGTGCGTTTCAATGTGCCCGTTCGGCGCCGTGCGCATTGAAGAGGTGGTCGAGAAGGGAATCGCGTACAAGTGCGACCTGTGCGGCGACGGCGCCGGGCAGCCGGGTGAGCCGAGCTGCGTGGCGGCATGCCCCAACCGGGCGCTCATCTACGTGGAAAGCGAGGGCTGCTAACATGGCAACGCACAGGTCGGACTACCTTATCGTCGGCAATTCCGCAGCGGGTGTGACGGCGGCGGAGCATATTCGCGCAACCGATGCGGATGCGTCCATCACTATTCTGAGCCGCGAGCCTTACGCCGTGTACGGGCGCCCGCTCATTTCATATCTCATCGAAGGTAAAACCACCGAAGACTGCATTGGCTTCAAAGATGCGAATTTCTACGAAAAGGAGCGCATAGAGGCGTTTTTGGGCCCGGACTACGAGGTCGTTGGGCTCGATGCGCCTGCGCACGAGGCCGTGCTGGCCAGCGGCGATGTCGTTAGGTACGGAAAATGCTTGCTGGCAACAGGCAGCATCCCGTTCGTTCCCCCTATCAAGGGTCTGGCGGGCAAAACGAACGTGTATGCATTCATGACCCTTGACGATGCGAAAGCGGTTTGGCGGGCGACGGTTGAGGCTACGGAAGCGGCGCATGCCGCCGGAAGGGCGAGCCGTATCGTCGTCATCGGCGCCGGCCTTATCGGCTTGAAAGCGGCCGAGGCTCTTTCCCATCATGCCGACAACGTGCTCGTGCTCGAGCTTGCGCCGCGCATTCTGCCCGCCGTGCTCGATGCGCAAGGTGCAGCGGTGCTGCAATCGTTGCTTTCCGCTCACGGCATTACCTGCATGCCGGGCACCTCTGCCGACGAGCTTCTGGGCGAAGGCGACGTTATTACCGGTGCACGGCTTACCAACGGCGATGTGGTCGAATGCGATTTGGTCGTTGCCGCCGTTGGGGTGAGGCCGAATTCGGCGCTTGCCGTGTCTGCCGGTGCGCAGCAGGGAAGGGGATTGGTGTGCGGGTCTGATCTGCAAACGAGCCTTCCCGACGTGTACGCGGCGGGAGATGTGGTGCAGGTGACCGACTTGCTCGACGGTGCGCAGCGCCCGCTCGCCTTGTGGCCTAACGCGCTGCACCAAGGGAAGCTTGCCGGTCTGCATATGGCCGGGGCACCGGATGTCGAACCTTACGAGGGCGCCTTTGCGGTGAATGCGGTCGATTTCTTCGAAGCGTCGCTCCTCACGGCGGGTATTATCAACCCTGCGGAAGACGGCGGTTTCGAGGTCGACGTGCGTGCCGAAGGGACGCGGTATGCGAAATTCGTCAAACGCGACGGCCTTCTTGTCGGGTACATCCTGCTCAACCGACCTCAGAACGCGGGCATCTACACGTCGCTCATCGAGCAGCGCGTTCCGCTCGACACGCTTGAGGACGATGTGTTCGGCGAAGCTCCGGTCAACCTCGACTTTCCGCAGGATGTGCGATGGGCGCGCCTGCATAAATGCTACCCGCTCGACCGGGACAAGCGCGGCTGGAAGGAGCGTGCGTAAGCCATGGAATCAAAAGTAACCGTGTCGCTGGGAACGGCGCACTTCAAGGAAGCGAACGAGAAGGTTCGCGCGGCGCTTGACGATGCCAGCGCAGTCGAGCTGCACGACGTATACGCCCAGCGCTATCTTGGGTGCGCTATGCCTCGGGGAAAGCGCCTTGAAATTCACGGCGTTCCCGGCAACGACATGGCATGCTATATGGACGGTGGCGAGATAGAGGTGTTCGGCAACGCCCAAGACCAAATAGGCAACACCATGAACGACGGCTCCGTTGTGATCCACGGTCGTGTCGGCGACGCCGCAGGCTATGCCATGCGCGGCGGTCGAATTCTCGTGCGCGACGGGTGCGGCTGGCGCGTGGGTATCCACATGAAGCAGTACGAAGGGAAATGCCCCGAAATCGTCATCGGCGGCGATGCCGGCAGCTTTCTCGGGGAATACATGGCCGGCGGCATCATCGTTCTTCTGGGTTGCCCTGGCGCTTATCTGGCCACGGGCATGCACGGCGGCGCTATCTTCCTCAAGCACCAACTTGCACCTGAAGACGTGCCTTGCGGCCTTGTGCAGCATTCTGTCGAGCCCGAAGACAGGGATGCGCTCGCGCCCCTTCTCAAGGCATACAACCAGGCGTTTTCGGGGGAGATTCCTCGGCTCGTCGACGAGACCGGCCAAGGCTTCTACTGCCTTCGCCCTGCTTCTTCGCGCCCTTACGCCAGTATGTACGCCAACTAGCCCATCCCCGGCGGCTCCGGCACTTTCCGGAGCCGCCCTCTTCCTAACCGTTCGGCGCCGACTCGCCGCTTTCAAGAGTGCGGCATTCACCCCTCCAAGCTCTCAGCGACGGCGCTTAGCCTTCCTTTCTCCATGTTCCGTATTGCCAGCGAGCGTTTTCCTACAGTGAAACTGCGCTCGATACCGGATTCGGCTGTCATTGGGTGGCTCTCAATGCTCGCGCCTATCGTGAAGCGCAAAGCGCGTCGTTGCGGAACCTGCTAGAATACGTGGACAGGGGGAAGGTGGGCGACGATCCCCTTGTTCGCCTTATAGCGAAGCGGGTGGACGACGCCAACAAGGATAGGAAGTGGGTGAGGAAAGTGTTTTCCGGACTCAGCGCTGAAGAGGATGCATGGATGCAGGCGAGAATCGCCAGACGCGAGGGCATGGCCGAGGGCATGGAGAAGGGCATGGAGGAAGGTGCTGCTCAAGAGCGGATTCGCTATGGTAAGCTTGTTGCGAGGTTGCTTTCCGACGGGCGTACGGACGATCTTTCGGCTGCAGCCTCGGACTCTGGGCTTCTCGCGCGGTTGTACGAGGAGCACGGTCTCTAACCCTTGCTTGTAACGGGGGCTGCCCGCCGTCTTTTTTTGCGGAACGCGCGAAGCCTGCGGAAACATGCAGAACGTGTCGGTTTGTTTATGGTTGCGCCGCACTTGCGAAAAATTGCCGCGACGACGTGCTACCATGTGCAGAAACACGAGGGCGCGTCGGCTGTGCGAATAGCATTCGGCGGCGCGTCGAACCTTGTCACGCTAGGAGCACGCATACATGCCCCCTATAAGCAGTGCGCAGCCTGCGCGCGAAAGCAACATCGAAGCGATTGCGGAATACTTTGAAAGCGGATGCACGCCCGCGCAAGGGGCGGTGGGCATCGAGCTTGAGCACACCGTCGTGCACGACGATCTTGCCCCTGTGACCTACAGCGAGCCGTACGGTGTCCAGTGGATTTTGCGTCAGCTGCAAGAAGAGTACCCTCAGGCAACTCTCGACGCGCAGGGAGATCTTCTGGGCGTGGCGCGACCTTGCGAGGCTGTCACGCTGGAACCTGCCGCCCAGCTGGAGCTTTCGGCGGGGCCTTTCACCAGCCTTGCCGATGCCGAAACCACGTTCCAAGCGTTTGAGAGCACGCTCGAAAGCGTGCTCGGCCCGCAAGGCGAACGTGCCCTTGCCATAGGGTATCACCCCACGGCGAAGGCCGAGAGCATGGAACTCATTCCGAAGCGCCGCTATAGGTTCATGAACCTGTATCTGGGAAACATCGGCGCATACGGCCTTTGCATGATGCGGGGAAGTGCATCCACCCAGGTCTCCATCGACTATTCGTCGCCTGCCGACTGTCTGCGAAAGCTCCGCATCGCATACGCCCTTGTTCCGCTGCTCTCGCTTCTGTGCGACAACGCTCCCGTTTTCGAGGGCGCACCGCGCACGCACAAGCTGGTGCGCACGCAGATTTGGCGACATTGCGACCCCGATCGCTGCGGTCTGGTGCCCGGCGTGATGGAAGACGGCTTCAGTTTCCGCGATTATGCGGAATACATTCTCGATGCGCCCGCTATTCTCGCACCTTGCGCGAAGGAGGAGTGGTGTTATACCGAGCGCACCTTCGGCGAGATATATGCCGAGCGCACCATGACGCGCGCCGAGGTGGAGCACGCCGTGTCCATGTTCTTCAACGACGTGCGCCTGAAAACCTACATCGAGATTCGCCCCGCCGACGCTATGCCCGTCCCCTACGTCATCGCATACGCTGCGCTCGTAAAAGGCCTGTTTTACCGTGCGGAAAATCTCGATGCGCTCGACGCGCTGTTCGCGCAGGTTTCCGAAGCGGACGTTGAGCAGGCGAAAACCGCTCTCATGGCGCAAGGGTACCATGCGACGGTGTACGGTCGTTCCGTTGCCGAGTTGATGGACGGTGTGGTCTCGCTCGCAGAAGGCGGCCTTGATGCAGAGGAGCGCCCCTATCTGCGGCCCCTTGCCGATCTGGCCTCCGCCCGCGAAACGCTGGCCGACAGAGGTTTTTCCGGTCTTGATTGAATTTGCAAGCCAGACGTCTGTTCAGCTTGATCTTGCACCAAGGCAGTTTCTTTTTGCGGTCGGACAAGGCCTTTCTCACTGTCTCTCAGCTGCGTTTCAGCCATTTTTCGGCCACGCGTGACTTATGGCAACTTGAAGCAGGTTTGCCTGTGCGGGCGGGCGCACGAGCGCGGTTCGTATAGACTGACCGCACTTGCGTTTCTATCGAGAGGAGCTTGACGTTCATGAGCAACGAAGGCAAGAAGGTAAAGTGCCACTACACCGGCACGCTTGACGACGGCACGAAGTTCGATTCGTCGTACGATCGCGACGAGCCCATAGAGTTCACCTGCATGGCCGGCATGATGATTCCCGGTTTTGACGCCGCGGTGAAGGACATGGAGCTTGGTGAGACGAAGCAGGTGCACATTCCCGCCGCCGACGCCTACGGCGAGCGCGACGAGGGCATGATACAGAAGGTGCCCGTCTCCCAGATTCCCAACGGGGACAAGCTGCCTGTAGGCCAGACTATCTACATGAACGGACCGGCCGGCCCGTTCCCGGTGTTCGTCGCCGCCATCGAAGACGGCATCGTCACCTTCGACATGAACCATGAGCTTGCCGGCAAAGACCTCAACTTCGAAATCACCCTCGTAGAGGTTTCCGACTAAACAACCGCTGCCCCATTGTTCGCGAGGCGAATCCTAAGGAAGGCTTCCCTTTCGTGCCTTGTCTCGCATTTTCCGCATTTTTTATCATGCCAATCGCGCCAATCAGCTGGCGTGGTTGGCATGATTTGTGCGATAATTGACGCGCTGGAGAAAGGCTCAATGGAGGTTGCCGCTTTTGGCGCCGCTTTCGGTGCTTTCACTGTAACTATTTTGTTTCCAGCCTTGCAAAACCTTGTTACCTTTCATTAGGATGAAAACTCACTGTGTTTACGCGTCGCGAGAGGCGCGGTGGCAGCATCGGGTGGCGTGTGCGCACGGCAGCGCGCACGAAACACGAAACGCGAAACGAGAAACGAGGAACGAGGTTTGTCATGCAGTTGAAGGCGGGCGTGGTCGGGGCGGCTGGCTTTGCGGGAGCGGAGCTTGCGCGTCTGCTTCTGCGCCATCCTGCGTTCGAGCTTGCGGCCATCACGTCTAACGCTTATGCCGGCATACCGCTTGCGCGGGTGTACCCGGCGTTTGCCGGCATTACCGATCTCGCGTTTTCCCCTAACGGCGAAGACGCGCTTTCGGGCTGCGACATCGTGTTTTTGGCCGTTCCCCATACGGCGGCGCTTGCCTTGGCTCCCGGTTTGCTCGCGGCGGGAAAGACCGTCATCGACCTTTCGGCCGACTTCCGCCTGAAGGATCCGGCTGTCTACGAAGCGTGGTACAACACGCCCCATACAGCGCCTCACCTGCTTACGCGCGCGGCGTTCGGCCTGCCCGAACTCACAGGCGACGAGCTTGCCCGCGCCGCAGCCGACCGTGCGGCGGGAAAGCCTGCGCTCGTGGCGTGCGCGGGCTGCTACCCTACGGCTACGTCCCTTGCGGCGGCGCCTGCCCTTCGTCTTGGGCTTGTCGATGGGTCGTGCCTTGTGGTGGCCGATGCCGTATCGGGCGTGACGGGCGCGGGCAAGAAGGCCACGGAACGCACGCACTTCTGCTTTGCCGACGAGAACGTGGAGGCCTACGGCGTAGGCTCGCATCGGCATACGCCCGAAATCGAGCAGATTCTGGGCATTGCGGGTCGCCTGGTGTTCACGCCGCATCTCGCGCCGGCAAGGCGCGGTCTGCTCTCTACGGTCACCATGCGCGCGGCGCACGGCTCATCTGCTCTTGACACCGAAAGCCTTGTGCGAAGCTATGCGGAATTCTATCGGGAATCACCGCTTGTTCAGGTGCTTCCCGCAGGTTCGCAGCCGCGCACGGCTTCGGTTGCGGGCACCGCGCGTGCCCAGGTAGGCGTGTGCGCGGTGCCTGGCGCAAGGGCCATCGTGGCTACCTGCGCCATAGACAACTTGGGAAAAGGCGCCGCCTGCCAGGCGGTTCAGTGCGCGAACATCGTATGCGGCTTGCCGCAGGAATGCGGCTTGGAAGCCGTCGCCATGCCGGTGTAGATGCCGGGGAAGGAAGAGATAGGCCATGCGGATTGAAGATATCGACGGCGGCGGCGTTGCCAGTCCTCAGGGGTTTCGGGCGGCGGGCGTGCATGCGGGCTTTCGCGCCGAAGCGGATAGGCTCGACATGGCCCTTGTTGTGGCCGACGAGCCCTGCGCCTGCGCGGCGACGTTCACGCAGAACGTTTTCTGCGCGGCTCCCGTGCAGGTTTCGCGTGCCCATCTGAACGAAGGGGGCGCATGCGGCGAAGGCGGTCCCGCATACGGAACGGCTCGCGCCGTTCTGGTGAATTCAGGGGTTGCGAACGCCGCGACGGGCGAGCGCGGGCTTGAGACGGCGCGGGCTTCCGCGCGGCTTGCGGCTCTGGCGATAGGCTGCACCGAGCAGGAAGTGCTCGTGGCCTCGACGGGCGTTATCGGCCAGCACCTTCCGCTTGCGCCGTTCGAAAGCGGCTTGCCGCTTGCCCTTTGTATCCTTTCGCGTGACGGGGGCGCAAGCGCCGCCCGCGCCATCATGACCACCGACACGCGTCCCAAGGAGGCGGCCTGCACGTTCACGATCGATGCCGAGGGGATTGCTACCTTCACCATAGGGGGCATGTCGAAGGGCGCCGGCATGATCATGCCGAACATGGCAACCATGATAGCCGTGCTCACCACCGACGCACCCATAGCCGCGCCGCACTTGCACGTCGCGCTCAAGCGGGCCGTTGCGGTTTCCTTCAACAAGATAACCGTCGATTCCGACACGTCCACCAACGATTCGTGCTTCCTTCTTGCCAGCGGCGCCGCCGCCCCGCGCGGCCTTGCGATAGAGCCGGAAACCCCCGCGTTCGCCGCGTTCGAGGAAGCGCTTCGGCACGTGTGCGTCACGCTTGCTCGCGCTATGGCCGCCGACGGCGAAGGAGCGACGCGCCTTGTTACCGTGCGGGTGGAAGGCGCTGCAAGCGATGCCGATGCCGACGCCGCCGCCCGTACCGTGGCGAATTCCCCGCTTGTGAAGACGGCTGTTTACGGGCACGATGCCAACTGGGGTCGCATCGCTGCGGCGCTCGGCCGTTCCGGTGCCCGCTTCAACCAGAAAAATGTCGAGATCAGCATTATGGGCATGCCCGTCTGCAAGGGCGGCCTCACGGTTCCGTTCGACGAAGGCGAGGCCTTGCGACGATTCGAGGCGCCCGAGATTGTCCTTGACATCAATCTGGGTGCCGGAAATGCGTCCGCTACCATGTGGACCTGCGACTTCAGTCACGATTACGTTACGATCAACGGAGATTACCGAACATGAACTACGACAAAGACACGCGTGCAGGCGGCGTTTCCGGCCTGACGGGGGAAGTGCTTGCCGAGGCGATGCCCTGGATAAAGAACGTGACGGGAAAAACCGTCGTCATCAAATACGGCGGTGCGGCCATGGTCGATGCGCAGCTGCGCGCCGAGGTCATGGCCGACATCGTGCTCCTCAAGATAATCGGCGTGAACCCCGTCATCGTGCACGGGGGCGGCAAGGCCATCACGGCCGCCATGAACGATGCCGGCCTTCCCGTTGAGTTTATCGACGGTCAGCGCGTAACCTCTTTTGAAGCCATGGAGGTGGTGCGCGCGGTTCTGGCGGGAAAGGTGAACCAAGAGCTGGTGGAGGCCATGAACGTGCACGGCAATCTGGCGGTGGGCGTATGCGGAAGCGATGCCGGCACCATCATTGCCGAGCAGGCGGATGCGCGGCTCGGGCGCGTGGGGCGCGTCGTGCGCATCAACACCGCGCTTCTTTCCGATCTCGTGCGCGCCGACTACATTCCCGTTGTGGCCTCCGTCGGCATTGGCGAGGCGGCGGGCGAAGGCTTCTACAACGTGAACGCCGATCTGGTGGCGGGTCATGTGGCGGCCGCCATCGGTGCGCACAAGGTGGTTTTCCTTACCGATGTTGACGGCCTTTACGAAGACTTCTCGAACAAAGGCACGCTCATCTCGAAGATGATGCTGCCTGAGGCGAAGCGCATGGTGGAGAAGCGATCCATCTCGTCGGGCATGATTCCCAAGCTCAGTTCGTGCGTGCGAGCCTTGGAAGCGGGCGTGCACCGAGCGCACATCATCAACGGCACCACGCCTCACGCGCTGCTGCTCGAACTGCTTACCGACTGCGGCATAGGCACCATGGTCAAGCAGCCCGAGGAAGTGGGTTCTTTCGAGGCGCAGCCTTTGGGCAACTTCGCCGCCAAGCTTATAGAGAACCGCTAGATCGTTTTTCAGTCTCGTTTCGAAAGGGTCGCGCCATGAGTCTTGCAATGGAACAGGAACTTGAGGAAGCCTACGTCATGCACACCTTTGGGCGCAAGCCGGTCTGTTTGGTGCGCGGCGAGGGCATGCACGTTTACGACGACGCTGGCAACGAATACCTCGATTTCATAGCCGGTATCGGCGCCGTGAGCCTGGGGCACTGCCACCCGTCCGTTACCGCCGCCCTTGCCGCGCAGGCGGAAACGCTCGTGCATGTGAGCAACTACTACTACATCGAGCGTCGCGGCGAAGTGGCCTGCCAGCTGTCCGATCTGCTCAACGCGCGCGTTGCGGAAAACGAGCGCAAACCGTGGAAGACGTTCTTTGCGAACTCGGGCGCGGAGGCAAACGAATGCGCCATCAAGCTCGCGCGTTTGCATGCGCGCAAGCTTGCCGCCGCACGCGCTGCCGCCCAAGCCGCCGCCCATGCGGCCGTGCAGGGGGGCGACGACGCCGCTGCGCAGGGGGGCAACGACGCGGCCGTTCATGCAGCCGTGCGCATGGCCGAAGAGAGAGCGCCGCGCGTCATCGTCACGCTTCAGAACAGCTTCCATGGTCGCACGCTCGCAACGCTTGCCGCTACCGCGCAGCCGGCGAAGCAGGAGGCGTTCCAGCCTTTGCCGGGAGGCTTCACCGCAGTGCCTGCCAACGACGTTTCCGCGCTCGAAGCGCTGTTCGAGGCGCAGGGCGAGGAAATCTGCGCCGTCATGCTGGAATGCGTGCGGGGCGAAAGCGGCGTGCATCCGTGCACGCGCGAGTTTTTGCAAGCGGCTCGACGTCTTACGCAGGAGCGGGGCGCACTGCTCATGTGCGACGAGGTGCAGTGCGGCATCTTCCGCTGCGGAACCTATCCGTTCGGCTTCCAGCACTTCGACATTGTGCCCGATGTGGTGACCATTGCGAAGGGAGTGGCGTCCGGCATGCCATGCGGCATGTGCGCGGCGCATGCGGGCGTGGCCGATACGTTCGAGCCGGGCGACCATGGCTCCACGTTCGGCGGCAGCTGCCTGGCCGTTGCCGCAGCGCATGCCACGCTTTCCGAGCTTTCCGCGAACGCCCATGCGGCGCACATTGAGGAAGTGGGCTTCTATCTGCGTGAACGTTTGGCTGCGCTTTCGCAGGTGGCGGAAGTGCGGGGCTTGGGTCTCATGGTGGCCGCCGACCTTGCCCCCGAAGCGACCGAAGCACCCGATGTGGTGGCTCGCGGCCTTCGCGCGGGGCTTCTGCTCAACGCCACCGGGCCGCGCACTTTGCGCTTCCTCCCTCCGCTCATATGCGAGAAAACCCACGTCGATACGCTTGTGGAAAAACTCGCCGCGCTTTTGTGAATTTCAATGCGCGGGCAGGTGCGCTGCGGTACCATACCGTTGCTTTCGCTCCACGACCACGCGCCTGAGCGCAATATTGAGGTAACAAGCCATTATAGGAAAGGAAAACTCATCATGGCTGAACAAAAAGACAGGGTAGTGCTGGCGTATTCAGGCGGCTTGGACACGTCCGTCTGCATCAAGTGGCTGCAAGACGAGAAAAATCTCGACGTTGTGGCGCTTGTGGGCGATGTGGGGCAGGAGCACGACGGACTGGAGAAGATAAAGCAGAAGGCGCTGCGCACCGGTGCCATCGACTGCCTCGTGGTCGACATGCGCGAGGAATTCGCCAACGAATACCTTTCCCGCGCCATTGCCGCGAACGCACTTTACGAGAACAAGTACCCGCTGCTTTCCGCCCTGTCTCGTCCGCTTATCGCAAAGCATCTGGTCGATATTGCGCATCAGTACGGTGCGAAGTACGTGGCGCACGGCTGCACCGGCAAGGGCAACGACCAGGTTCGCTTCGAGGCGGCCGTGGTCACGCTCGACCCCAGCTTGGAGATTATCGCGCCGGTGCGGGAATGGGATCTTAAAACCCGTCCGCAGGAAATGGCCTGGGCGCGCGAACACGGCGTGGAGGTTCCCACCACCAACGACCGCCCGTACTCCATCGACGACAACCTGTGGGGCCGTGCCATCGAGTGCGGCGTGCTGGAAAATCCCTGGAACGAGCCTCCGGCCGATATCTATACCATGACGGCCGACCCTGCCCTCGCTCCCGACGAGCCTGAATACGTGGAGGTTTCCTTCAAGGCCGGCGTTCCCTGCGCCATCAACGGGGAAGAGAAAACGTGTCTCGAGGCCATTTTGGCCATGAACGAAATCGCCGGACGCAACGGCTACGGACGCCTCGACATGATTGAGAACCGTCTCGTGGGCGTGAAGAGCCGCGAATGCTACGAGGTACCGGGCGGGCTTGCCCTCATCTGCGCCCACAAGGCGCTTGAAGACATGTGCCTTGAGCGCGACGTTCTGCACTACAAGCTGGGCATCGAGCAAACATGGGCCACTCAGGTCTACGACGGTCTGTGGTTCTCGCCGCTCAAACAGGCGCTTGACGCGTTCCTCGCGTCCACGCAGCAGTGCCTTGACGGCACGGTGCGCCTGCGCTTCTTCAAGGGGAACTGCACGGTCATGGGTCGCAAGAGCAACTTCTCGCTCTACAATCAAGGCCTTGCCACCTACGACGAGGGCGACACGTTCGACCATGCGGCTGCGAAGGGCTTCATCACCCTGCACAACCTTTCGGTGAAGAACTGGGCCGCCAACCGCACGGCGCAGGGCGTGCGCATAGGAACGGTCAACGAACAGGCGTAGGATTTGTGTTAACATAGCAGGCAGACGATGCACGGCGGCGAAGGCGGGCGGAAACCACCTCGCCGCCGCTTTTGTTTCGCGTCTGGCGAACACGGTTGCTCTGTGCCCGGTTACACGAACCGCTTCGCTGCCGCGTTTGTTTCGCTTGCGCAAGGAAAGGATTTTGATATGGCACTGTGGTCGGGCAGGTTCGAGGAAGGCGTGAGCGAATTCACGCAGCGGTTCGGCGCGTCGCTGCCGGTTGACAAGGCGCTTTACGCACAAGACATTGCAGGCTCGCGCGCTCATGCGCATATGCTGGCGGAATGCGGTGTCATAACCGAAAAGGACGCCAAGGCCATCGATGCGGGGCTTGCCCGCATCGAGAAGCGCATTGCCGCAGGTGATTTCCCCTTCGACATCAACGACGAGGACATCCATATGTCGGTGGAAAGCGCGCTCATCGAAGACATCGGAGACGCGGGCGCGCGCCTGCACACGGGTCGTTCGCGCAACGATCAGGTGGCAACCGACACGCGCCTGTTCGCCAAGAAGCGTGCGGGCGAGCTGATGGCCGCCAACCTCGATTTGCGCCGTGCGCTCATGGCGCAGGCAAAGGCGCACCTCACCACCATCTTGCCGGGTTACACCCACATGCAACATGCGCAGCCGGTGCTGTTCTCCCACCATATGCTTGCCTACGTATGGATGCTCGGCCGCGACTTCGAGCGCTTGGCCGCCGCCCGCCGCGCCGCCGACGCAAGCCCCTTAGGCGCAGCGGCCCTTGCCGGCACCACCTATCCGCTCGACCGCTTCATGACGGCTGATGAACTGGGCTTTTCCACGGTCATTCCCAACTCGCTCGACGCGGTGTCCGATCGCGACTTCCTGCTCGACTTAAGCTATGCGTGCAGCGTGTCGTGCATGCACCTTTCGCGCTTGTGCGAGGAGATCATCCTGTGGTCCACCTCCGAGTTCGGGTTCGTCACGCTTTCCGATGCGTTCTCCACGGGTTCGTCCATCATGCCGCAGAAGAAAAACCCCGACTTCGCCGAGCTCATTCGCGGAAAAACCGGTCGCGTGGTGGGCGATTTGGTGGCGCTGCTCATCACCATGAAGTCGCTGCCTTTGGCCTACAACAAAGACCTGCAGGAGGACAAGGAAGGCGCCATCGACGCTGCCAAGACCCTTGAGGATTGCTATCGGTGCGCTGCCGGCATGATCGAGACCATGCAGGTGAACGCTGATGCCATGCGCGCTCAGGCCAAGAAGGGATATCTTGCTGCCACCGACGTGGCCGACTACTTGGCCAAGAAGGGCATGCCCTTCCGCCGCGCCCACGAAGTGGTGGGGCATCTGGTGCTTCTGTGCGACAAACGCGGTTGCGACCTGGAAGACCTCTCGCTCGAGGACTTCAAGGCCGCAAGCGACTTGTTCGAGGCGGATATCGCGAACGCTCTCGACCTGGAAAGCATCGTTTCCGCACGCACCACCTTCGGCGGCACTGCTTCCGCTGCCGTGCACGCGCAGATGGATGCTGCGCAAAAGCAACTTGCCGAACACGAGGCTGCCTTGTCGTAGCTGTCCCAGGGTATCAGCCGCTCCAAAACGCCCCTTGAAGCGCCCAGTCGACCCGCCGATGCGCCAGTGGCAGTTCCGTGCGCCCCTCACGTCTCCGAGTGACGGCGCATTCGATGCCTTGAAACGCCCAGCCGAACCGTCGATGTGCCGGCGGTTCGGATTGGATTTCTGAAAATGGTGAAATGCACCCCCTTATGCACGGGTCGAACCAAAATGGTGAAATCCGCCCCTTTATGCATGGGTCGAACCAAAAAAGTGGCTGAAAATACCCCCTTATGTATGGATTTCACGATTCAATCCATACATAAGGGGGTGCTTTTCACCAAAAAATTCCGAGCTGCGGATCTTCGACGCGGACTTCTGTCTCTGTTTCCTCCTTGTGGCTTTTTGCCAACAAACTTATGAGTTTGCGCGGGTGCGAAGGGTATGGTGGCGCGCAATGATAGAATGGGCGAAGTTTGTCGGAGGTGATACGTGGCTTCAAGGTCAATGAAGAATCGACCGAGCACCAAGAAGAAGCACCCCTCGATAGGGCTGCTTTCGGTGTTCACGGTTATAGCGTTCGTGTTCGTTGCCGGGCTCGTCGGCGTGGGCGCGATGTGCCAGTCGTGGCTGCAAGATCTGCCCGACTACCAGGATGCCGACGCGTTCAACACGGCTCTTCCCACTAAGGTGTACGCATCGGACGGCACCACCGTGCTTGCGGAGTTCCAGCTCGAGAACCGCGACCCGGTTGAGCGCGACCAGATAAGCGAATACGTTTTGCGCGGCACCGTCGCCACCGAGGACGAGCGCTTCTACGACCACGGCGGCGTCGATTTTATGGGCATCGGCCGTGCAATCGTGAACAATCTTACGGGCGGCAAACTGGAAGGCGCTTCCACCATCACGCAGCAGCTTGTGCGCAACACCGTCCTTTCGTCGGAAATGGACGATATTTCCATCAAACGCAAGGTTCGCGAGGCGTTCATCTCCGTGAAAATGGAGGAAATCTACAGCAAAGACGACATCCTTCTCATGTACCTGAACACTATCAACTACGGTTCGGGCGCCTACGGTATCCAAGCTGCCTCGCAGCGCTACTTCTCGAAAGACGCCGATGAGCTTTCAATTGCGCAAGCCGCCACGCTCATCGGCATTCCACAGTCGCCCACCTACAACAACCCCATCGACTATCCGGAAAACTGCCTCAAGCGCCGCAACGTGGTGCTCGACCGCATGTTTTCCAACAACGTCATCACCAAAGAGGAACATGATGCCGCACAAGCCGAGCCTCTTGTTATCAATCCCACCGAGAACACCTCCGATGGTATCATGAAGTACCCCTACTTCACCAGTTACGTGCGCTATCTGCTCACCGACCCTGATGGCAAGTACAAGTATTCGCGCGACGAGATTCTGAAAGGCGGCCTTTCGGTTGTTACCACGCTCGACGTGAGCATGCAGGAGGCGGCCGAGGTTGCGGCGGCGAACAAGGAAGCTCAAGCCAACCGTTACGTGAACGACGATCCGTTCGAAGTGGCCATGGTGGCCGTCGATCCTGATAACGGACACGTGAAGGCACTCGTTGGCGGGCGCGATTACTACACAAGCCAGGTGAACATCGCCACGGGCCTTGGCGGCTCCGGGCGCCAGGCTGGCTCGGCGTTCAAGACGTTCACGCTGGTGGCCGCTTTGGAGGAGGGAGTTTCCCCTGATACGCTCGTCGACTGCTCCACCACGGTGGAATACCCCGGGTGGAAGGTGGCGAACATCGATTACCACGATTATGGGACGCGCTCTATAGCCCGGGCGTTCGCCGTCTCGTCGAACACCGGCTTCGCGCGCCTCATCATGTCGATCGGTCCGGAAAAGGTAGTCGATGCGGCGCATCGCATGGGCATCGAGTCGCCGCTGCAGGCCATAGGCTCGCTCACGCTCGGCTCGGAATCGGTCACTCCGCTTGAAATGGCCGATGCCTACGCCACGCTTGCGAACGGTGGAACCCACTACGATGCCGAATGCATTCTGCGCATCGAGGATCGCAAGGGCGAAACCATCGTTGACAACTCTCATCCTGCTGGCGAGCAGGTGCTCTCTTCCGAAGTGGCGCATGCGGCTGTGGAAGTCATGAAAGGAGTCATCAACACCTACGAGGGTACGGGAACCGATGCCGCGCTTTTAAACGGACAGGAGGCTGCCGGCAAGACGGGCACGTCTGAGAACCGGAAAGATCGCTGGTTCTGCGGCATAACCCCGCAGCTTTCGGTTGCCATTTGGATGGGGGATAGGTCCGATCTTGACGAGGCGAAGTCGCTTCCTTCGAGCCTTACCTGCGCAAGCGCTTTTGCCGATTTCATGAACGCTGTGCTGAAAGGCAAACCTACCGAGAAGTTCCCCGATGCGGAAGACCCGACATACAACAAGAATTTTCGCGACGAAGAGAACCATATCGGCTCGGGCTATTATTCTTCCGGCTACAGCTCGGCGAAAAGCGAAGCCAACGATGCGGGGCAGGCAACCGACGAAAAGGCCGATGACGCCGCGCAGAAGCCAAGCGAGCCTGGCGGAGAGACGCCCGGCGGGGAAACGCCCGGCGAAAGCCCCGGCGGCGAAAGTCCCGGCGGAGGCGGTGATCCGGGTGGCGGTGAGGATCCGGGTGGGGGCGATGATCCCGGCAGTGAGCGGATGACAGGATGACAAACGGGTGCCAAAGGTGCACACCTAATGATGACAAAGGTGCACACCTAATGGCATCTAAATGAGCGTGCGCGGCGTTCGCTTCGGCCATCTCGTATGGTTTGCGTATCGAATGGCCAACATGACCGTTTTGCCAAGCAGAACCCACTCGTTTCATGGCATAATACGCAGCGCGAAACATCAGGTTTGCAAGATGGCGCGACTGCTATTGAAGCGAGTAGCTCCAACGCGGTGCCGCGAGTATGCAAGAGAGCTTACGAAAGCAAGGAACGGTATTTATGGGCAACAGCAAGAGCAACAGGGTAACCGACGTGCGCCTACGTGCGCTCTTCTTCGCATTCGCATTCGCGTTTGCCGCTTTTGCGCTCGGCGGCTGTACGGCTGCGCAGAACGAAACGCAGGCGAGCGACCAGCAGATGGCAAATCGCCAGTATATGGCTCAGGTTAATCAGAAAATGGAGTCGCTTACGGAACGTCTCAGCGGTTTTTCCGACGCGGTGTCACGGGGCGACGTGGTTACCATGCGCACGCAGGCCGACAATGCGTTCAAGGTCATAGAAGGTCTTTCCGGCATCGACGTGCCGAGCGACTTCAAAGAAATCCAGCAAGACTACGTTGACGGCTGCGCCAGTCTGAAGGACGCGCTCAACGCTTACATCGATCTGTATACCGAGATAGAGAACGCCACCGAAAGCCAGCCTTTCGATTATGCAACTTACGACGAACGCCTGAAGGCCATACAAGACCAATACGATGCCGGCATCGAAAAGCTGAAGTCCGCCGACAAGAAGGCCTCCGAAATGAAGTAGGTCGAAGCTGGAAACAAGCTGAAGCCGTTCGTCTTACCTTGAGCAGTGCGGTGCCTGCTTATTCGCTTCGGACTTGCAAACTGAGCTTTCTCAAGAAACAGCGGCGGGGGTGCAGGAGTGGCTTTCTCCCGCGCCCCCGCTGCACACTTTAGGAAACGCCTCGGAAAAGATGTCCGGTGGTGGTGCCGGGCATCTTCGCTAGAGCGTTGCCGTCGTTTTGAGCCACGGTAAGGGCACGCTTGGCCCGTGCGACGGCCTGCGATGTCTCTTCGCTGTTCATAAGCGTCGCATCCACCATGAAAGACGACACACCGGCACCCAGAAGCTCGGGCATCGCCTGCGCCACGTCGAGCGGCACGCTGTTGTACAGGTGGCTGCGACCTACGGCATCGGTGATGACGGGGAATTCGAAATCCTTGCGGTCGCGCAGATAATGGGGGCTTTTGCGCCGTGCGCATCGGGCGCAGTTCTGGTCGCACGGTCCTTGGCTCATAAGAAGGCAGTGCTCGGTAATCATGAGCTCTTGTGCGCCAATGATAAAAAGACCCAGCTCAACTGGTGTTTCTTGTGCCAAATCCCTTATCTGGGCAAGCGTGAGCTCGGGCGAAAGCCATACGCGGGCTGCTCCGAAGTCGGCTGCCGTCTGCAAAGACAGGCGGTTCGTTATGGGCACGTGCGGGCCGACGTCGAACGATAGCCCCGTTTCGCCCGCCCGCTGCATGGCTCCCAAGCTGTCTGCGAACACGTGTTTTTCGGCGGTTGTGCCCACGCGATGCCATGGGTCGAAACCCAAAACGGCTTCGCGGGCAGGCGGCACGGAATCGTGTTCGACAACGGGAACGGCTGCGAGGCACTGTTGAGGATAGCGCACCTGTTCGCCCGTTTCCGAAAGCTGGCCTGCAATGACGGCTTCGCCGCGTTGAAAGTTGAGCGTGGGAACGTAAACGAGATCCGCCCCTGCACGGATCGCCGCTTTGGCGCATACGGGGTTGGTCGTCCATGCGGCAATGCGGCAGCCGGGCGTGCGGGCGGCCGCATGCCGGGCGCGCGCTTTTACGCGGTGCAGCGTGCGGGACTCGTAAGGCGCAAGAAGCGCCCAGGCAAGATTTTCAATCGCTTGGGCACGCACGCGATGTATCTGGGAAAACCCGATGCCCACGTTTTCGTCGAGTTCGACTGCAAGCGAGGAAAGGCGAAAGGGCGTGGATCCAAGGCGGTCGATATGCGTGCGCACGTCGTCTTTGGTGACGGCTTTGGTACGAGCCTGCTCTACAACTTCGCCCACGGCAACGCCCTTGGCGTCGTTCGGCGCAGGGGCGCCCGCTTGGCCGGCAAGGCGGAATTCCATGTGCAGCGGGCGCCCCAGCTTAAGCGATACGATGCCGGAGATGGGAATACGGGGCTCAAGGGGGTCGTCTTCGAAGGCCGCTTTCGCGCTGCGGACGCGAAAGACGCGATCTCCCGTGCGCACCGAGCGTGCGGCCTTGGCATCGAGTGGAACGATCGCGCGGCCCTGCGTGTCGGCGTTCGTTTTGCCAAGCGTTTGCGCAACGTGCCCCCGCCCCGTCCAGAATTCGAGCACGTCGCCTTCCGAGAGGTCGTATTCGCCGGCTACAAGGGCGGCTCCGTCGCGCATGGCGGCCACACGGCCAATGAACGCCCCGCGGTTGTTGGGCCGCTGGTAGCTCATGATGTCGTTTCCGCGCTTGCCTTCCAGATACGCCGTGGTGAAGCCGCGCGAGAACGACTCTTCGAGCGCGCGCTTTTCGGCGGCGCTAACACGGTATTCCGTAGCCACCGTAGCTGGTGCATCCGCTCCGGCCGCCCCGGCTCCGGCCGCCCCGGTCGTCCCAGCTGCCCCGGCCTCGGTCGCAGCCGCCCCGGCCGTCCCGGGCGTCCCAGCTGCCCCGGCCTCGGTCGCAGCCGCCGAAGCGACGTCTGCGCTCCTTTCCTCTGAGGCGGCGCAAGATTCGCAAGATTTGCAAGATTCGCGAAACGCGCAAAATTCGGCAGCCCTGTCGAGCGCGGCGCGGTAAGCGGAAGTTACCGCGAACACGTAATCGGGCGATTTCATGCGCCCCTCTATCTTAAGGGAGGCCGTGCCCGTTTCGATAAGTTGGGGCAGAAGTTCTATCGTGCACAGATCCTGCGGGGAAAGCAGGTGGTCGCCCGGCGACGGAAGCGCTTTGCGCACGGCGCGGTTTCCCAAGGAATAAGGCAGACGGCACGCCTGCGCGCACAGGCCGCGGTTGGCCGACCGGCCGCCGATAAGCGACGACATGAAGCATTGTCCCGAGTAGCACACGCACAACGCGCCGTGCGCGAAGGTTTCCACTTCCATATTCCATGCGGCGGCTTCACGCGCCAGCGCCGTCACTTCCGCAAGCGAAAGCTCGCGTGCGAGCGTCACCCTGTTTGCACCAAGGCGCGCGGCTGCACGGATTCCCGCTGCATTGTGGATGTTCATCTGGGTTGATACGTGAAGGCGCGCAGAAGGAATCGTGCGCGCTATCTCGGAAGCGAGGCCTATGTCCTGCACGATGAAAGCATCGGCGCCGGCGCGATACGCTTGCCGCGCGCATTCGAGCGCTTCGTCTGTCTCGTGGGGAAGGACGGCCGTGTTGAGGGTGATGTACACGCTCACGCCGCGTAGATGCGCATAGGCCGCAGCATGCGAGAGGCCTTCAAGCGTGAAGTTGCCGGCGTTTCGGCGTGCGTTGAAGTTTTCCAAGCCAAGATAGACCGCATCGGCGCCGCCGCGCACTGCCGCGTGCAACGCTTCGACGCCGCCTGCTGGCGCTAGAAGCTCTGGTTTATGCATAAGACTTGTTCACCGTTTCCTGAACGTTTGCCAACTCTGATTTCATGGTAGTATAAGCCAGTTATGAAAATACGGAGGAAACAGCGCCAAAAGCGCACTCATGCGGTGCCGTGGGGCATCGTGGTCGTTATGGGGGCCATCTGTTTTGTCGGCTATTGCGGCGTTCAGGGCGTTTTGCATATTATGGACGAATGGACGCGCGACTTGCCGAGCGTTCACAACAGCGAAGCGTTCGCCTACAGTGATAAAACGCGCATTTACGCCAACGACCACACCACGCTGCTAGCCGAGTTCTACCTGCAAGACCAGGAGCCCGTCACCATCGACCAGGTGTGCGATTACGTGACGAAGGGAACCGTGGCCACCGAAGACGAGCGATTCTACCAGCACGACGGCGTCGATTTGCACGGAATCGCCCGTGCGGTGGTGAACAACTTGCGCGGCGGCAGCCTGGAGGGCGCCTCCACCATCACGCAGCAGCTCGTGCGCAACACGCTTCTTTCGAGCGAGGCAAACGAGATCTCCCTCAAGCGCAAGGTGCGCGAGGCTCAGTTAGCGCTCGACATGGAAAAGGCGTACAGCAAAGACGAGATTCTCATGATGTACCTGAACACCATCAACTACGGTGACGGGTGCTACGGAATCGAAGCGGCGGCGCAGCATTACTTTCAGAAAAGCGCGCTCGACCTGACTGTCGTCGAGGCTGCAACGCTGGTGGGCATTCCCCAGTCGCCAACGTACAACAACCCGGTCATTTATCCCGCGAACTGCAAGAAACGCCGCAACGTAGTGCTCGACCGCATGCTTTCCAACAACGTTATCACCATCGAGGAGCATGCGGCCGCCCAAGCCGAAGACCTGGTGCTTGACGTAGCGCCCGCGAAGTCGGCAAACGGCATTTACGCATATCCCTATTTCACGAGCTACGTGCGCCTTCAGCTGCTCAATATGCTTTCCTACGAGCAGGTCTTCGATGGCGGTCTTACTGTGTACACCACCATCGACCCCACACTGCAGGGTTATGCGGAAGAGGCGGCGCGGGCGGCTTACGATTCCATGGCGAGCAGCGGCGATTCCGACGTGAAACTTTCGCTGACTTGCGTTGATCCAAACACCGGCTACGTGCTGGCCATGATCGGCGGGCGTGATTACAGCGAAAACGAGTTCAACTTGGCCACCGATGCGAAGCGTCAGGCAGGTTCGTCGTTCAAGGTGTTCACGTTGACGGCGGCTATTGAGCAGGGTATCGACCCGCTTTCCAAGATAGACTGTTCGAACGGCTATGAATACAACGGTTGGTTCGTCTCCAACAGCACCGGAGCCGATTACGGAACGCGCACGATCGAAGGCGCCACGTGGGTTTCGTCGAACACCGGGTACGCGCGGCTGGTCACCGACCCCGACGGCGTGACCCCTGCTTCGGTGGTGGACATGGCCAAACGTCTCGGCGTGACCGGATCGACCGCCGACGGTTTCGGCGCGTACCCCGCCATCACGCTCGGCGTGGCGCAAACGAACACGCTGCACATGGCAAGCGCCTACGGCACCTTTGCCGCCGACGGCAAACATTACAAAGATTCCTGCATTACGCAGGTGCTCGGCAAAGATGGCGCCGCGATTTACGACAATACGCATCCCGAAGGCGAGCAGGTTATAACCCCCGAGGTTTCCTATGCAGTGACGCGCGTTCTGGAGGGCGTGCTCACTCAGGGCACCGCGCGCGGCTACACGCTTTCTTCCGGACAGATTGCTGCCGGCAAGACGGGCACGTCGGACAAGTCGCGCGACCTGTGGTTCTGCGGGTACACGCCGCAGCTTTCCTGTGCGGTGTGGACCGGCGCCGATCCCGAGCGCGAGCTGTGGAGCGCGCCGTGGAGCCGCCTTGCGTGGAAGACGTTCATGGACAAGGCGCTCGAAGGGCAGGAGCTAAAGGACTTCACGTCTGCGGAAAACCCGAAATACGAAAGCGAGTTCACCAAAAAGCACAAGACGAGCGCGGAAGACGAAGCGAAAGAGACGATAGCGGCGCTTTCAGGGCGCAGCCTTGGCGAAGTGAAGGAGGCCTTAGGCGACAAGGCCGTCTACATCGAGCAATACAACGATTCGGTAGCGGCAGGCGGAGTGATCGGCATCGAGTACGGCAACGGGACTTACACCGTGTACGTGTCGAAAGGACCCGACCCCGCAACGTCGGGCATATCGGCATCGGTTGTGGGCATGAGCGAAAGCGCTGCTTTGCAGGCGCTTTCGGAAGCCGGATTCGGGTCTGCGATAGTGCAGTACGCCCACAGCGATTCCGTGCCTCAGGGCGTGGTGATAAGCCAAAGCGCTACGACGGGAAGTCGCGGCGACACGGTGACCATTGTGGTGTCGAGCGGCCCTCCGCCAGGCGAGTAGCTTATAGCTCGGTTTTGGGTGGTAATCTCGGGGATATCGTGCGCGTTGCGCGTAGCTGTCGCGTCGTTGTCGTATCATGCTTTTCATGGCAAACGGACTCACTTACATACGGAAAACCACATCGCCCGAGGCGACGAAACAGTTGGCGGCCACCTTGGCGCCGTACTTGCGCGCGGGTGACGTGGTGGTGCTCGATGGCGATTTGGGCGCGGGCAAAACGCAGTTCGTACAGGGCGTTGCAGCGGGGCTGGGCATTCGCGACCAGGTAACAAGCCCCACGTTCAACATCCTGCTCGCCTATCCGGGCGGCTCGCTGCCGCTTTACCACTTCGACCTCTATCGACTAGAGAGCGCCGAAGATTTGGAGGACATCGGCTTTTACGAGACCATCGACGCCGACGGCGCGTCGTTTTTGGAATGGGGCGAGAAGTTCCCCGAAGCGCTTCCTTACAGCTACCTGCGCATATGGATAGAAGCAAACCCCGACGGCACCCGCACGGTACGCGCCCACTCCTTCGGCGAGCGTTCCCGCCAACTCCTCTTCCTCTGGGCTAAAGACTCCAAATCCCGCCTGATGAGGGCATAGGGGAGGCGCGGCATGATAGACGGAAAACCAACGTCTTTCGAGCTGTTCGCAGGCGCAGGAGGGCTGGCTCTGGGCGTACAACTAGCGGGCTTCACGTCCCTCGGAACGGTCGAGTGGAACAAATGGGCCTGCGAGACCATGCGTCTCAACAAAAGCCTGGGGTATCCCCTGGTCGCTGATTGGACCGTCCACGAAGCGGACGTTCGGGGCTTCGACTGGTCTGCGGTTCCGGCGGATGTGGATCTGCTGGTCGGCGGTCCTCCCTGCCAGCCATTCTCGATAGGCGGGCGCGGGCGTGCGCACGACGACGCACGCGACATGTTTCCCGCCATGATAGCCGCCGTGCTTGCCCTCAAACCGCGGGCGTTCATCGTCGAGAACGTCAAAGGGCTTCTTCGCGAGCAGTTCTCAGACTATTACCAGTACATACTGCTGCGCCTCGAATTTCCCGAACGGGTCATAGAAAAGGGCGAGACGTGGGTCTCGCATCTTCGCCGACTGCAGAAGGCAAAGTCGGCGGCGCCTTCTGCCCGAAGCGAGCTGACCTACAACGTCATCCCCACGTTGGTCAACGCCGCGAACTACGGCGTTCCGCAGAAGCGGGAAAGGATCTTCATTGTGGGGTTCAGATCCGATCTGGCGATACGATGGTCGTTTCCCAATCAGACCCATAGTCTGGGTGCACTCAAGCGCGATCAGGCGAAGACGGGAACGTACTGGGAGCGCCATGGCATGTTTCCCGCCGTAGAAGCGATTCCGAAGAGTCTTCCTCCCGATGACGGTCTGAAGCCGTGGCGAACGGTAAGGGATGCCCTCGAAAGCTTGCCGGATCCGTTTGGTTGCGATGCCTGCCAAGCCTTCAACCATGAGGTGCGGCTGGGGGCGAAAGTGTATCCTGGACACACGGGAAGCTGTCTGGATATGCCGTCGAAGACGCTCAAAGCGGGAGTTCACGGGGTTCCCAGCGGGGAGAATATGTTTGTGGGGGACGACGGAAAACCGCGCTACTACACGGTTCGCGAGGCTGCGAGGATCCAGACGTTTCCCGACGGTTATCGGTTGAACGGTGCTTGGTCGGAAGCAATGAGGCAACTGGGGAACGCGGTTCCCGTCCTTCTCGCCCAAACGGTCGCGGCCTCCGTTTGCCAAGCGATCATGCGTAACGAGATTGAGTACCTAGCGTCGAATACATCGAGAAAGAGTGTGAAATGGGCGTAATCGTACCTTACAACCCTCTGGACAAGATGAGCTTGGCGGAGAGCATCGAGCGCGCCCTTTCTGCGGAAAAGCCAGTTGCACTGGAGTCGATGAGGGAATCGAAGAATGCTTTTGCGGGGGCGGGAGTGTATGCGCTCTACTATAGGGGTTCTTTTCCGGCTTACGAACGACTTGCGATCTGCAACAAAGTTGTTCTGGAGGCTCCGATCTACGTGGGGAAGGCAGATTCGAAGGGACGGAGAAAGGGCGGGTTTCTCGACGAGGGGCTTGCGGGAAAGACGCTTTGGAGCCGTCTGCGCGACCATGCGCAGAGCATAGTGCGGGCCGACAATTTGGATGTGGGTGATTTTTCCTGCCGGTTTATCGTGGTGGACGATCTGTGGGTCTCCTTGGGGGAATCTCTTCTCATTTCGAAGTACGCTCCTGTTTGGAACACCATTGTGGACGGCTTCGTGTTCGGTATGGGGATTCGCGCCGTCTTCGAGGGTATGCGCTAGGCGGGTTTGCGTTCGATGGGAAGGTGTATGGACAATTTAGAGGGCGCCTCGAGGGCGAACCGTTATGTGCTCGCGTTCGACACGGCGAACGAGATGCTTGTCGTGTGTGCGGGGCGCTTGCTTCCGGGTGGAAAGCGTGTCGAGATGGTTTCGTCGGTCGAGGTGGTGGCGCAGCGGGCTTCGAACACGCAGCTTCTGCCCTGCATCGACGCGCTGCTGGCCGATGCGGGCGTTTCGCGGAGCGACTTGGCCTGCATAGCGGTGGGGCGCGGCCCTGGTTCGTTCACGGGCGTGCGCATCGCCATGGCCACAGCGAAGGGCATAGCTTCTTCGTTGGGTTTGCCTCTTGTGGGTGTTTCGTCGCTCGATGCGGTGGCATGGGGCGCGTGGCATGCCGGCGTGCGCGGGCGCGTGCTGGTGGCGGCCGACGCCATGCGCAAGGAAGTCTATCCGGTTCGCTATGACATTGCCGATGCGGGCATTGTGCGCTTGGACGCCGACCATGTGGTGAAGGCCGATGCCGCAGCTGCACAGCTGGCCGATGGCCCAGACGGTGCTTTCGCTGTCGGAAAAGACCCTTGCGAAGAGGGGCGTGCGCTTCAGATCACCGGCGACGCTCTGGCGAAATACGCCGATTTGTTCGAGCCTTACGGCGTTGTGCTTCCCGAAAGCATATGGACGCCTACGGGCAGGGGGCTTCTGCTTGCGCTGCAGGCTGCATGGCGGGCGGGCGAGGCCGACCCCTTCGATGCGGTGCGCCACGACCCCGCGTTCGTGCTGCCCGTGTACACGCGCCTTTCCGACGCGGAGGAAAACGAGCGCGCGCGCTTGGCGATAAACGATGCGAAGAACCTGGTTACCGGCGTGCAGGATGCGGAAGCCTTGCGCCCGCGCGGCGATGGGGAAGGGGTTGCGCACGGAAGCGTCGAGCGAGCGCACCATGCGCTCGTGCACCATGCGACCATGCACCACGCGACCATGCACGAAGCGTCCGTGCTGAGCGCGCGTCCCGACGAGCACGGTGTAACGTATCAGCCGCTTGATTCGGCTCATGCTGCCGACGTTGCCGCCCTCGAAGCGTGCATCATGGGAAGCGATGCGTGGAGCGAGTCTTCGGTGCAAGACGAGCTTCCGCGCACCGACCGCACCTGGTGGGCGGCTTTTGGGCCTTCGGGAAACCTGCTCGGCTATGCGGGCGGCTGGGTGATCGATGGGGAAGTGCAGATTCTCAAGGTGGGAACAGCGCCCGACGCGCGCCGTCGCGGCATCGCCCGCGAGCTGTTGGCTCGCGTGGCGGCCGATGCACGCAATCTCGGTGCGCGGAAGTGCTCGCTTGAGGTGCGTGCGGGCAACGCGGAAGCGCAGGCGTTCTATGGGGCGTTGGGTTTCCGCGCAGTGGGCTTGCGTCCGCGCTACTATTCGGATCGCGAGGATGCGCTCATTATGGAAGGGCCTTTGCCCCATGCTGCTCACGACGTGGCCGGCATGCACTTGCAGGTCGATGCCGCCCGGCAGGAAGCGGTTTTTCTTCCTCACGCTTCCGACGTTTCCGGTGCCCCTAACGCTCCCAACGCCCCCAAAACTCCTAGTGCTCCCAGCGCTCCAAGTGTTTCGAGCGCGGCATCTTCGCCATTCGCGGCAAGCGGCGCTGTCGTATCGCGCCCGCTCATTTTGGCCATCGAAACGTCGTGCGACGAGACGGCGGCGGCCATCGTGGACGGTGCGGGCAACTTGGTGGCCGACGTGGTGGCTTCGCAAATAGATTTCCACGCGCGTTTCGGCGGCGTGGTTCCCGAGATTGCCAGCCGCAAGCATATCGAGGCCATATGCGGCGTATGCGACGAGTGCCTCGACGTAGCGGCTGTGCACTTAGGCGCGCCGAGCCTTGCATGGCACGACCTTGACGCGGTAGCCTGCACCTATGCGCCCGGCCTTGTGGGGGCGCTCGTGGTGGGCGTGGCGTTTGCCAAGGGGGCTGCTTGGGGCTGCGAGCTGCCCTTCATCGGTGTGAACCATTTGGAAGGCCACCTCTATGCGAACAAGATAGGCACGCCCGATTTCGCGCCGCCGGCGGTGGTGTCGCTCGTTTCAGGCGGCAACACGCTGCTTGTGCACATGCGTGGCTGGGGCGACTACGAAACGCTGGGCACCACCATAGACGACGCGGTGGGCGAGGCCTTCGACAAGGTGTCCAAAGCGCTCGGGTTAGGGTATCCGGGCGGCCCTGTCATCTCGCGCGAAGCCGCCACAGGCGATGCGACCGCCATTTTCTTCCCCCGCGCCATGCTGCACTCGGGTGATCTGCGCTTCTCGCTTTCCGGTTTGAAAACCGCCGTGGTCACCTATATCAACAACGAACGCGCCGCCGGGCGCAAGCTCAACGTGCCCGATATCTGCGCCAGCTTCCAGCAGGCGGTAGTGGACGTGCAGGTGGCGAAGGCGAAGGCGGCGCTTGAGCAGACGGGGGCGCCTACGTTCTGCCTTGGCGGGGGCGTGGCGGCCAATCCCGTTCTGCGCGACGCCTACCGCGCGCTCTGCGACAAGATGGGCGTGCGCTTGGTGCTGCCCCCGCTTTCGGCCTGCGGCGACAACGCCGGCATGATAGCGCTCGTGGCGCTTGACCGCTACCGTCAGCGCAAGTTCTTCCCCCTTGACGCCGACGCCTGCGCCCATGCCGACCTCGACGAGCCCTACTAGCTATTCCGGCTTTCTCGCCACGTGCACGGCGGCTATGCCCCCGGTGTAGTTCTTCCACGTCACGTTGCGAAAGCCCGCTTCTTCCATAAGGCGCGCCAGACCCTGCTGGTCGGGAAACGCCCTGATGGAGCGCGCTAGATACACGAATCCTTCCTTGTCTCCGGTGATAAGGCCGCCCCAGAAGGGAATGAGGTGCCTCAGGTAGAAGCCGTACAGCGCCCGCCACGCGCGGCTTTGCGGCGTGGAGAACTCCAGGCACACGAGTGCGCCGCCGGGCTTCAGCACGCGGAACATCTCGGCGAGCGCACGCGGTCTGTCGGGCATGTTGCGGATGCCGTAGGCCATGGTCACAACGTCGTAGCTCGCCCCGGCATAGGGAATGTCCTGCGCGTCCACCACAGCGAAGTCCACGGGAACGCCCTCGGCGGCGCCGTCTGCGTAATGGGAACGCGCCACGGAGAGCATTTCGGGAACAAGGTCGGTGCACTGTATATGGGCGGGGCGCTTCGCCCGCGCTACTGCGAACGTCACGTCTCCCGTGCCTCCCGCAAGATCGAGCACGCTATCGCTTGCGCCTATGGGCGCTTGCTTCATCATGCCGCGCAGCCACAGCTTGTACGTCCCGAAGCTCGATATGGCGTTGAACCGCTCGTATTTCCTGGCGATGGCCGAGAATATGTCCTTCACGCGTGCGGTCGATACTTCCGCCGGCGCCTCTGCGCCCGTTGCCGTGTCGATGCTCAAATCTTGTCTCCATCTTCCCTTGCCGCCACCTAGCAGCGCATATGATAGCATGCAAGGTGCGCCGATGCGCTGTATTCTGATAGAATCTGTCGGGCGTGCATCTCGGATACGCATCTCGGGTGCTTGCAGGGCGCTCGTATCGGATACGCATCTCGGGTGCTTGCAGGGCGCGCATTTTGGATGCTTTTGGATGCGCGTCTTTGAAGAATATGAAGAGTGGCATATGCCCGCTGGGCGCACGTGAGGCGAAGCGCTAAGATGTCTCCTTGGTTTTTAAGAAGGAGACAAGGATGCTTTCAGAACGCGTGCTCACCAACATAGTGAAGAACATGGCCAAGTGCAGCTTGGATCTTTCCCAAACGTCCGAAAAGTTCATGCCGGCGCCTAAGCTGGGGCGCAAGTACATGCTCTACATGCACGTGCCGTTCTGCGAGCGCCTCTGTCCGTACTGCAGCTTCAACCGCTACCCGTTCCGTGACGAGATAGCCAAGCCCTACTACGCCAGCATGCGAAAAGAGATGCTCATGCTGAAGGATTTGGGCTATGACATCGAGACTATCTACGTGGGCGGCGGCACGCCCACGGTGGAAATCGACGAGCTGTGCGAGACGCTCGACTTGGCGCGCGACACGTGGGACATCAAGGAAGTGGCTTCGGAAACCAACCCGAACCACCTGACCCAGCCGTGGCTTGACAAGTTGCACGGCCGCGTGCAGCGCCTCTCGGTGGGCGTGCAAAGCTTCGACGACAACCTGCTCAAGCAGATGGATCGCTACGAGAAGTACGGCAGCGGCGAGGCCATCATGGAGCGCATCGCCTGTGCGCTTCCGTACTTCGATTCCATCAACGTGGACATGATCTTTAACTTCCCCTCGCAAACCGAAGACGTCCTTATAAGCGATCTGGAGAAAATAGCGGCATGCGGGGCGCGCCAGACCACGTTCTCGCCGCTTTACGTGTCGAACGCCACTATGCGGAAGATGACCTCGACGCTGGGGAAAATGGACTACGACAGGGAATTTCGCTACTATCAGATCCTCGACGGCGTGCTCGCGGGAGGCGAAAAGCCCCTTTTTCGCCGCGAGACCGTATGGACGTTCAACCGCCTTGACGGGGAAGGACACGACGATCACGCGCTGCTCGTAGACGAGTACCAGACATCGTATGTGGAATACCCTGCTATCGGCAGCGGCTCCATCACTCATCTGAACGGCTGCCTGTATGTGAACGACTTCAGCATCAGCGACTACAACGCCGATATCGCCGCCGGCCACATGTCCATCATGGGAAAGACGAAGATGAGCAAGCGCGACCTCATGCGCTATCGGTTCCTTTTGAGCCTGTACCGTCTGCGCTTGGACAAGCATCAGTTCAAAGAGGAGTTCGGCTGCAGCGTGGACGTTGGCCTTCCCATGGAGATGACTTTCATGCGTGCGCATGGAGCCTTTGCCGTAGACGACAGAGACGAGCTGGTTCCCACGCTCATGGGCCGCTATCTCACGCTCGTCATGTACCGTCAGTTTTTAAGCGGCATGAACAACCTGCGCGAGCAAGCGCGCGCCGCCCTTTCCGGCCCCGAACGTCAACTCCTGTTCGGCGACGGCGCCCCGTTGTAGCGTTTCTGCGCGCCTGAGGCTGTTCGGTGCCGCCCGTCGCACGGCTAGGTTGTCGCCCCCCCTGCTGCGTAGTTGAGCCGCCGCTCGCCCGAACTGCCGCCTGCTCGAACCGCTGCCCGCTCGAACTGCCGCCCGCCGCGTTCCTCTCCCCGAGCGCTCTTCTGTGTTTTCATAGGAGAAGGGGCTTATGGTGCTATCATATGTGCTTACCCGTAGCGGTACGGGTCAAGCGTCCGCAGGTTCTTCGGGAGATGAGCGGGGTTAGCCATGCTGCTATGCGCACAATATGTTTTGCCGGTCACATCCGAGCCATTCCAAGACGGCGCGGTGCTCGTGCGCGACGGACTCATTCGCGATATCGGCAAAGTGGACATGCTGAAGCTGCGCTATCCGGAAGAGGAAGTGGTCGATTTCGGGTTGGCGGCGCTCATGCCGGGTTTGGTCGATCTGCACACCCACTTGGAGAATTCCGTTATGCGCGGCATCGTCCACGACGTTCCCTACACCACGTGGATCATGCTCGTTTCGGAAAAAAGCGCGAAGATGGACGTAGGCGACTGGTACGACTCGGCTATTCTGGGCGGACTCGACGCGCTTTCGAGCGGCATCACCTGTCTGGCCGACATCACGGTAACGGGCGCGGCGTGCACGGCCACGCAGAAGCTTGGCCTGCGCAGCGTCATCTACCGCGAGGTGGGGGCCATGGACAAGCGTCGCGTCGCCTACGCCATGCGCACCGCCGAAAACGACATCATGCACTGGCGCGAAGAGGTGGACTCCAAGCGCGTCACCATCGGCATCGCTCCTGCGGCGATATATACCTGCCATCCGTCCATGTTCGGACGCGTAGCCGAGCTTGCCCGCCGCGAGAACATGCCCGTCGCCATGCACTTGGCGGGAAGCCGAGAGGAGTTCAACTTCATCAAGTACGGCTCCTCGCCGTTTTCCGTGCACGGTATGGACGAGAAGCGCGGCTTCGTGGAGGTGCCCCCGTGGCTTCCAACGGGCGTGACGCCTGTTCGCTATGCGCTGAACTGGGGCGCGTTCGAAACCGACAACGTGCTGGCCATCCATTGCGTGCATGTGGACGAAGACGACCTGAAGAAGCTCAAGGAGTACGACGTGGCGGTGGGCGTGTGCCCGCGCTGCAACGCGCAGCTGGGCATGGGCGTGGCTCCCGTGAACGAGTTTCTGCGCGCAGGGCTTCGCCTGGGGATCGGCACCGACTCTCCGGCTGCCACCGACTCCACCGACATGCTGGAAGAGATGCGCCTGGGCATGCTCGTGCAGCGTGCCGTCGATGTGAACGAGTTCCTCGATTCGTCCACCATGCTGGAAATGGCCACGATGGGCGGAGCTCGCGCGCTGCGTCTCGAGAACAAGATAGGGTCGCTCGACGTGGGGAAATGCGCCGACATCATAGCGGTCGACCTTTCCAGCTCGCATCAATCTCCCACGACCGATCCGGTTTCCGCCGTAGTGAACACCTGCAGCGGTACCGATGTCCTTATGACCATGGTTGACGGGAAGATGCTTTACGAGAAGAACAGGTGGCACGTGGACGTGGCGGTGGCGAAGAACATCGCCCGCGTCATAGAGATTCGTGGAAAGTTGAGGTTGTAGATTATGGCTAACGCCAAGCAGGGAGCAAAGCAGCAGAAGCTGACCGCCAAGCAGAAGAGCGACCGTATTCGCGCAGCTCAGG
>JAEYEL010000178.1 GCA_023403475.1 Actinomycetes bacterium
GACTAGAGCAGCCCTCAGGTCGGACACCTTGTCCCGTGCGGTGACACCCATCAATTTCACGCCTGCTTCTATAAAAAGGCAGTCGAAACAATCGCTCCATCGCCGCTGTTGCCCTTAGAATTCCGCGTTGCCCGCGGTGCGGGGATGCGGGATGACGTCGCGGATATTCTGCATACCGGTGAGGTACATCACTAAACGTTCGAAGCCAAGCCCGAAGCCAGCATGCTTGCAAGTGCCGAATCGGCGCAGGTCGCAGTAGTACTTGTATTGCGCGGGGTCCATGCCCAGATCGGCGATGCGCCGCTTAAGCACATCTAAGCGCTCCTCGCGCTGCGAGCCTCCTATGATCTCTCCGATGCCGGGCACCAGGCAATCCGCCGCAGCCACGGTCTTGCCGTCATCGTTCATGCGCATGTAGAACGCCTTGATAGCGGCCGGGTAGTCGGTCACGAACGTGGGACGGCAAAAATGCTTCTCGGTCAAATAGCGCTCGTGTTCGGTCTGCAAGTCTGCGCCCCACGACACCGGGTAGTCGAACTTCTCGCCCGACGCGCACGCTTCCTCCAGAATGCGCACGGCCTCGGTGTAGCTGACGCGTGCGAAATCGCTTGCGGCCACATGCTGCAAGCGCTCGATAAGCCCCTTGTCCACGAACTTGTTCAGCATGGCCAGCTCATCGGGACATGTGTCCATAACCGTGCGGATAACGTGTTTGAGCATGGCCTCGGCCACGTCCATGTCATCGGAAAGGTCAGCGAACGCCATCTCGGGCTCCACCATCCAAAATTCGGCCGCATGGCGCTTGGTGTTGGAGTTCTCCGCCCGAAACGTCGGCCCGAACGTATACACGTCGCCGAACGCCATAGCGAAGTTCTCGGCGTTGAGCTGACCTGAAACCGTAAGGCTTGCCGGACGGGCAAAGAAGTCGAGACTCCAATCGACCTCGGTCGCGTTGCTTGAGGCCGCAGTGCCCGAGCCCTCAGCTACCGCAGGTGCAGCCGCACCCTCGGTCGCAGATGCAGCTGCGCCCCCGGCCGCAGATACAACTCCGTCCTTCCCCGCCGCGACAGCATCCGAACCGCCCACGCACGGCACGTTCGCCAAATCGAACGTGGTCACATGGAACATCTCGCCCGCACCTTCGCAATCCGACGCCGTGATGATGGGCGTGTGCACATACAGAAAGCCCCTCTCATGGAAGAACCCGTGAATGGCCGCCGCCGCTTCCGAGCGCACACGGAACACCGCGCGGAACAGGTTCGTGCGCGGACGCAGATGCTGCTGCGTGCGCAGAAACTCCACCGTGGCGCGCTTCTTCTGTAGCGGATAGTCGGGGGCAGACGCGCCCTCCACGTAGATGGAGGCAGCCGCAAGCTCGAGGGGCTGCTGAGCCTTAGGCGTAAGCTTCACCACGCCTGTCACCACGAGCGCCGCCGACACATTCTGCGATGCAATCTCGTCGTAGTTCGGCAGGGTCTCGCGGCTCATCACCACCTGCAGGTCCTTGAAGCAGCTGCCATCGTTCAGAACGACGAACCCGAAGTTTTTCATGTCGCGCACCGAGCGCACCCATCCGGCCACCGTGACCGCCTGCCCGTCAAGTGCATCGGCATCGGCGTACAGCCGCGCAATCCTTACCCGTTCCACACCCTCGTCCTTTCGCAGAGTAAACTTCGCAATCGACATAAGCTCAGCCCGCATCCGCAAGCACGCCCGTCGGTCTATACGGTCTTTCGCTCGTACGCCCTCTCATCCGGCATTCGCACAGACGATCATTCGACGCAAATTTCCTTCGCCCCATAACGCGCACTTCCCTGCACGCAAAAGGCCGGGCGAAACCGCTCGGCCCCATTGTAGCGCTTCGCCCCCACAGGCGGCGCAGTATTGCCAAATGAACCGACAGCGATATTTAATAACCGTAAAACTTTGACAAGCTGATAGGTTCTGTTAGTATTCGCAGGTAAGGTTAATGTGGTGTCGGTTGGAAAGGAACGGTTCACATGGTGCGTGCACCGAAAACGAAGTTGTCGGCCAAGGATTTCCTAATCGCGGGGTGCCTCACGGCGGCGGTTGCGGGGATGACGATGCTTGCGGGGTGTTCGGGCGGAAACACGCACCAAATTATCGCAGCCGGCCAGGATTGCTCCGCGTGCCATTCCGACGAGAAAGCGACCTTCGAGGTTGCGCAGCCCAAGGATGCCGCCGAAACGAGTGGCGAGGTTATCGTGAAAACCTCCGCCGGCAAGCTCGTCGTCTGCGAGGTCGTGTTCACCTCCGAAGACGGTTCGAGCTATGTGCCAGTGCAGCACAGCACGGTTACCGTCGCCGACGGGCAAGCCAGCATCACGCTCGACGAAGGCACCTGGGCCATCTGCATCGACGAAGGCGGCTCATCGAAATCGGTGCTCGTGACCGCAACCAGCAATTCCACCGCCGAAAGTCCGCTGACCATAGAGCTATAGTTACCTGCCTGCATTTCGTTTCGATTATATGCAGATAAACGAAATGAAATCGACTTTTCTGCATATATCCATTACAATTATATGCAGAAAGGCTGGTGCTCTATGAGAAAATTCGATTACTCTTTTCTGAACGACGGTTTGCTACCAGCAAGCTTGGTAAACCTCACCTCGAATATTACCGCGCTAAAAACGATGGCGGGGGTGCGCAAGGAGGAGCATGCGCGGATCTTCACGAAGTTGGAGGCGATCGCGAAGGTGCAATCGATTAAAAGCTCCAACGCGATCGAAGGTATCGTAACCAGCGATGAGCGCATCACCGCCATCGTCAACCAGAACAGCGCACCCTTAAACCATAACGAAGCGGAAATTGCCGGATACCGCGATGCCTTGAGCGATATCCACCTAGGGTACGAGCATATCGACTTTCGGCAAAGCGACATTCTGAAACTGCACGAAACGATGATGGGCTTTGCGGGATACGACCACGGCGGGCATTACAAAACGGACGACAATGTGATTTTGGAAATCGACGGCGAAGGAAATCGGCGCGTTCGCTTTCGCCCTACGCCCGCAAGCGAAACACCGAAAGCTATGGAGCAGTTGGAGCTTGCCTATCTGGACGCTCGAGGCGACGCCAACATCAACCAGCTTCTTTTGATCCCCTGCGTGATTTTGGACTTTCTCTGCATCCACCCGTTCAGGGACGGAAACGGCAGAATGTCCCGTCTGCTTTCGCTGCTTTTACTGTACAAAAACGGCTTCGATGCGGGTAAATATGCATCCTTCGAAGAACAAATCAACAACCGCAAGGCTTGCTATTACGAAGCACTGCAACAGTCCTCGATCGGCTGGGATGCAAACGAAAACACCTATTTTCCCTTTATAGAAAACTTCCTATCCACTCTCTATGCATGCTACAAAGAGCTGGACAAGCGATTTGCCGTGGTCAACGGCAAAAGAATCACGAAAAAAGCTCGCGTGGAGGCGACCGTTCTGAACAGCTTGACACCGCTCTCCAAAGCCGAAATCTGCAAGATTCTCCCCGACGTGAGTCCTACAACCGTCGAAGCCGCCCTCGGCGCAATGCTCAAAACCGGCTCAGCAAAGCGAATCGGGTTGGGACGAGCGACGAGATACATGAGAGCATAAGAAACGTTCATGAAGAAAACCCGTGCATGCTTCTGTAGAGGCGCTGCGGAAGCATGCACGGGGACGAAAATCGGGGCGAGGATGGCAGACATCCTCGCCCCGATTGCATCTGGCCCATCTCAGCTTCCCGCTAGCGGGCGGCAAGCGCAAAACCTACCGACAAGCCTATTTCGGCTTCTCTTCGACGAAAGGCCAGCCTGCTTTAGGCTCCTGCCGATAGCGAACGGCAGCTTATTTCTGCTCGAGCGCGGCTTGCGCGGCAGCAAGGCGGGCCACCGGCACGCGGTAAGGCGAGCAGCTCACGTAGTCCACGCCGCACGCTTGGAACGTGTGGATGGAATCCGGGTCGCCGCCGTGTTCGCCGCACACGCCGCAAACAATGTTCGGGTTGCCCTCATGGCCCAGCTCGACGCCCATCTTCACCAGCTTGGCCACGCCGGGATCGATGGTGGCGAAGGGGTTGTAGGGCAGAAGATGCTGATCTAAGTACTGCGGCACGAACTCGCCTTCCACGTCGTCGCGGGAAAAGCCGAACGTCGTCTGCGTGAGGTCGTTCGTGCCGAAGCTGAAGAAGTCGGCCTTGGTGGCAATCTCGTCGGCCGTGACGGCGGCGCGCGGCAGCTCGATCATGGTGCCCACGGGAATCTCCAGCTCAACGCCCTCTTCCGCAGCCACTTCGGCGATGGTCTTCTCGGCCACGTCGCGTAACTTCGCCAGTTCGGGAAGAACCGACACGAGCGGGATCATGATCTCGGGCTGGGGATCGAAACCCTCCTTCTTCAAGCGCGCCATGGCGGTGGCGATGGCGCGAACCTGCATGATGGGAAGGATGGGATACACGATGCCCAAGCGACATCCGCGCAGACCGAGCATGGGGTTCTGCTCTGCGAAGCCGTCAATCTTTTCCATAAGCTCGCGCTTCGCGGCAATGTCTGCCGCATCGGCGCCGGCGGCCTCCATCTTGGCAATCTCAACGTCGAGCGCACGGCCGCTTTCCAAGAACTCATGCAGCGGCGGGTCGAGCAAACGCACGATAACCGGCAGCCTATCCATTGCCTTGAACATGCCGTAGAAGTCGCCCGTTTGGGCTTCGAAGAGCTCTGCCACGGCACACTCGCGCACCGCTTCATCCTCGTTCAAAATGAACGTCTGGATAATCTGCTTTCTGTCGCCCAAGAACATGTGCTCGGTGCGGCAAAGGCCGATGCCCTCGGCGCCGAACTCGCGCGAAAGATGCGCATCTTCGGGGTTGTCGGCGTTCGCGCGCACGCCTAAGGTGCGGAACTCGTCGGCCCATTCCAAAATGGTGTCCAAGTCGCCCGTAAGCTCGGGAAGCACAAGCGAGACAGCACCCAGAACCACGATGCCCGTGGTGCCGTCGAGCGAGATCATGTCGCCCTCGTGGATGACGATATCGGTGCCCGCAACGCTTGCCTGCTTCTTCGCCGCGTCTATCTTCAATGCCTCCACGCCGCATACGCACGGAGCGCCCATGCCGCGGGCGATGACAGCCGCATGCGAGGTCTTGCCGCCGTGGCTTGTCAGAATGCCCTCGGCGGCGATCATGCCGGCCAAATCGTCGGGCGTGGTCTCCCAGCGCACGAGCACGCACTTGCGGCCGGCCTCGGCAGCGGCCACGGCGTCGGCAGCGGAAAACACGGCCTCGCCCACGGCGGCGCCGGGGCTTGCGTTCAGGCCGCGCGCTATCACGTCGTATTCCGCGTTCTTGTCGAACTGCGGGTGCAGAAGCTGGTCAAGCTGCTCGGGGTTCACGCGGCGGACGGCCTCTTCCTTGGTGATGAGGCCTTCCTTCTCCATTTCGATGGCGATGTGCAGCGCGGCGGCGGCGGTGCGCTTGCCCGCGCGCGTCTGCAGCATGAAGAGCTTGCCCTGTTCGATGGTGAACTCGATGTCGCACATGTCGCGGAAGTGGTTCTCAAGCGTCACGAACACTTCCTCAAGCTCGCGACCGGCCTCTTCCAAGCCTTCCACGTGCTTGAGATCGGCGATGGGGCTGGTGTTGCGGATGCCCGCCACCACGTCTTCGCCCTGGGCGTTCACCAGGTAGTCGCCGTAGAACTCCTTTTCGCCGTTGGCGGGGTTGCGCGTGAAGGCCACGCCCGTGGCCGACGTGTTGCCCTTGTTGCCGAACACCATGGACTGCACGTTCACGGCCGTGCCCAGATCGTCGGCTATCTTGTTCTGCTTGCGGTAGAGCACCGCGCGCGGGTTGTTCCAGCTACCGAACACGGCCTCGATGGCCAGCTTCAGCTGCACCATGGGGTCTTGCGGGAAGGTAACCTTGCCGTCTATCACCAGGTCGGGGTAGTCTTGCGCCGAAACGTTCTCGGAGAAGATATCCTTGAACTCGGAAACCAGCTCCTGCAGGTCTTCAGCTGTAAGGTCGGTGTCGGACGCTACGCCGCGGTCGTTCTTCATGGCCGTGATGGCGTTCTCGAACAAGTCTCCGTCAAGCCCCATGACCACATTGGAAAACATCTGGATGAAGCGGCGGTAGGAATCCCACGCGAAGCGGGGGTTTTCGGTCTGCTTGATAAGGCCGTTGATGGACTGGTCGTTCAGCCCCAGGTTCAGAACCGTGTCCATCATGCCCGGCATCGACATGGGGGCGCCTGAGCGCACGGATACGAGCAGCGGGTCTTCCGCGTCGCCGATCTTCTTGCCGATGCGGCGTTCCAAGTCCTCGCGATAGGCGTGGATGGTGTCAAGCGCGCCTTCAGGCCACGTGTTGTCCGCATTGGCGTACTCCATGCACGTCTGGCACGAGATGGTGAACCCGGGAGGCACCGGCAGGCCGATGTTTGCCATTTCGGCGAGGTTGGCTCCTTTGCCGCCCAGCACCGCCTTCATGTTCGTATTGCCTTCGGTCACGTTCCTGCCTTGGGCGTCCTTGCCGAATGCATAGACGCGCTTCACTTCTTCTGTCACCTTTTTCTCCTTAGTACGCTGCGTTTACCTTGCATGCCGTTGCGGCAAAAAGGGCTTATCCCATCATATCAGCGGATGAAGGATGGGCGCGCTCATAGTAGCGCAAAATCTCCTGGGCAGTTTCCTCAACGGCCTTTTTTTCGGTGTGAACGACAATGCAGCCGAGTTTGCGCATGAGGGCGCGCGCTTGTTCCAAATCTTGATAGACGTATTCAGGGTCGGCATAGCTTGCCGCCACAACGCTCGCCGCGCCCAAGCGGCGCTGGCGAATGCCCACGAGTACCTCCGGCGTGGTCATAAGGCCGAAAACGCGCGTGCGCTCAACCTGGAATATCTCCTGAGGCGGGTCGGTGTGCAGATCGAGCGGCACGTTGGCCACCTTGTAGCCCTGTTGGGCAAGATAGATGGAAAGGGGCGTCTTCGAGGAACGGGAGACACCGAGAAGCACGATTTCCGCATGGGGAAGGTCTTGCGGGTTGCGCCCGTCGTCGTGCGCGATGGCGAACTCCACCGCCTCGATGCGGCGGAAGTAATACTGGTCGGCCACGTGCAGGCCGCCCGGCTTCGTGGAGGGCGAAAGCCCGCTCATGTGCGCGATGGCCTCGATAGCGCCCGTCATAAGATCGACCGCCTCCACGTTTCTGTGAGCGACCGCGTATTCTGCAAGCTGACGACGCAGACCTGCATCGACCAGTGTGTAGAACACCAGAATGCGGTCGTCGCCTAAAAGCCGGCGGTGCAAGGCGGCATGCTCGTCGAGAAAGCCGCGAATCTGGTCGAAATCGGTCGCCTTGGGAAGCACCTCGATGTTGGGGTTGGTGATGCCGAACTGGGCGGCGGCCGCACGGGCGACCGCCTGGGCGGTCACGCCCACCGAATCGCTTACGATGTGGATGGTGGGCAAAGGGGTGCCGTTCTCGTGTATGATGAAATCTTCCACGAAGATCCTTCCAAACTCGCAGGTCCGTCAAAGCCAACGAGAAGCGCCGAGGTGCCCAAGGCCCGCAGGATGGCGGAAGCGAAGCGTACTCCGGTACGCGAGCTTCCGGCCTCGCGCGAAGATGGGGTGCATCGGCGCTTCGCAGCGCACGAGCCGTTCCGTCGTCTGGCGAAACGACAGAGTCCTTCTACTTCTTCGCCATGACCCCGAAGTCGGCCACGTTCTCGAACACGGAAACGAAGCGGTTGAGCAGCTTCATACGGTTTTCGCGCAGCGCCAGGTTCTCGTCCATGACCATGATGCGCTCGAAGAAAAGATCGATGGGCTTGCGCAGCGAGGCGAGATCTTTCAAAGCCGCCGCATAGTCGTCGGCTAAAAGGGCTGCGGCCACGCGGCTTTCAGCCTGCACCACAGCGCAGGAAAGGGCGTGCTCCACTTCTGTGAGCAGGCTTTCGTCGAAGTCGGTTCCCGCTGCATCGTCGCGCAGGTTGTTCGCGCGGGCGAAGGCGGTGGCCAGATCGTCGAACGTGTCGGGGTCGTCTTTGCGCGCGGCCTCAAGCGCACGCACGCGGCGCGAAAGCTCCATAGGTTCTTCCACGCCCGCCGAAAGCACCGCGTCTATAGCATCGGGGGAAGCCCCCTCGTCGCGCAGCATGACCTTCGTGCGCGCGATGAAGAACTCCGCCACCTCTTCGCGCACCTTCTCATGGTTAAACGCGATACCCGAAGCTGCATAGAGGCCAAGCGCCACGTCAACGGCCTCGAGCAAGGACAGATGCGGCATCTCGAACAGAATGGATACGATGCCTATGGCCGCACGGCGCAGCGCGAACGGGTCGGAAGAGCCGGTGGGGCCTTGGCCTACGGCGATGAGCCCGCAGATGGTGTCTATCTTGTCCGCCAGGGCGACCACCTTGCCCACTGCCGATTCCGGCAGCGCATCGCCCGAGAAGCGAGGGCGGTAGTGGTCGGCTATGGCGCGCGCCACCTGGGGCGTCTCCCCCGCAGCAGCGGCATAGTAGCTTCCCATAATGCCCTGCACGCTCGTGAACTCCACCACGGCGCCCGTAACGAGGTCGGCCTTGCACAGATACGCGGCACGCTCGGCGTCGCGCGCGTCTTCGGAGGCAAGTCCCGCTGCAGCCGAAAGGTGCTCGGCCAACTTGCACATGCGCTTCGTCTTATCGAGCGTTGTGCCCAGCGATTCCTGGAACACCACGTTGCTCAAGCCCTCGACATACGCTTCGAGCGGTTTTTTCAGGTCTTCGTCGTAGAAGAACTTCGCGTCGTAGAGGCGGGCAGCCACCACGCGCTCGTTTCCGTCCACGATGTTCGCCTCACAGGCCGCGTCGCCGTTGCTTGTGATGAGGAACTTGTTAGTGAGCGCGCCATCCTTCTCGAACAGCGGAAAATAACGTTGGTGCACGAGCATGGCGTCGACGGTTATCTCTTTGGGCACGGCTAAAAACAGCTTATCGAAGCTTCCCACCATGACCGTGGGGTACTCGGTCAGGTTGACCACTTCCTCAAGCGTCTTGGCGTGCAGCTCCGCCACAAGGCCCGTTTCCCTTTCGATGCGCGCCACCTGTGCGCGAATGGACGCTTCACGCTCGGCTTCGCTCGGCACCACGAAGCCATCGCGCAGCACGTCTACGAGCGCATCGGCGGAAGTCACCTTGTGGGGACCAAGGGATAAAAACCTATGCCCGTACGTTTCGTCGCCCGCCTCAAGACCGGCGAACCGAACGGGCACCACCGTGCTTCCCAGCTGGGCGTACAGCCAGCGGACGGGGCGGCTGAACTGCTCTGTGCAGCTTCCCCAGCGCATGCACTTCGGCCACGGTACGGCCGTGATAAGGTTGGCGAGCAGCGAAGGCAGAAGATCGGCCCCCTCGCGCGCCGGCGTGCTCACAAAGGCGTACACGTACACGGTGCCGTTCTCGTCGCGGCGTTCGAGCGCGCCCACGTCTACGCCCTTGCCGCGTGCGAATCCGCAAGCCGCCTTGGTGGGGTTTCCTTCCGCATCGAAGGCGATCTTTACGGAAGGCCCGCGGAAGACCTCTTCTGTGGCCTCGGTCCGTTCGGGCACATCGCCCACCACCACGATAAGGCGGCGCGGCGTGGTGTAGACCGCGATATCTCCGTGCGGAATGCCCGCCTCGTCAAACGCGGAAGCTGCAAGACGCCCGAGCTTTCCCGTCGCCGCATGCAAGTCGAACGCAGGCAGCTCTTCGGTGCCTATCTCGAAGGCAAGCGTTCTATTCGCCATCGCGGGCCTCCTTCCCCTCCGCGCTGCCAAGCACTGCTTTCCCCTCGCCCGCCACATGCTCCAGATAGCTTGCACAGCACGCTTTCGCTATGGCGCGCACACGCAGGATATAACCCATGCGCTCGGTAGCGGAAATCACGCCGCGCGCGTCGAGCAGGTTGAACGCATGGCTGCACTTGAGCACGTAATCGTAGGCGGGAAGCGGCAGGCCCGCCTCAAGCACGCGGTTGCATTCCGCCTCGTAGCGGTCGAACTCGCCGAACAGCAGGTCGGTATCGGCCACTTCGAAGTTGTAGGCGGAAAACTCGCGCTCGTTTTCCAAAAAGACGTCGCCGTAGGTGAACACGCTGCCGTCGGCGCCTCGGCTCCACACGATGTCGTACACCGAATCGACGCCCTGGATGTACATGGTCAGCCTCTCCAGCCCGTAGGTTATCTCGGCCGGCACCGGCTTGCACTCGAAACCGCCCACCTGCTGGAAGTAGGTGAACTGCGTCACCTCCATGCCGTCTATCCACACCTCCCAGCCAAGGCCCCAGGCGCCCAGCGTCGGGCTTTCCCAGTCGTCTTCCACGAAGCGCACGTCGTGCTCCTCGACGTCGATGCCTATGGCACGCAGGCTTTCCAAGTACAAGTCCTGCACGTCGTCGGGCGAGGGCTTCAGCAGCACTTGGAACTGATAGTAGTGCTGCATGCGGTTGGGGTTCTCGCCGTAGCGCCCGTCGGTGGGACGGCGACACGGCTGCACGTAGGCGCATCTCCACGTATCAGGCCCAAGCGAGCGCAACGTGGTGGCCGTATGGAACGTACCGGCTCCCACCTCGTTGTCGTAGGGTTGCAGCACAACACAGCCCAAGTCTGCCCAGTACCGCTGCAAATTCATGATAACGTCTTGGAACGTGGGCGCCTCGACGGACGCCCCGCCCGCGCGCTTCCCGGCGCCCGCAAATTCTGTGGACATGCTTCTCCTTGCCTTCGTCTCCCTACGCTTCGCGCCCTTAGCGGCGAAGCCCTTCTCACCTAAGCCGTTTTGCGCGAAGATTCCGTTACCCCAAAGACCCCATGTGGTCGAGCGGCCAGTACGTGAACACCGCATGACCCGACACGCTTGATTCCTTGATAGGCCCGAAATGGCGCGAATCCTGCGAGTTCGTGCGGTTGTCGCCCATGACCCACAGATACCCCTCCGGAACCGTGTACGGATACGATATGCTCACACCGGGTGCCGGGTTTAAAGGAGCCGACTCCTTCCCGCGCGTATAGGGTTCCACAAGCACGACGCCGTCGACGACCACCTTGCCATCGACCAGATCGACTGTCTGACCGCCCGTGGCTATGACGCGCTTGATGAGCACGCGCCCCGGCGTCTGGGGGTCTTGGAACGTCACGATATCGCCCTGCTGCGGGTCGCGGAAATAGTAGCTCACCTTTTCGGAGAATACCATATCGCCCGTCATGATGGTCTGCTCCATAGATCCCGAAGGGATCTCGAACGCTTGGAACACGAACGTGCGCAGCGCCCATGACAGACCCAGAACAAGAGCGACCATGACCAAAAGGCCGCAGGCGCTACGCAATATCTTGTTTCCCTTTGGCTCGGCGTGCTCTCCCGAATACATGAAAGTGCAAGTCCTTTCCGAACAGATGCCCGCGTATACCCGTATGCGTCCGCGCATGCACCGCACACCCGGCGTCTGGCATCTGGCTGAAATCGTATTCAGCCATGATAGCGCTTCTGCGCTATGCGTCTTCCGCCGCCGATAAACTCTTCAGAAAATCCTTGTCAGCGGGCGAAAGGTCGGCTTTTGCAAGCAGATCGGGACGCAGGCGCGCAGTCTTTTCCAGCGCCGCCTTACGCCGCCAGCGCGCCACCGCGCCGTGATCTCCTGAAAGCAACACAGACGGAACGTCCATGCCACGAAAGCTTGCGGGACGTGTGTACTGCGGGTATTCCAAAAGCCCCGTAGCGAAGCTCTCGTCGTCCACGCCAGCCTCTTGCGCGCCCAGAACGCCCGGCAGCTTGCGCACCACGGCGTCTATGACCACCATGGAAGCCAGCTCACCACTCGTGAGCACGTAGTCGCCCAAGGAAATCACGCGATCAGCCAACGCATAGGCCCGCTCGTCAATGCCCTCGTAGTGCCCGCATACGAACAGCAGGCGCTCCTTTCGGGCAAGGTTCGCGGCGAGGACATCGGTGAAGGGCTCGCCTTCGGGCGCAAGGAAGACGATGTGGGGGGCGGAGACGGAGGGCGCGGAGTTCGGGAGCGTTCCGGAGACAATGTCTTCCACCGCTTCGAAGATGGGCTCGCATTTCATGACGAGGCCAGGGCCGCCGCCGTAAGGGTCGTCGTCGGTGGTGCGGTGGCGGTCGTGCGTCCAGTCGCGCAGATCGTAGGCGGAAAACCGGATGATCCCCTTGTCTTGGGCGCGCTGCATCATCGAAGCGCCCATAACCGAATCGTACATACGGGGAAACGTTGAAAGGGTTTCGATGATCATGCGGTCGCGCCTCCTTTCGGGAATCCGCGCATCACAGTTCCAAAAGACCCGATGGTACGCATACGTCGATGCGGCGGGCACCCCCATCGATGCCCGAAACGAACTCGTCCACAAGGGGAATGAGCAAAGGGTCGGGGTCGAAGGGCTGCTCCCCGGGCGAAAAGCCGCTTGCACAGGCGGGCACTTCCGCAGATTCGAGGGAAGCGTCGCGGGCGTGCTTGCCAACATCTTCGCCTGCGCCCTCGGCGCACGTGCGCGCAACTTCCAAAAGGCGCTGTCCGGGCAGCGTTCGCACGCCTTGCAGCGTGCCTAGAATCCCCGCCCGCGCATCGATCACCCGAAATCCCGCGAGCGTATCGGCGTCAGAGGCACCGATACGCTTGCCTTCGGGAACATCTTCGCGGCGCATGAGGCAATGGCAACCTACGAGCGAGCGAGCAACGTCCGCATCGTCTATGCCCGCAAACTTCACCACCGCAGCATCGGCGCCCTGCATCTGCACGCTTTCCACCCATGCGCGGCGCGGCGCATCGATCACAGGCGGCACGAACGCCACCTGCACGCCCTCATACAGCAAAAAAGGAAGGCCTGGCGCACAGCGTACGACAAGCCCCCCGTTCAAGGTTTTGGTGCTGGTTAGTTCGGCGACGTCTTTCCACGCGCGCATTTAGTCGATAAGCTCCACTTCAACCGACGTTCCCGTGCGGGAAGCAGCAGCGCGGGCGAGCGTGCGTATGGCCTTGATGACGCGGCCTTGGCGACCTATCACCTTGCCGGCATCCTCTTCGTTCACGCGGATCTCGATGTAAATGCCGCCGTCTTCGCTCTCGCTCGCTTGAATATCGAGATCTTCTTCGAACTCGATGAGCGGAAAGACGAGCGTCTTCACCAAACCGGCGATGTCCTCCGTCTGCTCGGACATGACGTTATGCGTCCTTGCGCGCAGTTTCGATAAGGCGCACTACCGTATCGGTGGGTTGAGCGCCGTTTGCGAGCCACTTGTCGATCTTCTCCATGTCGAGTTTGATCATAGAAGGGTCGACGCAAGGGTTGTAGCGACCCACTTCCTCGATGAACTTGCCGTCGCGCGGGGCGCGGGAATCGGCTACGACGACGCGATAGTACGGACGCTTCTTAGCGCCGTGACGGGCGAGGCGAATTTTGACTGCCATGAAGTTGAACTCCTTTTTGTCTAACACTCTAACACTCGGTTCGATGCATGCGTCGCTTACGCAGCGCAGCGAAAACAGCAATTGCTTATGATACGGCGAAATCACCGAATAGGCAAGCAAATAGTTTTAAGATTGTACCGTGTCCCCGTTTTTTGCACCTCGCAAGCTCAAAGCATCCTTGAAAACCCCACGTTTACAAGCGCCAAAGGTGCCAAAGGGACACACCTAATGGCACGTTTTTGGTGCCAAAGGGACACTCCTTTCCTTTGGCACCTTTGGCACTGGCACCCTTTGGGTTACTTCAGCTGGCTTTCGTGCTTCTTGAAGAAATCGAAGCGCGGGGGAAGGTCGCGCACGCGATGGCGGCCTTCGGTTATCTCGCCGGCGCTGCACAGCTCCTCCATGCTGTCGAAATCGTAGTTCCAGCTGAAGAACTCGTCGAACTCGAAGTTCAGGTAGTCGCATATCTTCTCGGTGCCGAAGGGCACCACCGGGTGCATGAGCAGCGTTGCGATGCGCAGAAGGAAGAACGAGTCCACAAGCACTTGACGACGCGCCTCGGCGCTTCCCTTCTGCTCGGCCTCACGGATGCCGCAGGTCCAGTGCTTGTTCGCAAAGCGGATAAACTCGTCTGCAAGCGACATGATCGAATGCAGCTCCACGCGGTGCATGAGCTCATCGTAGGAATGCAGCGTGGCGTGCGCGCGCTCGGCCACGGAAGGCAAAGGCGCCCCAAGCGGCATGTAGCCCTCGAAGCTTTTTCCCGCTTCGTAGAAGCAGCTGCGCGCAAGGCGGTTGAACACGTTCGTGAGCAGCGCTCCTTCTTTGAGCACCGGATCGGCCACGCGCGCATCGTCGCGCTTGACGGGATCGGGGTCGAAAGGCTTCGGCTTGAAGCCGACCGACTTCTGATCGAGCCCGAGCGCCAAAAAGTGCGCACGCAGCTGCTCGCAGGTGTAGTGGTTAAGCAGCTCGTCTGCCGTAGGTGGCTTGACCGCGCCGGAAGACGACGCCTTCTTGTTCCCGAACAGTATATGATGGTTCGCCACGAGCGTGGTCTGGCGCAAGGGGTGCTCGGCGATACCTTCCGCCATAAGGTCGCCCGGGGCCAGCGCCTCGATGAGCGCCGGCTGCGCCACACCGTAGAAGTAGAGGTTGTCCTGCCCTATGAACTGGTAGACCTGCGCATCTTCCGAGCACCAGAAGTCGCGCCAGCTGCCGCGCGGCAGACCCAGCTCGTCGTTCGCCGCCATGGTAAACGACATAGGCGCCCACAGGCTTTCCGGCCAACACCACACCGTCAACCCCTCCACGCCGTCGATGACCGGGGCTTTCACCCCCCATTCGATGTTGCCGGTAATGCGGAAGGGCACAAGCGTCTTGCCCGTGCGGAAGCGGATGCCCGCGCGCGCGAGCACGGGTCGCGCCGCATCCCTGTCCTCTATGGTGTCGAACTCTATCTCGAAACTCTGCTTGCCCGCTTCCGCCGCGCGAAAGCGATGGGGCGGCAGCTCGTCGGCCACAACGCGGTACGCCTCTTCGGCTTCGTTTTTAACATAGATCACAGGCGGCGCCAGAAACTCGCGCACGGTCTTAGACACGATGGCGCGCACCTCGGGATCGGCCTCGAGCGCCTCCACATGCCCGCGCAGGAAATCGGCGAATGCGGGCAGGTCGAAATACCAGTTCTCGACGGGGCGCATTTCGGGCACGGTGCCCGTGACGGAGGATACAGGCGCTATAAGGTCTTCCGGCGCGTACTGATGGCCAAGGTCGCACTCGTCGGCGTAGCCGTGCTCCGACTTGCAGCCCTGCACAGGGCAGCGCCCCTGCACTTGGCGACCGTTCAGAAACGTCTGGGCTTCCGTGTCGTAGAACTGCAAGGTCGATTCAAGGTGCAGATGCCCGTTCTCGTGCAGCTTTTCGATGAACCGGTTGCTCACAAGTTGGTGCACTTCCCCGCAATGCCCGATGCCCGACCCTTCGTACACCGAAAGGCTGATGCCGTACGCGTCAAGGGTCTTCTTCTGCGCTTCGTGGTTGCGCATGACGTAGTCGGCGATGGTGCCAAAGAACTCACCCGCCTCCACCAGCTTGCGATAGCCCTCGTCGATGGGCGAGCCGAAGCAGTCGGTGCCGCACACGAAGCGCACGTTTTCCGCTCCTATGCGGTCGCGCAGGAAGCGGGCGAACGCGTCGGCGGGAACGAACACGCCGCCTATGTGCCCGAAATGCAAAGGCTTGTTGCCGTAGGGCATGCCCGCCGTGACGACGGCGCGCTTCGGCCACTTCACGCGGTCGTGGTGGGAATGATCGTTAACGAGAGAGAGTTCCATCGTTATCCAGCTCCTTCAAGAGCTCTCCCGTAACCCGGGAGGAATCGGTTCCGTTCGCGAAGCCGAACAGGCTTGCAAGGTCGTAGGCGGAATCGGGGGCAAGTGCAACCGTTACGCAGTCGAAGGCGCCCGCCAGAAAAGCCGCCTTGTCCACGGCGTCTTCCAGCGTGCCCACCTCGTCTGCAAGACCGTTTTCAACCGCCTCCATGCCGGTGAAGGTAAGGCCTGTCGCCAGCGCGCGCACCTCTTCGACCGACATGTTGCGGCCTTCGGCCACCGTTTGCACGAACGTTTCGTTTATCTGGTCGACCATGGCCTGGTAGTAGGCGCGCTCCTCTTCGGTCAAAGCACGCGTGCCGTAGCTGGAATCCTTGCTGTCAGACGACGTGATGTTGTCGATGCGGATGCCCAGTTTGTCGAGCAGCCCCGAAAGGTCGGTCACCTGCATGGCCGTGCCAATAGCGCCGATGGCGGTAGTTTTCGCCGTGAAGATGTAGTCGGCCTGCGAAGATATCTCGTAGGCGGCGCTCGCGTTCATGGAGGCACTCGAAACCACCACGGGCTTGCCGGTTTCCTCCATGAACCGGCGCACATAGACGGCCATCTCCTCGCCCGCCGTAGCCGTGCCGCCGCCGGAGTTCACGCGCAGGACCACGGCCTTGATATGGCTGTTCTCGGCCGCGCGGTCAAGCTGGCCTTTCAACCCCTCAGGGCTTGCGGTGGTGCCGTCGTACTGAATGGTTCCGTCGATGGTGATGATGCCCACCGCATCCTGTGTAAGAGACTCGACGCCCGAAGAGGACGAAGAGCCAAGGTTCCAAGAGCCAAGCGAGCCCACAGACGAAGTCATGATGTTCGTGCACGACGCCAAACCGGCGAACATGAAGGCAAAGAGCAAGATGACCGCCACAAGCGCCACTATCCATCCGCGCCGCTTCGGCTGCGGTGCCGACGGTTGCGCGGCGGGCGGCTGCCGGAAAACAGGCGGCTGCATGGGAGGCACCTGCCCGTAGGGGTTCTGCACATACGCAGGTTGGGGCTGGGGCTGGGGTTGCGGTTGGGGCTGCGGTTGGGGCTGCTGCCACACTTGTTGCTGCCAGTTGCCTTCTTGTGCCATGCGCGTTTCTCCTTACCGTCAGAGGCTTCGCTAGAGCTCGAAGTTCTCGTCGGATTTCCCATGCTGGGCCTTTTTGGCCGTGCGAATGAGGAACTCTTGGTTGGTTTCGGTTTGCTTAAGCGACTTGATGAGCATGCCCATAGCCCGCTCGGTGCTGTTCATGTTCGCGAGAATACGTCGAACAGCCCAGATAAGCGGCGCTTCCTGCGATTCGAGCAGCAGCTCTTCCTTACGCGTGCCGGAAGCCACCGGGTCGATGGCCGGGAAAATGCGCCTGTCTGCCAAATTGCGGTCGAGGCGCAGCTCCATGTTGCCCGTGCCCTTGAACTCCTCGAAGATGACCTCGTCCATTTTGGAACCGGTCTCGATGAGCGCCGATGCCAAAATGGTGAGGCTGCCGCCGCCTTCGATATTGCGCGCGGCGCCGAGGAATCGTTTGGGCGGGTAGAGCGCCGTGGAATCGACGCCGCCCGAAAGGATGCGGCCCGAGGCGGGCTGAGCCAGGTTGTAGGCGCGCGCCAAGCGCGTGATGGAATCCATGAGGATGACCACGTCGCGACCCGCCTCCACCAAACGTTTCGCGCGTTCGATGACAAGCTCGGCCACGGCGATGTGGTTCTCGCAGGGCATGTCGAACGTAGAGGAGATGACCTCGCCGCGCACGGAGCGCTCCATGTCGGTCACCTCTTCGGGGCGTTCGTCGACAAGCAGGCACATAAGGTGCACTTCAGGGTTGTTCGCGCTGATGGAAGCTGCAATATCTTTGAGGATGGTAGTTTTGCCGGCCTTCGGCGGGCTTACGATGAGGCCACGCTGGCCTTTGCCGATAGGCGCCACCAGATCGACGACGCGCGCAGTGATGGTTTGCTTGCCGTGCTCCATCCACAGCCGGTCATCGGGGTAAACAGGCGTAAGGTCGGCAAATTTCGGGCGGTACGCGCACTGCTCGAGAGGAATGCCGTTGATGGAGATGACCTTCTGTATGGCCGCGTACTTCTCGTTCTCGCGCGCGGGACGCGTCTGTCCGCACACGTAGTCTCCTTTGCGCAGGCCGTTACGGCGAATGGTGGCAAGCCCCACGTAGGCGTCGGTCTCGCTGGGCAGGTATCCCTGCGTGCGCAAAAAGCCGTAGCCGTCTTGCAGGATATCGAGCACGCCGGCCACTTCGTTGAAGCCTTCCGCCTTCACGCTGGCATCGTAGACCGCCTGCACGAGTTCGGCCTTCTTAAGCCCTGCGGCGTCTACCGAAAGCTCCTCGGCCTTCGCGCGCAGTTCGGCCACCTTGAGCTTCGCTAGGTCTTCCAGCGTGACGCTGGGAACGATCTCTCGCTGCTGGTTGCCGTACTGACGGCGCTGCTTGCGAAAGCCGTTCCCGGCGTGCCCTCCCTGCGCACCCTGGCCGCGTTTGTCGTAAGAGCCGCCCTGCTTGCCGCCGCCTTGACCGGCGCCTTGGCGGTTGGAGCCTTTTCCGTTGCGGATCGCAGGAGCCTTGTCTTGCCCTTGCGAGGCATGGTGCTGGTGGCCCTGCTGGCGCGGGGCAGATTCCGAAACCTCGGCATCCTTGGGCGCTTCGGTAGGAGCGGCAAGGGTGATGGTGCGGCGACGACCGCGGCGGGCGGGCTTGGCAGGCGCCTCGGCAGCGGGCTCGGCGGAAGCCTCAGCTGCGGGCTTGGCAGGCGCCTCGGCAGCGGGCTTGGCAGGCGCCTCGGCGGATGCAACGGGTGCCTCGGCGGAAGCGTCGGCTGCAACCGCTTTCTTGCGTCCTCGACGGGCAGGGTTTGCTTCCCCTACGCGCGCTTCGCCGGTCTCCGCTTTCCGGGCAGGCTCACCCTTGGGCGCGGCTGCGGACGCAGGAGCCTTGGACGCAACTGCGGACGCAGGAGCCGGGGTCGCCTTCTTGCGGCCGCGACGGACGGGCTTAGCCGGCGCCTCAGCCTCGGATGCATCTGCCGCCTTGGCGGTCAAGTCTTCCGCAGGCGCGTCTTCCGCCACCTTTGCCGTACGCTTGCGCGTCGTCTTTGCGGGAGCCGTCTTTTTCTTGCTTGCCGTGCTCTCATCGACAAGGGCGCCCTTGGCAGCAGCAGCCGTCGTGCGGCGACGCGTCGTCTTCGGCTTGGCGGCCTTCTTTTCGACGGAGACCTTGGCCTCCTGCTCGTTCATGTCGTTCTCGCTCATGCCTGCTGCACCTTCTCCCAATCCTTAAGGAACGCTTCGAGGCCGCGATCGGTCAAGGGATGCTGCACGCATTTCTTCAACGCTGCGAACGGTACCGTGGCGATATCGGCTCCTGCAAGGGCGGCCTGCGTCACGTGATGCGGACTGCGTACCGAGGCGGCTATGATCTCCACGCGCTCGCCGCGCACCGTGCTTTCCGAAAAGTCGTAGTTGCCTATAGCCTCGACGATATCGCCAAGCTGGGAAACCCCGTCTTCGGAAATGTCATCGAACCGGCCGATGAAAGGACTGATGTAGCGTGCGCCCGCACGTGCCGCCATAATGGCCTGCGGCACGCTGAAGCACAGCGTCATGTTCACCGGGATGCCTTCTGCCGCCAACGTGCGCGTTGCCGCAAGGCCCTCCACCATAGTGGGAACCTTCACGACGACGTTCGGGGCGATGGCCGCCAGCGCACGACCGTCGCGCACTATGTCGTCGCGCTTCATGGCCACGCTTTCCGCCGACACAGGACCGTCCACGATCTCGCAGATGCGCTTGATGTGATCATGGAAGTCGGCGAGCTTGCCGCCGATGCGCGCGTAGAGCGTGGGGTTGGTAGTCACGCCCGCAAGCACTCCCCAACTGGCCGCTTCCTCGATTTCGGCAAGGTCGGCGGTATCCAAGAAAAACTTCACCCGGTTCCTCCTTCTACATAGACTGCATTCTCAAAAGCGCACGGATGCGCATGGGTGCCTTCGCAGGGATTCAGACAAGACGACTGCTTCGTTTGTTGTTTCGTTTGATTTCTTTCGATCGGGCGGTTCCCCAGACGGAATTCTTCCCTTCCGAGAAAATAGCGCACGGCTCCCTTCGCCGCCTTTCAAACGTGAACATGGTAGCGCATGTTCCGCATCGCTTCAAGCGGGAAAAACGCGCACGGCATGGTTTTGTGGTGAAGATAAGGGGAACGGGCGCGATGCGCGAGCAGGACGCGGGCGGGACGCGCGGGCATCGCGCAGAAAAGGCAGCTGCAGGGACAGGCGAGCAGGACGCGGGCGGGACGCGCGGAAGGCGCTACCTCGGCGTTGCTCCCTATCTCGCATCGCTCGAGCTGGCAGAAGGCAGGAGGCGGGCAAGGCTACCCGATAGTGCGGAAGAAGCAGCTGCGCGCGCCGGTGTGGCAGGCAGGGCCTTGGGGGGAAACGAGCGCGAGCAGCGTATCGGCATCGCAATCGTAGCGCAGCTCGACGAGCTTCTGGGTGTTTCCGCTGGTGGCGCCCTTATGCCACAGTTCTTGGCGACTGCGCGACCAAAACACCGTCTCGCCGCGTTCGAGCGTGAGCGCAAGCGATTCTTCGCTCATCCACGCCATCATGAGCACTTCGAGCGAGCCTGCATCCTGCACGATGCAGGGTATAAGCCCGTCCGCATTGTAAGCAAGCTCAGGCAAGTTCATCGGGTTTTCCTTTCATTTTCGTCGCACAGGTTAATCTTTTTGTCGCACAGGTTGGCGCTAGTAAGCCAGCGAGGCGGGCTCTCGCATCCCAAATCGCCGCGTTTCGCGACTGAGCGTGCTCCCGCACGTGAAGGCAAGCGAAAAAGTGGCGAGGTGGGGTGCGGAAGCCCGCCGCAGCGTCGGCTTCGCTGCGCCGCTCGGCAAAACGGCGGAACTATAGCCTTACCGGGATTCCGCAGCCTCTCATATGCTCCTTCACCTGGCGAACGGTTAGCTCGCCGAAGTGAAAGACGCTCGCGGCCAGCACGGCATCGGCCTCACCTTCCAGTATGCCCTGCGCGAAATGCTCAAGCTTTCCCACACCGCCGCTCGCGATGACGGGAACGTTCACCGCGCGCGCAACCGCGCGGGTAAGCGCGCAGTCGAAGCCGTCGCGGCTGCCGTCGCGGTCCATACTGGTGAGCAGAATCTCCCCCGCGCCGCGCCGCGCCGCTTCCTCAGCCCACGCAACGGCGTCGATGCCGGTGGCTTTGCGCCCGCCGTGCACGTAGACCTCCCACTTGTTGGGGTTCCCGGCAACGCTTTTCGCGTCGATGGCGCACAGAATCGCCTGCGTGCCGAACGCGAGCGCGGCCTGCGTGATGAGCGCGGGGTTTTCGACGGCGGCCGAGTTCACCGACACCTTGTCGGCGCCGGCGGCTATCATGCGACGGATGTCGGCCACACTGCGGAAGCCCCCGCCCACGCAGTACGGCAGATGTAGCTCCTCGCTCGCGCGGCTCGCCAAGTCAACCGTGGTAGCGCGGTCGTCGCTTGTGGCCGTGATGTCCAAAAACACCACTTCGTCGGCCTTCTGCTCGTCGTAGCGCTGTGCCAGCTCTATCGGATCGCCCGCATCGCGCAGATTCACGAAGTTCACGCCTTTGACGACGCGCCCGTCCTTCACGTCCATGCAGGGAATCACTCGTTTCGACAGCATCTCTTTATGCCCCTTCGTTGCTCGCGGCTTCGATCGCGCGCACACCTTCGGCCACGTCGAGAGCACCTTCGTAGACGGCGCGGCCGGCAATGACGCCTTCCACGAACTCCGCCACCGACGCCAAGCGCTCTATGTCGGCAACATTCGCCACGCCGCCGCTCGCGATGACCGGATGCCCGAAGGCGCGCGCCATGCGCTCGTAGGCCGCCGCCTCGATGCCGCATTGCATGCCGTCGCGCGCAATATCGGTGTACACCAAGTGGCGAAAGCCCAGCTCGGCAACGTGCGCCGCCAGCTTTTCGGCAGCAACGCCCGACCCTTCGCGCCAGCCGGCCACGGCCACTTCCCCGCCTTTGGCATCGATGCCCGCGCAAAGAGCATCGCTGCCGAAGCGCCCAAGGGCCGCGCGCGCGAAATCGGGCGCGGCAATCAAGCTCGTGCCCAGTACCAGCCGCTGAGCGCCCGCACACATCAAGCGCTCGGCGGCTTCAAGCGAGCGAATGCCACCTCCCACCTCGACTTTCAGCGACGTGGCTGCCAGAATACGCTCGATAACCCCCGCGTTTTCCGGCACGCCCGAACGCGCTCCGTCAAGATCCACCACATGAATCCACTCCGCACCTGCCTGCGCAAACGCGCGCGCACGTGCCACCGGATCGTCGTCGTAGACCGTCACTTGGTCGTAATCGCCCTTTGCCAGACGCACGACACGCCCATCGAGCAGATCTATTGCCGGAAGCAAATACATAAGCCCTTACGCTCCTTTCGCTATCTCGACGAAGTTGCGCAGCACGCGCGCGCCCGCATCCGAGCTCTTCTCCGGATGGAACTGCACGCCGAACGCCGCATCGCGGAACCGCACGACGCTGGGAAACACCACGCTGTGCTCGGTCACCGCCACCGTGGCCGGCGTTTCGGGCGCAATGTAGCTGTGCGTGAAGTAGAAATATTCCCCCGGCGCGACACCCTCAAGCAGCGGGCAGACAAAGCCAGCGTTTTCATCACCCACAGGTCCACCAAAGTCAGCGACAGAGTTCCAGCCCACGTGGGGAATCTTGAACGTGCGGCCTTCGGCATCCGCGTTCGGCATCTTCGTCACCACGCCGGGAAGAACGGCCAGACCGAGCGCGCCTGTCGAAGATTCCCCGTCATCTTCGGCAGGCGCGCCCTCCATTCCCTCTTCGAACATGAGATGCAGCCCCAAGCATATGCCCAAAAACGGCACCCCCGCGTCTATACGCTCGCGAATGACCTCCATCTGCCCCAGCTCGCACATGGTGGACGCCGCGTCGGCGAACGCCCCCACACCCGGAAGCACGATAGCGTCTGCACGCGCGATGACAGCCGCGTCGTCGGTAACGCGCACGTCGCCCCCCGCACCGAGAAGCCCCCGTTCGACGCTCTTCAAGTTCCCCTTCCGATAATCAACAACGGCAATCATAGCGCCCCTCCACATATGGAAACAAAGAAGACACCCGCAAACCCTGAAAGATAGCGCCCAGCTTTCGGGAATACCTTTTTTGGATCCTCTGAGCACTGCTCCTGGCTGCGCCCGAAGGGCGCGCATTCCAAAGCACGAAGGAGCGCAGCGCCCGAGCGAAGCGAGCAGCGAAGCGGGGCATCCAAAAAAGGGGTTCCCGAAAGCCGGGCACGGATCGCAATCACAGCGCCCCCTTGGTGGAAGGCAAAACACCTTCGATGCGCGGGTTCACGGCACATGCCTCGCAGAGCACCCGTCCCACCGCTTTGAACACTGCCTCGATGATGTGGTGCGAGTTCTCGCCTTTGAAAGCCACCACATGCAACGTCACGCCCGCGTTCGACGCGAACGCAATGAAGAACTCCTTGGCGAGCGTGGTGTCGAACGTGCCGATAATCTCGATGGGCAGCGAAACGTCATAATGCAGCTGCCCGCGCCCCGATATGTCCACCGCCGCAAGCACCAGCGCCTCGTCCATGACCACGAACTGCGACCCGAAGCGCACGATGCCGCGCTTGTCTCCCAGAGCGCGCGCGAAGGCCTGCCCCAACACGATGCCCACATCCTCGACAGTGTGATGCGCGTCGACGTCGATATCGCCCTTCGCGCGAACGGACAGATCGATAAGCCCGTGACGTCCGAACGCGTCGAGCATATGGTCGAAGAACGGCACGCCCGTCTCGACCTCGACTGCGCCCGTGCCGTCCAAGTTGAGAGCGAGCGCTATGTCGGTCTCTTTGGTGGTTCGCCTTATCTCAGCGGTTCGCGCCATGAAGTTCCCTTCTTCCTGCAAACTTTCCGGCGAGCCTACAGCCCGCCAACCAGTTCGCTTCTCAAGCCGTCCAGAAACGCATCGTTCTCCTCACGCGAGCCGACGCTCACGCGCAGGCAGCCTTCAAGACCCTTCGCATGGGAGAAATCGCGCACGAGCACGCCCCTATCGTACAGCGCCTGCCACATCGCGCGCGCCGCATCGGGGCTTTCCATGCGAAAGAGAACGTAGTTCGCGTCAGTTGGAAACGCCGTCACGCCAGGCGTGACGGAAAGCTCGGCGACAAGACGCTCGCGCTCGGCGATGATGGCCTTGATGCCCGGCTCGAACTTCGCACGGTTCTCGTACACCACGCGGGCGATGGCCTGCGACACGGCATCGACCGAATACGGCTGGCGCACCTTGACGAACTCGCGAACCACATCGGCGTTGCCCAGAAGATAGCCCACACGCACACCGGCCAAGCTGAACGCCTTTGAGAATGTGCGCAGAATGACCAGGTTTTTGTGCTGCGCGAGGTAAGGGCGCATGGTGCGGCGCGAGAACTCGAAGTACGCCTCGTCCACCATGACGAGCGCATCGGTTGCGGAAAGCAGGCGAACCATGAACTCCTCGCTCGCAAGCTCGCCTGTGGGATTGTTCGGGCTGGTCACGATTACGTAGTCGATATCGCCTTGCGCCACGCGGGCGAGCATAGCAGCCTCGTCGATGGAATAATCGACCCGCCGCGCGACGTTTGCCACCGTCGTGCCCGTGAGGCGCGCGTTGTTGTCGTAGACCGAGAACGTGGGCGGCATGTTGAGGAACGTGCGACCTGGTCCGCCCCATGCAAGCGCGATGTTGAACAGCAGCTCATCGCCGCCGTTGCCCACGAGCACCTGCTCGCGCTCAAGGCCGTTCGCTTCGGCTATAAGATCGCGCAGGTCGTTTGCGAGCGGGTCGGGGTAGCGGTTGAAGGGAAGCTTCTTCAGCGCGCGTTGTATCTCGCGGCGCACTTTCTCATCCACATCGCTCGGATTCTCGTTCGCCGAAAGCAGTGAGCGAGCCGGCAGGTATTTGGGGTCGTATGGTTCAAGCCCCGCAAGCTGCGGCGCGCTCGGCCGTACCGTGTTCATGGCGAATCCTAGTTCCTTCCTTTTTCGAGGAGGTCGCGACGCAACTCGACGCTTTTCGCATGCGCCCACAGGCCCTCGTGGGTGGCGATGGCGATGACGGCGTCGGCGTCGTTTTGCAGCGACTGGGGCGAATATTGGATGACGCTCGACTTCTTCACGAACTCGTCAACCGAAAGGGGCGATGCGTAGCGGGCGGTGCCGCCGGTGGGAAGCGTGTGATTGGGGCCGGCCACGTAATCGCCCACCGCCTCGGGCGTCCACGCACCCAAAAAGATGGCGCCGGTGTTGCGCACCTGGCCCAGAAGTTCCATGGCGTCTGCCACGTGCAGCTCGAGGTGCTCGGGCGCGATGACGTTCACCGCCTGGATGGCGGCGGCGCGGTCGGGGCACACCACCGCAAGCCCGCGGTTTTCAAGCGAGGCCGCGGTTATCTCGGCACGCGTGGACGACTTCATGTGCTCGTCTATCGCAGCTTCAACGGCGTCCGCGTACGCCTCATCGAACGTGACCAGATAGCAGGTAGCAAGCGGGTCGTGTTCGGCCTGCGCCATGAGATCGATAGCCACAAGCGACGGCGCGGCCGCGCTATCGGCCACCACGCACACCTCGGACGGACCCGCTATCATATCGATGCCCACATCTCCCGACACGATCTTTTTCGCGGCGGCCACGTAGGCGTTGCCGGGGCCGGTGATCTTCGCGACGGGCGCGATGCTCGCGGTTCCATAGGCGAGCGCGGCTACGGCCTGTGCACCGCCCACCGTGTAGATTTCCGTCACGCCCGCGATGCTGCACGCGTACAGAATGGCGGCGTCGAGCGTGCCGTCTTTGGTGGGAGGCGTCACGCACACGATGCGCTCCACACCCGCCACCGAGGCCGGCAGCGCGTTCATCAGCACCGACGAAGGATACAGCGCGCGGCCACCCGGCACGTAGATGCCCACCGACTCAAGCGGCACGACCTTGCTGCCCACTAGTGCGCCGTCCTCGCGAGCGAAAAACCAGCTCTGCTGGCGCTGACGCTCATGGAAATCGCGAATCTGCGCGGCGGCATGGCGCAGCGCCGCAGCGGTTTCGGGGTTCACCCGTTCGGCAGCAGCCTCGATTTCGGCCTGCGGCACGCTGAAGCTCTCGATGCGCACGCCGTCGAAGCGCTCGGTGTAGTCGCGCAGCGCCTCATCGCCGCGTTCGCGCACGTCCTCGATAATGGAGGTTGCCGCAGTGAGTGCCTTCGCGTCGAACGCGCCTTTGCGGTCGAGGTTGGCATTCGAAAACTGCTGTCCCGGCTGCAGAACCACTCGTTTCATCACTTGTTTTCTCCCATCTTCTCAAGCGCCTGTCGGCGCAGCGTGTCGGCAAGTTCCACAATGCGCGCATCGGTGCGGTACGCGCAGGTGTTGGCGAAAAACCGCGCGGTGGACGAAAGAACTTCGTCGACCACGACCAGATTGTTCTCGCGCAGCGTCGTGCCCGTGGCCGTGATGTCCACGATGCGCTCGGCCATGCCCGTCAATGGTGCCAGTTCTATGTTTCCGTGCAGTTTCACGATCTCGACCTGCATGCCGCGCTGTGCGTAAAAAGCACGGGTTATCTTAGGGTATTTCGTGGCCACGCGGATGGAGCCGAGCGTGCGGTAGTGCTCCTCGGTGGCGCGCGCCGCGCCCGCAGGCTCGGCGACCACGAAGCGGCAGGCGCCGTATCCCAGATCGACCAGCTCCACCACGTCGGTTGCGGCCTCGAGCAGCGAATCCTTCCCGCAGATGCCGCAGTCGGCGGCACCCAGGGCAACAAACGTGGGCGCATCGGTGGGCCGCACGATCACGTACTCCACGCCCGGCCTGCGAATGATGAGCTGCCGCCCCGGGTTTTCAAGCCCTTCCGTATCAAGCCCCGCCGCGCCCAGCGCCGCAATGGTATCGGCATTGAGCGACCCTTTGGGAACGGCGATGCGAAGAGGCCGCGACAACGTGGACTCACAGGTCGTTCGTAGAGTCAGCGAGGGCGTCTCAGGTGCCGAAGATTGCTGCGAAAGCTCGGCGAAGCGGCCTTCGGGCCGTGAACCGAGCTTGGAGCCGCAAGATTCGCCGCCTGAGACGCCCGCAGCATCGGCCGGTTCCGGCGGCTGACAAGCCGCCGGAACCCTCGCAGACATAGCCTGCTCTAGGTAAAACGCGAAACCGGCGGCGGGACGAGGGTCGCCGTAGGCGCCTACCATGTTGTCGTAGCGACCGCCGCTGCCCAAAGGCGAACCCTCGCCGGGCGCGTACGCTTCGAACACGATGCCCGTGTAGTAGTCAAACGAGCTCATCACCGAGAAATCGACGAGCAGCCTGTCGCCCAGACCAGCATCGCAGAGCGCATCGAACGTGCGCTCGAAATCGTCGAGCCCGTCGGCGCAGCCGAGAGGCGCCACCAGCGCGCGCACTTCCTCAATGGCCTCGCGCCCGCCGCGCACGCGCGGAAGCGCGCAGATGGCCGAAACGTAGGCGGGCGCCGCCCCTGCGGCAAGGCGAACGCTTTCCTCGTTGGAAGCGTCGCAGAGTTCTTCCAGGTCAACGTAGTTGGAAGCATGGTAGGCCGCCAGCACGCGCTCGCACCATGCGCCCGCCGCGCCGCTACGGGCGAGCAGCGCGCGCAGCACGCCCACCGTGGCAAGCGAGATTTTGAAGTCGGCCACGCCGCTTATCTCGAGCGCCTCGGCCATAAGCCCTACGACCTCCGCGTCGGCGCAAGCCCCGGCAACGCCGATGCACTCCACGCCTATCTGGGTGAGCTCGCGGGACGTCGCTTGCAGGTCGGTTTCGGCCTCGCGGAACACGCGCTGGGTGTAGCGGAATCGCAAAGCGCCCGCAGACACTGGAAAACGGGTGGCGCACATGCGCGCCACCTGCAACGTCACATCGGGGCGCATGGCAAGCAAGTCGCCCTGCGCGTCATAGAACTTGAACGGCGAACCGGGCACGTGCCCGCCCGCCCGCATCACGTCCATCACCTCGAGCGTCGGGGTCTCTATGGGCAGATACCCTTTGTCCGCGAAGCGCTGCTGCACCTCGCGCACGATGCGCTCGCGCTCCACAGCCTCGTCGGCCAGCACGTCCCGAA